>JAKUPT010000027.1:0-27790 GCA_022450595.1 Bdellovibrionales bacterium
TTTATGTGGTTATTTGATATTTAATAATACGCGTGACGTAAAAAATTGTACCAATAATAAGGCTTAATAAGATAAACAGTCGTATTGGCTCAGGGAGCCATGAGTATTTAAATTTTTGTAGTAAAGGTTTACACACATAAGCGAGCAATCCTCAAACAATAAAGGGCAGTAGTAATGAACGAAGAGACCACAGTAGATATACACTTAAACTGGCCAATAAGATCAAGCTTATAGAGTAAACAATGATGGCTCGCTTTTTTCTTTGAGGATCATGCAGACTTTTTAAGCTCATGATTCTCATTCCTTTTTTTAAGCTTATTGATCATTTTTGTGGTTTCAATAAGTCTTTTCCCAACTATTTGAGATAAAGATTTGTATATATGACTGGCAATTTCAGGTTCCGAGTTTACAAGCTCTGCCAAGTCATTTCTAAAAAGTGCCAGGCTTTTCGTTGGTACAAGTGCTCTTGCACTGGCTGTTCTGGGCTCATTAGTAATAAGTGCCAGTTCTCCAAGAAATGTTTTTTCAGTTAAGTTTGTCACCTGAGTCATGCCTTCATCGGTTGGCACTTCAATGGACACGTCGCCTTTGACGATAATAAATAGGGCAGCGCCAGGGTGACCGTATTCGAACAAAAATTCGTTTTCTTGATAATGCCTTTCGTGAATCATAAGGCTCAGAGACTTTAGTTGTCTGTTGGTGAGTCCCTCAAAAAAAGGTATTTCTTTTAAGAAACTAAAAAGATCAAACTTTTTATTGTTGTCTTTTGAGGTAAATATATAATCCCATAGAAAATTTGGCTGCTTGTTATCCATAGACTATTTATCGGATAACTGACATCGGACCTGAGTGCTCTGGTTAAAGAGTTTAAGTCTTCCTCGAAAACTATCATTTGGTCTATTGGTCTTTAGTCTTGTGATTTTAAAAACTTAATCAAAGCCTCTGGGTCATCTGTAATGATGGCATCAACATTCATCTCAACAAGTTTTTGCCAAACCTTGGGATCATTGGCGGTCCATGGGGCTACTTGTAATTTATTTTGATGAAGTCTTTTAACTTCACTAGCAGTAATCCATTCATAGTGGGGAGAAAGTATGTCAGCTTTTGAGGCATTGACCACAGCCACCGAGTCTAGCAAATTGGCATAGGTGAGCTGAGAGGTTCTAATACTAGCATCTAATTTTTTGACTTCAATAAGTGTTCTATAGTCAAAAGACTGAATAATGGTTCTTTTTTGCAGTTTGTGTTTTTGTACCAACTCAACAACTAACTTTGAAAACTCCTCTGGAGTGGGAGTGATTTCTGGGTGAGCTGGGAAAATTTTAGTTTCAATATTAAACTCTACGTCTTTATTGTGTTTTGAGGCTTTCACCATTTTAAAGACTTCATCTAGTGTAGGAATCTTTTCGCCTTTAATGGTTTTTTGTTTTGGAAATCTTTTGTTTTTAACGCTGCCGCAGTCATAGGACTTTACTTGTTTTAAACTCAATGAGCGAATCATGGTATTTTCTTTAGGCTTTTTACCTTCTGAGTCTAAGCAGATATCAGAGTTGATGTATGGGTCATGAGACACCACCAGGTGGTTGTCTTTTGTGACCGCTAAGTCCATTTCAAGAACATCGACTCCAATTTTTAAAGCATACTCAAAGCCAACAAGTGTGTTTTCAGGAAGTATGGCTCTAGCACCTCTATGTCCATGTACTTTCACTTTTGCCTCTCCGGTTGTCATTGTTAGTAGTACTAATGCTAACACAAAAATCTTCATGATTTCACTCCCATATACTTGGCCTCTTTTTTATAGTGACGACTCATAAGCATGGCTGCAAACATGGAAAGGGCAGCAAAGCCTGCAAGTAAAACAAACACCTGACTCCAGCCTAATTCATCAGAAAGCCGGCCTGCCATCCATACTGACAAAGCCCCACCTAAATAGCCTATGCCATCAATGATTCCTGTGCAACTGCCAGCCCCCTTGTGGCCGGCAATATCAAGTGTAAGGCAACCACTGCTCATAGAGTAGGGACCCAATAAAAAGAAGCCACTGGCCCCAAGTAAGATCACAATGCTGTCCATATTTTCTGCCGGGTTTTTCGCCAAAAAGCTAATGGCCACAAGGCTTGCCGTCAGTCCTAAAAGCATCAGCCACATCATTTTAGCGCGGTCGCCATTTTTAGCGTAGCGATCGGTGTACCAACCAATAAATATAGTTCCAATGCAACCAAGGGCTGGAAAAAGTGCAGACTTAAAAATAGCCGAAGAGGCACCAAGCCCAAGATCATACAAAAGTTTTGGTGTCCAAAAAAAGAATATAGAACGCAAATAGGTGGTTAAAAAACTAAATAAAAGAAGAATTTGAAATATACGAAGCTTTGAGAGCTTTTTAATAATAACAAGAGGATGCTCTTTAATGTCTTCATGGTCCTCTTTTGCGTGACCATCTAAAATAGCCCTTTTTTCAGTGATGGGAAACTGCACACCCGGAAACACATCTTGCGCAGAGGACTTTGAGAAAAAATAGGAGTAAACAAAAATAACACTCACCACAGCCGCTGGGTAAATAAACACGCCCTGCCAACCAGCTCCAAGGCTCACCACCCAACCCGCAAAGAGTGTGGCGACAACTCCTCCAAACTGAAAGTTCAAACTGATCAGTCCCATCACAGTTCCATTTTTCTCCGGCTCATACCAAGCACCAATGGTTTTGGCGATCCCGCCCCAGCCCATGGATAGAAAAAACCTAGCGCCACACCAAATAACTGCAAACCAAACCAAGGAGCCAAATTGAGTGAAGAGTAAATTAAAAACAATGGCTCCAAACATTCCTAGTAGGAAAAAACGTCTGCCACCAAATCGGTCCGCCAGTGGTCCATTGATAAATTTCCCCACCGCATAGGCAATCTCGGAGCTGAGTGCAATAAGCCCAAGATCGGCATTAGAAAATTGAAACTCTTTTTCAAGTAAAGGAAATGCGGCAGAAAGATTTTTTCTCACCATGTAGTAACCAACATATCCAATCAACATCACCATAAAGGTGGATCTGCGCCAGAAGTACAGTTTTTTTAGCTGCGAGGCCGTGGGCTTAAATTTCATTTTTTTTCCTTTTTAGCAAAGGGTAAAACTTTTAATTTTATAATGTTAGTTTGATTTGTATTAGAAAGGCTATTTTTGTCTCAATGTGATACAGCTTGTTATTCATGCTGTATGTGTTTTTGGTTTCAGTCTATAATTAAGAGATGAGAAAAGCCCTTTTCCTGCCATTAATACTTTTAATGAGCACACTTCTTTTAACTTTTAATAACTGTTCTGGTGAATTTAAGACATCCCAAATTCAGTCTTTAAATCAACCAAGTGTTATTGAACCTGATGAGTCAATTGGCGAAAATAACGAAATCCAACAGCCAGTGGGAGATATAGTATTGCAAGGTTCATTGGAGAGTGGTCAAAAATTGACTATCACAGGACAAAATTTTGGTGTTGGCCCTAAGGTGATTATCTATGATGACTTCAGTGGCATTCCAGAACAAGAAATTGCTTTAAACTCTCCAGTCATAGGGCAGTGGAGCCATAAAGCCGAAAGATTTAAACCAAGGTATCACAGTTATGGCTATTCCGGCACCTCCTACTCCATGAGTGATGATTTGAATCCAGACAGCATTTATGGTGCCAAAAGAACACAGTTAGGTTTAGAGTTTGAAGACTCCCAGCAGGTGTTTATTTCTTACCAAGTCGCCGTTCCTCCAGGCAAAAACTTCTCCGGAGCCAATCAAATCGGAGAGTTCGGAACCGCTAGCCATTGGAAGTTTTCATGGCTTATGGATGGAAAAAATGGCTTTGGACATGAAGACGGAAAAGCCGACTTATGTATTCCCACAAATGGTCAGGCAGAAGCTCTTCAAATTGGAGGAAACACCGATGGTATTGGATGGGTTGGAGGTCTTGATGAGCTGTTTGATTTAAATGGTTTTAATCGTATGACGGCTTGGTTAAAAGCAGATCCACAAAAACCTTTAACAGATGGTTATACTTGGTTTCAAATGACAAGTGATAAAATTGGCTCCACATTTAACAAAGAGTATAACAAGCCTGTATTTAACGAGGAGTCCTCAAATTCCACATCAACAAAATGGAATTATTTTAATCTTCCTGGATGGTACGGAAACAATCAAACGAATACCGGTGGTGTTTATGATGATCTGTATATGGCTATTGGCCCCAATGCGGCTTCAAGAGTAGAGGTGGGAAGTAAGGCTTTGTATGAAGACAATGTGGATTTAAGTATATTGCCATCACTGACATGGACGAATAATGAAATAGAGGTGTTGGTTAAATTTAAAGACAATATGAGTATAAGGGGTAAGTATCTTTTTATATTTAATGCTGAAAATCAAATCATCAAAACTATTAAAATTCCATAAAAAAGAGCTTACTTAAAAAGTAAGCTCTTTAAAAAAAAAATTAAGATTTTTGCTTTTTTTCGTGCTGACGTCTTAGGTTTGGATCTAAATAACGAGATCTGAGTCTTACGTTATTTGGTGTAATCTCGATCAATTCATCATCATTGATCCACTCTAAAGCTCGTTCAATGCTGATTGGTTGAACAGGAGCCAGTTTGACGTTTTCATCAGTGCCTGATGCACGTACGTTGGTAAGCTTCTTTTCTCTGGTGAGGTTCACTTCTAGGTTGTTGCTTTTGTTGTGTTCGCCAACAATCATACCTTGATAAACTTCAGTTCCAGGTTTGATAAAAAACTTTCCACGATCCTCAAGGTTAGCTAAAGCATAACTTGTGGCTTTTCCTTTTCTATCCGAAATCATAGAGCCTGTGTTTCGGCCTTGAATGTCGCCTTTGTACTCTTCGTAGCCACCATAATAGGTATTAAGAAGGCCAGTTCCTCTTGTGTCAGTTAAAAATTCGGAACGATAACCAATAAGTCCTCGGGATGGAATTCTGAATACAGATCGAACACGGCCTGAACCCTTGTTGTCCATGCCTGTTAAAATACCTTTTCTCTTTCCAAGCTTTTCAGTCACAGTTCCCATGTAGGCCTCTTCCACATCTACAACTACTTCTTCCATGGGCTCCATTTTTTTGCCGTTTTCTTCTTTGAATACCACTTGAGGTTTACTGATTAAAAACTCATAACCTTCACGACGCATTTGTTCAGCAAGGACTGCGATCTGAAGTTCCCCTCTGGCAAGTAATTTCCAGGTATCAGTACTGGCAGTATCTTCAAGTTTTAAAGCCACGTTATGAAGAAGCTCTTTATCTAAACGCTCTTTAACTTTTCTACTAGTAACCATTTTCCCATCAAGGCCTGCAAAAGGACCATCATTGATAGAGATCATAACACCAACTGTTGGTTCATCGACTTTGATTCTTGGAAGTGGTTGTGGGTTTTCAAGGCTTGTAATGGTGTCACCAATATAAATGTCTTCAAAACCGGCAACTACGGCAATGTCACCTGCGTGTATTTCATCCACAGGCAAAAGTTCACTGGCTTTGTATTGAAATAAAGCTGTGATTTTAAATTTGTTGTCTTTGTTTTCTTGAGAGATTAAAACTTGATCTCCTACTTTCATACTACCGGCTCTTACACGTCCAATAGCAAGTCTTCCGACAAAGTTATTATAACTAATATTAGAAATCATCATTTGCAGAGGGGCATCTTGTACCACATTAGGCGCTGGCATGTTGTCTACGATCCAATCCAGTAGAACTTCTAATGAGTTGGTAAGCTTTTCTGGATCTTTAGTGGCAATCCCATCTCTTGCAATGGCGTAAATAGTTTCAAACTCGGTTTGTTCATCTGTGGCATCAAGATCAATAAATAGATCAAAAGTTTCGTTTTCCACCTCATTAATTCTTGAGTCGGGACGATCAATTTTGTTAATGCATAAAAGTAGCTTTAAGTTCTTCTCTAGTGCTTTTTTTAACACAAAACGGGTTTGAGGAAGAGGGCCCTCACTAGAGTCCACCAATAAAATGGCGCCATCTACCATGTCTAAAATACGTTCCACTTCGCCGCCGAAGTCGGAGTGACCGGGGGTATCTACAATATTCACTTTCACATCTTTATAGATAAATGAGGCGTTTTTTGCAGCAATAGTGATTCCACGCTCTCTTTCAAGATCCATGGAGTCCATCATACGATCTTCAACCTCTTGGTGGGCCTGAAATGTTCCGGACTGTTTGAGTAGGTGGTCGACGAGGGTTGTTTTACCGTGATCCACGTGAGCAATAATAGCAATATTACGTAATTGAGGACTCATATTTAGCTTCTTTCCTTTATTTTGGGGATTTTTTTTAAGACTTTATACTATTTGCCCTCCAAAACAAAGGTTTAATCTTTTTTTGAAAGTGCGTGGGAGCCGGTTTTTTGCAGAGGATAGGGAGGCAAAAGCTCAGACAAGCGGTGCTCGGGCTTCGCCCTGCGCTCCGAACTCGCTTTTGCCTCCCTATCCTCTGCAAAAAACCTCGTTCCGTGCAAAAAAAGATTGGCACGGAGCTACCGGTGCTCGGGCTTTGCCCTGCGCTCCGAACTCGCTTTTGAACCCCTATTCTTTGCAAAAAACCTCGTTCAATGCAAAAAAAGATTGGCACGGGATAAGGGAATTAGGGCTTTGTTTTTGGTAAAAATGTTAGGTTAGAGGCAGAGGATTTGTTTTATTTTTTCGGGGTTTTGAAATAGGGGTTGTGTGCGGTGGTAGAGGGTGAGGGCGCCGAAGGCGATCAGAAGGATGCCGAGGGCTAGGCGTTTTTTGCCTTGGAAGTGCTGGAAGCTCTGTTGACCGAGGAAGCTGACAACGCTGAGGGCGGGGAGAGTTCCTAACCAAAAGATAACAATAAAGACAAGGCTCATTATAGGGCTTGGTTGGCTAACGGCCACTAATAAAAAGGCGTAGAGCCATCCGCAGGGGAGCAGTGGTGTGAGGAGGCCGATCAGGGCGCTTTTTAGAGCGGTGTTTTTTAGTTTATGTACTTTTCCAAAGACTTTAACTGAAAGCTTACTGTTGGTGTGAAAGCTTTTGCCTTTTAAAACTTGAATGCCAATAAATAGTAAAAGGCCTCCCATTAAAAGTGCGGATATCAAGTGAGTCCAGTAGGAAAAATCAGAAAAAGACTGAATCAAAAAATGAAATGGAAGAGCGAGTAAAATATAACCAACAAGTCTTGAGACATGATAGGCAATGATTCCTTTAAGCCCGGACTGGCTGCTTGCAAGCACAAAAGGAGTGCACATTCCAATGCAGTGAGTGCTTCCCATTAAGCTTGCAATAAACACACTAAGAGGCACCAGCGGGCTTGTCCAATCCATCATTTTTTAATCGGCCCCACAAGGCTTATTTGCTCTGAAATTTCAGAGTCTGAATTTTTAGAGATGATTTTAAATTTAACGGGAGTTAAATGCTTGCCGCTTTCTTGAGTCAAATGGTCTTTAAACTTCACAAAAAAGTGTGGAGTGCTGTCTTCACCAGGATCTAATTCTAGAGGGAACATCGGAGCGATCAACTCAATATCTTTTGATGTGGACTCAATGCTGACTTTTACCGGGTCAAACAGTTGGTTTTTAAGTCGGACTTTAAAGTGATTAGTTAATTCATTGTCTGAGATTTTTTTGTAAGGCTCTTCATAGGTTCTTAAAACTTGTAAGTGCACATCGGTTCTTTGAGAAATAAAATAAAACAAACCAACAAAGGATAATATGACTAAACTTATATAAATAAAGGTTCTGGGTTTCCATACCTTTTTTGGTTTTCCAGACAGAGCTCCTTCAGAGTCATATCGAATAAGTCCTTTTGGTTTTTTAACTTTTTCCATCACCTCATCACAGGCATCAATACAAGCCGTACAAGCTATGCACTCCATTTGAATGCCTCGGCGAATGTCAATTCCCGTAGGGCAAACAGCCACACACTTAAAGCAGTTAATGCAGTCACCTTGTGTTTCACCCTCTGGCACATAACCTTTTCTGGGCTCACCACGGTTAGGGTCATAGACTACAGCTAGAGAGTCGTCATCCATGAGCACGCTTTGGATTCTTCCATAGGGGCACATGATGACGCAAAATTGTTCTCTGAACCAACCAAAATCAAACATTAAAAGTGCTGTGATAAAAAACACAATTAAAAAGGTGGTCCAGTTTTCTGTAGGGGCCATTAAACTCATTTTAAGTAGTTCTTCGGCACCCACAAAGTAAGCGGCAAAAGAGTGAGCGATGTGCGCTGAAATTATAAAATAAGCTAACCATTTTAATGATTTTTTAAAAATCTTTTCTTTACTCCATGGAGCTTGATCTAACTTCATTCTCTTGGTGTGGCTGCCTTCAATCCAAGTTTCTACTTTTCTGTATATCGCATCAATAAATACAGTCTGTGGGCAGGCCCATCCGCACCAGACTCGGCCCCAAACAGCGGTGACTAGTGCTAATGTTAAAGCACCACCTGCGAGTAAAAAAAAGATCAAAGGAATATCATGGGCCCAAAAAGTCAGGCCAAAAAAGGCAAACTGTCTGTTGGGAATATCTATCAATACAGCTTGGTGTCCGCCAATTTTTATCCATGGTAGCACCATAAAAAATGCAATCAGAGCCCAGTAAACATAGGTTCTATATTTGCGAAAAAAGCCACGAACGGCCATGGGGTGTGGGAAGATGCGTTTTCCCTTAGGATCCAATGTTCCTAATCGTTCTTTGGGTAATTCGTGACGACTCATAAGTTACTCCTCAATCAATTCTCCTTGTGGCGCTTTAGCGCCTGCGGGGCTTGAGCCTACTTTTGATTTTATGTAGGCCGCCACTTTTGGGATGTCCTCATCTTTAATCATGCCCTTCCATGGAGGCATTCCATTTTCAGGAACCCCCACCACAATCACATGAGCAATGTCAGCAATAGTGCCTTTGCCATTCAACCAATAATTGTCTGTTAAGTTAGGACCTATAACACCTTGGTTTTGTGCTCCATGGCAGGCCGCACACTTTTGCATGTAGATATCCTTACCCGTGGCAAGTGCTTCGTTGTCAGCTAGGAGCTGAGAGTAGTCCACATTGCCGGGATCAGGTTGTTTCATTTCTGCTTGGTTTTGCTTTTCCTCGATCTTTTCAAGCTTCGTCTGAAGCTCTTGATCAAGACTCGGGCCACTGCCAAGTTCGTAGTAGGCATAGTAAACAATTGAAAATACAATTGTGATATAAAAGGTGGCAAGCCACCAACCTGGTAAGGGGTTATCTAATTCTTTAATTCCATCATATTCATGATCTGTAAGTTTATCTTTGTCTGTATCACTCATGACTCATCCTTTTTTAGTGGAAGTTGTGACATATGTTTGTAGTGCTCTTTTGAGCCGGATCTGAAAACCCAAAATCCGACTCCAAGAAATACAAGAAAAAACAATACAAGGGCTGTGTTCGTTAAATAAATATCAGAAAAAAACTTTAGTCCTTCTTGTTTCATTCAGAACCTCCTTCTTTGTCTTCTTCGCTGAGTCCACCTTTTTGGCCAAGGGCTTGAAGGTAAGAAATCAAAGCGATGATCTCTTTGTTTCGCACCTCTTCAGGGGCACCAAACTCAATCAAACCATCAGCAATCTCCTGAGCTTGTCTTCCGGCTACAAGATCGGCATTGGCTACAGTGTCGTCATCATAAGGCACTCCTAAGTATTTCATGATGGAGAGCTTTTTTCTTAATGCATAGTAATCAATTTTTTCCGTCGCAAGCCATGGGTAGTTCGGCATAATCGAGTCTTTTACAATTTCTCTTGGATTGATCATATGACGATAGTGCCAAGTGACTGGATACTTTCCACCCACACGTGCAAGGTCAGGTCCTGTTCTTTTTGAACCCCACTGGAAAGGTCTGTTGTACATAGACTCTTCAATGGTTGAGGCGGGACCATACCTTAAAACTTCCGAAGGCATTTTTCGAATCATTTGAGAGTGACAAGTGTAACAGCCCTCTCGCACATAAATGTCTCGTCCTGCAAGCTCAAGTGGTGTCCACGGTTCTACTTGCACATCGTTTCTCACATACTTATGGAGAGATAGTGTAGGAATGATTTCAATTACAGATCCCACTAAAATCGCAATTAAAGTGAGCACTGTAAAGGCTGTGGCCATGCCTTCCAGTTTTCTATGGCCGGTGCCAATGTCTTCACTTTTAACGTTGGTGTTAATGACTTCTGCCACCTCATCCGTTGGTTTTTCTGTGGCCATACTAATAGATTTATAAACGTTATAAAGAAGTAGTAAAAAACCTATTAAGTAAAGTGCGCCACCGATACCTCTTACGTAATAAAGAGGCACAATTCGAGTCACAGTCTCTACAAAGTCAGGATAAACCAGTTGACCTTGTTCATTCACAGCTCTCCACATTCCACCTTGAGTGATACCGGCAACCACCATTGAGATGTAATATAAAAGAGTACCAAGTAGCCCAATCCAAAAGTGAGTGGTCGCAAGCTTTTTACTATAAAGCTCTGTCTTCCAAAGTTTAGGAACTAAATAGTAAATCATGGCAAATATTAAAAAGCCATTCCATCCAAGTGTTCCTGCATGAACATGTCCCACAATCCAGTCTGTGTAGTGTCCTAGCGCGGATACTGACTTTATAGATAACAGTGGTCCCTCAAAGGTTGCCATTCCATAAAAGGTTAAGGCTGCTACCATAAATTTTATGACGGGGTCTGTTCTAAGTAAGTGCCAAGCACCCCTTAGTGTCAAAAGACCATTAATCATACCACCCCAACTTGGAGCCCAAAGCATAATACTGAATATCATTCCCAGTGTTTGTGCCCAGTCTGGTAGTGCCGTGTATAATAAGTGGTGAGGTCCCGCCCAAATATAAATAAATATTAAAGCCCAAAAATGTATAATGGATAACCTATAACTGTATACAGGACGATTAGCAGCTTTAGGGACATAATAATACATTAGTCCTAAAAATGGCGTGGTTAAAAAGAAGGCAACAGCATTGTGTCCGTACCACCACTGCACAAGAGCATCTTGAATCCCTGCGTACACAGGATAGCTGTGCGCAATACTTGTCGGTAAAGCAATGTTATTGACAATATAAAGCACTGCCACGGTCACAATGGTGGCAATATAAAACCAAATCGCCACATACATATGCTTTTCACGCCGACGGGCGAGAGTTCCAAAAAAGTTAATGGCAAATATCACCCAAATCAAAGTCACAGCAATATCAATGGGCCACTCAAGCTCTGCGTACTCTTTGGATTGAGTAAAGCCTAAAGGCAGTGTAATGGCTGCGGCTAAAATAATTAATTGCCATCCCCAAAAATGAATTTTGGATAGCATATCTGAAAACATACGAGTTTTTAAAAGCCTTTGAGAAGAATGATAAATACCTGCAAATATGGCGTTACCAGCAAAGGCAAAAATCGCCGCATTGGTATGCAGTGGTCTTAATCGACCAAAGGTTAACCATTCCGTATTAAGGTTGAGTTGCCAGACAGCCAGCTCAAAGGCTATCCATACACCGGCTGTAAAAGCGGCGAAGGCCCAAAATAGTGTGGCGTGAAAAAACATACGAACAATTTGATCGTCGTATTGTACTTTCACCTTTTCTTGTGATGCGGTCATTTTTTGTTTCCTTTCTTACTTTCTTTCTTATTTTCTTTTAAATCATCTAATAAAATTCTATGTGCCGGCGAGACAAGGTCATCAAATTGTCCTTTCTTGGCGGCCCAAACAAAACCAGCAACAAAAAGCAGTCCAATAATTACCGCGAGAGGAATAACGATCACCAGTATGTTCATAGTGCTTTTCTCCCTCTGTAGAACATGAAAACATTAAAACCTAATACCAGTAATGTATTAATAGGCATAATAATCGCGGCCCATAGAGGATGAATAAATCCCATAAGAGCTAGACTGCCAAGACTTACATTGTAAACAAGAGATATCAATAAGTTTGTCTTTATAAGTTTTGCGACGTAATTTGACATCTTCATGAGTTTTTCTAACTGCAAGTTATCTTTATTAATGTAAATGTCACTGGCTTGAACAGCAGAGTCTACAGCCGCATTCACGGCCACACTCACATCGGAGTATGCTAAAGCAAGAGTGTCATTGGCGCCATCTCCCACCATCATGACTTTATCCAAGCTTTGAATCACTTTTTGTTTTTGCTCAGGAAGTAAATTGGAATGAATGTTTGAGGCTGGGATATTAAGCTGATCTGCAAGGCTTTCCACAATATGGTGTCTGTCGCCTGAGAGAATATGAAGATTGTAGTGTTTTTGAAGCCACTGCAGTTGGTTTTTTAGATTGTCTTTTAACTCATCACCAAGCTCGATGGTAAATTCAAGAATATCATTTTTAAAAAAGCCGACACTGTGAGTATGAGACATTATCTTTTTTATCTTTATATGTTCTGAGTTGTAGCTACCACTCACACCTTCGCCTAAACTTTCTTTAAAGTCTATAATCTGGGTTATATTTTGTGGTCCTACAAACTGCACTAACGCCCGAGCTACCGGGTGATCGGATTGTCTTTCTAGGTTAAAGATCAACTGCTTTTCAAGGACAGTTAGCTCACGTGAGGTGCTGATCACTTTAAAGTTGGCTTTGGTCAGGGTGCCTGTTTTATCAAACACAATGTTTTTAATATTTTCTAACTTTTCAAAAGCCGAGGCCGATTTGATTAAAAAACCAGACCTGGCGGCCCACTTAATAGACAACGACTGAATAAGAGGAGAGATAAATGCCAATGTGCAAGGGCAGGCAATAATAATTAAAGCCAGGGTTCTTTCAATAGCCATTTGAGGATTGATAAAAGAAAACCCTAAAAAGCTTAAAGCCCCTAAAGACAGTATAAAGTAAGTGAACTTTTGAGCCCAGTGGTCTGTTTTTAAAGATAAATTTGTTTTGCTGTGAAGTTGCTTTTCCACCTGATTTAGAGTTCTACCTAAACGTGTTTCAGACCCTTTGCTCGTCACCTTAATCACGGCCTTGTCGCTTAATAGGGTTGTTCCAGCAAAGCACAAATCACTTTTAACTAATGTTTTTGGAAGACTCTCTCCTGTTAAAAGTGCAGGATTGACACTGATGGCTTGGCTTACAACTTGGCCATCGGCAGGGAGCTTTTCATCAGCTAAAACCAAAATAAAGTCTCCCTTTGAAATGAGTTTATTGGGCACCCATGTCCATTTTTTGGTTTCAGGATCATACTTTCTGAGTCTTTGGTCCTTAATAAAGTTTTCCAGAAGATTTAACTTTAAAACCCCTTGCTGGGTTCTGCTAAGTATATATCTACTCACAAGTAGTAAAAATACGAGAGCACTTAAAGAGTCAAAGTAGTGATGTGTTGAGCCTAGTACTAAGTTCCAGCTAGAAAGTAAAAAGCCAAACAAGATGGCCACAACGATGGGGGCATCAATGCTGGCTCTTTTTAAAACTAGAGACCTGTAAAAGTTTAAATAAAACGGGGTGCTGCTATAAGTGACCACTGGAATGGCAAAGATCAAGCTTAAAACTTCAAATACACGCAGTAAGGTACCTTCCACTCCAAAATAAATGGAGCTTGATAGTAACATAATATTTCCACCACAAAAGGCAGCCACTGCAATTTTATAAAGCAATTTCTTTTGCGATTTTAAGAGCAGCTTTTCGGCTTGGTCTTCAATTTTAAGTGGGCGAGGGGAGTAGCCAAGAGCTGCAAGAAGTTGTAGAGCTTTGTAAAAGCTTTTTGCTTTTACAGTAACAATGTTTTGGCTCATATCCAGCTCTGAGGAGTAAATGTCTTTTGAGAACTCCGGCAAGCTTTCAATGATCCATAGACAACTGGTGCACTGAATACCTTCTACATAGACTCTTAATTCACCAGAGTCGTTGATATAATTTTTGTTGGAGTGTGGATCATCTAAAAACTGATAGTTTTCTTTTAACTTTTGACTGGGGTTGATCAGTTCAAAGTCACTGTCTTGATTTAAGATTTGATAGACGGTTTTACAGCCCCAACAACAAAAATCTTTTTGTTTTGAGCTCAGTGGTTCATTACACTGTTTACAGTTTGTCGATTCAAGGGCTTGAGCGTTCAGCATCCACAAGTTCCATCATATACATTTTTTAAATAGCACTAGTTCTGTTGTGCCAATTTTGCAGCTTTGATACCAATTGTACCCATATTTAATTAAACTTCAGTATACGCACTGGACAAAGAGTCTCAAGTTATGAGTAAAAACACCCCATTTCTTCTGTTGATTTCGATTCTGATCATTTTAATCCAGTTTAAGTCGGCACGCGCCTCTCAAACGATTGTATTAGATGTTGGGCCTTTGAATTATGAAGAATTAAAAACTTCGGCTAAGGTGACAAAGCAGCAACTAGAGCTTGAGAGCACCTTCACCACAGAGCAAAGCCTTCAGCAGCAAAATCAAATTGTGGTGAATAAAAATGCCGGTGTGGGGCGGTACTCCACTGTCTTTTTGCAAGGCAGTCAAAGCTCCCAAATCTTAAATCTTAAAAATAACTTCAGAAACTCAGACCCCAGTCTTCCCTCTAGGGTTTTTAATTATGGGGACAGTCTTCATGGTCTGACCGATTCCATTCAAGTGATTCAGTGGCCTGAGAGTATTGATTTTGGCACAGATGCCTTAGCCGGTGTGATCCATATGACTCAAGAGTTTTCGGCGCAATAGTCTTACAGAGCGGATTTTATGTATGGAAGCTTTAACACCACTCAACTTAAACTACAGTCTCAAGGGCAAAAACTGGAATGGGCTATAACTGGATTAAACTCAGAGGGCCTCTCAGAGGTTGAAGGGGAGGGGAATGAAGCGGATTCTTCGAGGCTCTCTCAATTAGAGGCAGCTTATAAATCAAATCATGCAGGTGTTTTTAGAATTACAGTGAGTGATAAAAAAAGTGATTTAGACGATTATATTACGGCCCCTCAAGATGATCCCAATTATTACAGTGAAGATAGAAGCTATCATTTCAACTGGCAAAAAAAGTTTTTAAAACATTATTTTGTGGGCGTCAGCTTTCAGCAGTTTCATAGACATGCTGTAAATCAGCCGGACTCTGAGTCTAGTAAATTGATTGATGAAATTTATAAAGCCCAATCTCATCAAATTTATTTGAAAGCCAAAAATATTAAAGACATCTTGGATTTTGGGTTGGATTACTTTAATGAGGTGGCAGATCTGCCAAGTCTTGAGCTAGAGAAGTCACAGCAGCACTATGGAGCTTGGACAAAATTAAATTTTAATCCTTTCAAAGACCATAATTTAAATTTTGGACTCAGATATTATGACATTAAAAACACCCAGGGTTTTGTTTACCAGTCTGAGTATATGATTCAATTGAACTCATTGGCTGTTTGGACAAGACTCAGTTCAGGCTTTAAGGCGGCGAGTTTGTCTGACCTCTACACGCCTTCAATTGGCAACAGCTCTTTGAATGACGAAAAAAACACCTACTTTGAATTAGGTACGAGTTACCAAACAAGCTTGAGTTTGATTAAGCTTTTGTATTTTAAAAATAACTATAAAGATTTAATTCAGTTCAAACAAAATGAAGGCTTATTAAATATAGGGCGGGCTAAAATTGAGGGCATGGAGTTGTCCTCAGTCTCCATGATTGGGTCCTATCAACTCACAGCCTTTATAAATTATTGGGATTCAATGAATTTAGAAACAAACAAGCGTTTAACTCTAAGGCCTGAGTGGGTATTAGGGCTTGGCTTGGAGAGAAAGCTTGCAAGCTTTAAGTACCAAGTACAGGGCAAATACATAGGCCACAGATTTGATTTTGCGGACAACAAACTTGCAGCCTACATTCGGTGGGATGTTTATTTAAAGTATCAAATCACTAAAAACTTAAATAGCTACCTTAATATTTTAAACGCCTTTGACGCCAATTCTAAATGGGCTGTTGGGTATAACTCGCAACCAAGAGAGTTATACATTGGACTGTCTTATGGTTTTTAATAAGAGTGAGTGATCATCCCCTCATTGACTTTGATTTGAATGCTGTAATCAAAGTTTTGCTCTTGTCCTTCAAACACCTCAGCGACCCCTTCTATGACTTGAACATCAAACTTGTAAGTTAGAAGTTCATCGGGTTTAAGCTGCACTTGCCCTTGGTTGACCGTCATATTTAAATTGTATTTTGGGTCATGGATACTGACTAAGCCTTGATTGATATTTACGGTGTAGTTTTTGTTTTGAGGCAAATGCAAGTGGCATTGGTTGTCTTCGCCTAAGCTTAGGTTAAGGTTTTGATCTTGATAGTTTTCACTGGCGGGCTTTACACACTCCCAAACTAGTTCTTGAGTGGCTGTGTTGTTTAAAATAATGTGACCCTTGTTTATAGTGATAAATGTGTTTTTATTTTCTGAAAGATTAATTTTACCTTGTTCTTGTCTTATGTTTTTTCGAACCTGAAAAGAGTTTTGTGAGGTTTTAATATCCATATTGATGCCGTTACTGATTTGAAAGCGGCCGCCAAGAAGAGCAATGCCTTTGTCGTTAAACTCTAAAACTGGGGACATTAAACTAAACATCACACCGATAAGAATAAAAAAGCTCACCACGACAACGGCAAAAGCAATGACCATGGTTTTAATAAGCGACTTTTCTGGCTGTGGGATTTGATGAATGCCATACTCTTTTAAATAAGTAAGAAGCTTTTGATTAAAGCCAGCCCCTTCTTGCCACCTAGTGATTAGCTGTGGCTCCGTGAGTTCACTATGGTTGGCTTTTAGTTTTTGTATGTCATTTTCAATCGCAATAAGGACTTTAGAGCGTATGATTGGATCAATAGCTTGTAGCCTTTTGTCAGCTTCATTGTAGAGTTGTTTAAAGTTGTCCATACATCCCCTTTTTAAGTATTGTGCTACACAAAAAAGGGGTTGGCACCTATTAGCCACATTGCATCACTGTGACTTATTAAAAAAGCATCTGACATCTAAGGCTGACAATGGAATCGGCCTGGGCCTGCATCTGTGTGTAAAAGGAGCTGTGATATTTATTTTCAACCTGTTTTGAATTAATGACTCCTGATCTTAAATTAGTCTGTAACGATTGAAGATAGCTGTCTAAAAGCTCGGCTTGAGTTATTAGTGTGTTTTTAAGCTTAATATCAACATGACTTAACAGGCTTCTTGAGTTCATAAGGTTTTCTACATCCAGAAGCTGCATAAGTTGATTGTAAGTCGGGCGTAAATTCCTTTTAGACTCATCAATTAGGTCTATGAGTTGATTTGAGCTGATATCAGCCCCTTGGTTAAGTGCCACTTTAGCAATATTGGCCATGTTCTGTATGACAGCTATCGCTTTATTTATAAACTCTCCACGGTCTCTAATGCTGGAATAAGTGTGTTGCATTTCCACTTGAGCATTGCGTGTGTGAGTTCTATGGGCCTCATCTAAATTGAGCTTTAAAAACATGATCTCTCTTTTTAAATGGCTTAATTGATTTGCATATTCCGTGACTGCTTTTTTGAGGTTTTTATCATTAGCATCTATATTATTGTCTAAGGCTGTAGCAATCGCTAATGAAACTTTATCAATGTCTTTATAAAGCTCTGAATTCGGCTGTAACTGCTCATGGGTGTGCTTTAATAATCGCATATACTCTAAATGTGCTTGTGTGGTTTGCTTTAAATAATAGTGACTATGGTTTTGTTGGGCTAGTTTATAAGCTCTTTCAACCTCTTCAGCAATTTCTTGAAGAACATATTTGATATTTATTAAATGAACGCCTCGATCTGTGTAAACGGCCTCATGTGTGAAGCTGTTAATAAAATTAGTCCATTGATTGAGAGAGGCTTTTCCGTCTCGTAAAATGTTTATTAGGGATTCAGCTTTTGAGGCTCGATTCTCTAAGAAGCTTAAACTTTGTACAACATCTTTTAGTGAATCTAAGGCTTCTGGTTTTGTGATGTCCAGATAGCTTTCGTAACTTTTTTCAGGCTGCAAAGCCGGTAAGTTAGTATTGGCAAAACCCAACTGACACTGTAATAGAATAGCAATAAACCCCAAATATTTCATCAACAGACCCCTCAACGATTGTGACAATTGTATTTGAGGCCGAGTCATCTACATAGTAGGATAAATGTATATGTAAAAACTTCTTGTTTTTTTAACTCAAACTTATGGTTTTAATAAAAGGCGATAAAATGAAATGCTTAGTGATACTTTTTTTGTCTGTATTTGTTTTAAGTTGTGCAAGATCTCCTCTTAAATCTCCTGAAGAGGCACTTCGTAAGCATAAATCCTCACTAGAGATTCAAGATGACCTCTCCATGGAAAGTTTGGTTGAGGTCTTAAAGATCCATGTTGAGCATTTAAATAAAAACCCCGAAAGAATCATGAGCTTTGGGCCCGTAGACATTAAAAACTCAGATTATGCAAAATCCTTAGAGATTCTGATTACAGAAATCACCTCGCAGGAGCAGCCAAATCTTTCGCAAATTATAAAAGAGTACTTTCAAGCCTACGAAGTCTATGGAGATAAGCGCTGGGGAGACGTGTACGTGACAGGTTACTATGAACCTGTGATTGAAGGTCGGTTAAAGCCTGAGTCTCCCTTTTTGCAGCCCTTGTATGAGTACCCTAAAGATTTGGTGATCATTGATTTGAACAAGTACTTTGATTCTTACCTTTCTACCAATGAAGATTCCTGGTCCAGACAAAAAACTCTCAGAGGACGACTGTTTGAATCGAGCAATGGGCGTAAGTACGTTGTTCCTTACTATGATCGGCAAGAAATTGATGAACTTAACCACCTGAAAGAATCTGCAAAAATCATTGCTTATGTAAAGCCAGCCGACGCGTTCTTTTTACAAATTCAAGGCTCTGGCGCGATTGACTTAGGAAGTAAAGAAATCCAAGTCGGTTACGCCGGTCAAAATGGACATCCCTATGTGCCAGTTGGTAAATTTTTGTTTGATATTATTCCTAAAGAAAAAATGAGTATGCAGGCCATCTACCAGCACTTACAATCACTCTCACCGGAAGAGGCACAGGCCTTAATGAATAAAAATCCAAGCTATGTATTTTTTCAAACCTTAGATTCTAGACCTTTAACATTTATGGGAACTCCGGTGGTGGATGGAAGAACGATTGCCACAGATTTTAGAATTTTCCCCAAGGGGGCTCTTGCATTTCTTAAGTATCCAAAACCATTGATTGTTGAAAATGGTGAAGAGGAAGTCAGTTATATTGAAAGCTCAAGACTAGTTGTGGATCAAGATACGGGGGGAGCTATAAGAGGTCCTGGCCGTGTGGATCTGTTTTGGGGCCGAGGTTATGAAGCTGGAGAAGTGGCTGGTCGCCTCAAGGGGCGGGGAAAGCTCTACTATTTTGTGCCAAAACAAAAAACTTTAGAGCTCATTAATATTCAGCCTTAAAGTTTTGGTAGAATTTCTGACTTATAAAGGGCAATAGATTCTACAATAATTTTAATAGCCTCTTCATGACCTAATAGGTCTTCCACTTGCACTTGTTTTTTCTCTAACTGTTTATAATCTAAGAAAAACCTTTTGATCTCTTGCATGCGGTGAGGGGGAAGCTCTGAAATGTCTTTGTACATATTGTACTCAGGGTCATTTTTGTGAACAGCAATGATTTTGTCATCACCTTCGCCCTGATCAATCATCTTCATCACACCAATGGGGATGGCCTCCATAATACTTAAGGGGTACACGGGCTCTTGCCCTAATACTAAAATATCTAGTGGGTCTTTATCATCACAGTAAGTTTGAGGAATAAAACCGTAGTTTGCAGGATACTGCACTGAACTGAATAAAACACGGTCCACTCGAATCATGCCGGTTTTTTTGTCCAACTCATACTTGTTCTTTGAGCCTTTTGGCACCTCAATAATCGCTTGTACCACTTCCGGTGCGTTCTCACCAATTTCCACAATATGCCAAGGATTCATGCTTTACTCCTAAGGTACGGACACACTATTGGGACTATGTGCGTTAGTCTGTTTTAAAACTTAACTTCTTTTTTTACAAGATTTATTAAATATTCCAGTGAAATTAAAGAGCTCTGACTTTAGAAATATATAGAGGCAAATTCTTTGTTAGACTCTAAGTGATTTTACTGAAGATAGCTCACTGATAGAGTTAAAAAAGATTGTTTTGAATTTTACCTTGATTAGAGTGTGTTAAATTGTGCCTGGTTTATTTATTCAATGATTTTCTGATTTGTGACCTGCTCGAGACACGGCATCCGTGCCTCGCAGCTCGCGGTCCGTCCTGGACCGCTGAGGTCTCTCGCAGGTCACAAATCAGAAAATCATTGAATAAATAAACTTAAAGTAGAGACTTTTATAATTTTATTTTTTTATAGTGTTTAGTATTTGGGATTGGTGTGTGTTGATTTTTTGGGTGGGTTCGTTCAGACTTAATAATGAAGTTTTTAAAGGATAAATGATGAAGACTGTTTTAACAGGAATAAAACCAACCGGGAAACCACATATTGGAAACTACTTAGGGGCTATTATGCCAGCCTTGAAGCAAGCCAATAGTTCAGACACAAGGACTTTGCTCTTTATTGCAGACTATCACTCTTTGACGTCTATGCATAAGGCGGAAGAGTTAAAAGCTGCGACTTTTGAAGTGGCGGCCACATGGCTTGCTTGTGGTTTGGATCCTGACAAGGTGATTATTTATAGGCAGTCTGACATTCCTGAGATCTTTGAGCTTAGCTGGATACTTTCTTGTTTTACTCCAAAAGGGTTTATGAACCGAGCTCATGCTTATAAGGCACGAGTGCAAGAAAACCAAGAGGCCGGGAAATCGGATTTAGATTTTGGCGTGAACATGGGGCTTTACCTGTATCCAGTACTTATGAGTGCTGACATCTTGTTATTTGATACAGACACAGTCCCTGTGGGTGAAGATCAGGTTCAGCATGTTGAGTTTGCCAGAGACATTGCTCAAAAAATTAATCATAACTATAAAAAAGAACTTTTGAAGCTTCCAAAGGCCTCCATTCAAGACTCTGTAAAAACCATCCCAGGTCTTGATGGTCGTAAGATGAGTAAAAGTTATGGCAATACCATACCAATTTTTGAAACTGAAAAAAAATTAAGAAAACTGATCATGAAGATTGTCACAGATTCTCTTCCTCCAGAGGCTCCGAAAGATCCAAGTACAAGTACTATTTTTCACCTCTATAAAGAGTTTGCCTCAGAGAAAGAAATTGCAGAGCTCAAAGCTCTTTACGAAAAAGGCATTGGCTGGGGAGAGGCTAAGCAGCATTTATTTGAGGCTGTAAATAAAGAAATCACACCCCTCAGAGAGAAATACAATGAATTATGTGAAAACCCTCAACAGGTGGAAGACATACTCCAAGAGGGCGCTAAAAAAGCTCGTCTTATTGCAAAAGACAAAATAAGTCTTTTAAGACAAACTCTAGGTTTATAAGTACTTTATAACTCATTACTAATATCCTAAGAGTAAACCTCTACCAAAAAACCTGTTTAAGTTTATATTTCAATCATTTTTTGTTGATAGTGCTATGAGAGACCTCAGCGGTCCACGACGGACCGCAAGCTGCGAGGCATGGAGGCCGTGTCTCGAATAGCACTATCAACAAAAAATGATTGAAATATAAACCGGGCACTAAGTAAACATAAAATAATTAATCAAGTGTATTACTCAGGGCGCTTAATAGGTTTTCAGAGTCTACAAGTTGAGTAGCTGAGATTGTGGCGACAAACTGGCCTTCGTTATCTCTTAAGGCGCTAGAAACAATGTCGACGCGGAGTTGTTCGCCGCCTTTTTTTACCATGCTAGTGTAAATATGATTGTGAGATCCATTTTGTTTGATCTTTTCAAGGCCTTTAAGAGCCTCCTCGTGCATGTCTTTGGAGTAGAGGTCGGTTAAAGATTTTCCAACCAGTTCGCCCTCATTATAGCCCAGTATTTCATGGATCATTTTGTTGGCCATTAAAATGGTGCCTTTTGAGTCCACCGAATGCATCATCATTGGGGCGTCGTTATACAGGCTGTGGTATTTTTTAGAAACCTCTTTAAGGTCGTTGAGTTTTTCATCCAGTTTTTTAAGATTATGGTGTGATTCTTCCAGTTGGTTTTTTAAATCATGGAATTTATTTTGCTCACCAAGCAGAATTGAAAGAATGTCTTTGGGGGCAATAATGCCTACAAGTTCACCGGATTTGTTTCTGACCAAAACTCTGTGGTGTGGGGCATTTAATATTTCATTTAAGACATCAATAATGGTGGCATCGTCGTAAACAGAAATGGCCTCAACCAAGAGGTCTTTGTTGTTTGTGATTTTATTATTAATGGGGTTATCTACATTATAGTTACGTATAAATGCTCGGGCAAGGTTGAGTTCAGTAAGCACACCTAGAATCTCGCCCATGGGGTTTTCCACTGGGGCGGAAGAGATATTTTTGTCTACAAAAAGTTTTGAGGTTTGTCTTAAATCGTCGCTGGATAAAACTACGGTTGGATTTTTTGTCATGATATCTTTTGCAAACTTCAAATGGTCCTCCACACACAAATATAAAATATTTTCTAACGAATTGTGTGTGGGGGCAATTTATATAATGAATATTGCAACTTTAGTCTTAAAGCTTATGTTAAAACTGTCTTGCGCGCTTATCCACATCCAGAGCCGCTTCACGTATGGCTTCCGGAAGTGTTGGGTGAGCGTGAAAGCTTCTAGCTAAATCTTCACTAGATCCACCAAACTCCATGCAAACCACAGCTTCAGAGATAATGTCAGAGGCTCTTGGGCCTAAAATATGCACCCCTAAAACTCTATCTGTAGTGCTATCGGCAAGCACTTTAACAAAACCATCTGTTGAGTTCATGGCTTTGGCTCTGCCATTGGCTGTGAATGGAAATTGACCGGCTTTGTATTTAACTCCGCGCTCTTTTAATTCTTCTTCGGTGGCTCCCACACTTGCCAGTTCTGGCCAGGTGTAGACCACACCAGGAACAGTTTCGTAATTTACATGCCCACGACCTGTGGCAATGATTTCGGCCACGGCAACACCTTCTTCTTCGGCCTTATGAGCTAGCATTGGGCCTCTGACTAAATCGCCAACGGCGTAGATGTTTTTATGCTTTGTGCGAAAGTGCTCATCGATTTTAACCATGCCTCTTTGATCTTTTTCAATGCCAAGCTCTTCCAGTCCTAAACCTTCAGAAAAAGCTTTGCGTCCTGTAGCGACAAGCACCACATCGGCTTCAATAGTTTTTTCTTCTTTATTCTTCATGTCTTCATAGGTGACGCTTACGCCATCTTTTTTCACGTCTGCTGAACTTGCCTTGGCTTCAAATATAAAGTTTAAGCCTTGCTTAGTTAAAACTTGTTGTAGTTTTTTAGTAGACTTGGCATCCATAGGCCCACAGATCTTTTTAGAAAACTCAAGCACGGTCACTTCAGATCCAAGCCTGTTCCATACAGAGCCAAGCTCAAGGCCGATCACACCAGCACCAATGACTAAAAGTTTTTTGGGAACTTTTTCTAAGCTCAATGCTCCCGTTGAGGAGACCACAATTTTTTCATCAAACTTTAAAAAGGGGAGTTCATTGGGGACACTGCCAGTAGAGAGCATAATGTTTTTGGTTTTAAGGGTTTCAGAGCCTTTGTCGGTTTTTACCTCTACAGTGTTTTCGTCGACAAGCTTTCCGAGCCCCACGTAGTGGTCCACTTTATTTTTTTTCATGATGTAAGACACGCCACCTGTAAGATCAGAGACAACCTTGTCTTTTCTTTCCATCATTTTTTTAAGATTTAACTTAACACCAGAAACATCCACACCATGTTGATCAAATTCATGTTGAGCCATATGAAAATGCTCACTGGAATCCAGTAGTGCTTTAGAAGGAATACATCCCACATTTAAACAAGTGCCACCAAGGGTTTTGTTTTTTTCAACAATAGCCACCTTGAGTCCCAGTTGAGCAGCACGTGTTGCTCCAGTGTATCCCGCCGGTCCACCACCAATAATCACTAAATCATAATTTTTTTCTTCACTCATCGTTTAAACTCCCAACAACAGACG
Source organism: Bdellovibrionales bacterium (assembly GCA_022450595.1). Classification (GTDB taxonomy): domain Bacteria; phylum Bdellovibrionota; class Bdellovibrionia; order Bdellovibrionales; family UBA1609; genus JAKUPT01. Next base: position 24,020 of record JAKUPT010000027.1, read on the forward strand.
ATTTGGATCTTCAACATATTCTTTTACGCGTACTAAGAACTTCACAGACTGCTCTCCATCAATGATTCTATGGTCATAACTTAATGCCACATACATCATTGGGCGAATCACAACTTGGCCATTGATCGCCATTGGGCGGTCTTCCACTTTGTGCATTCCTAGAATACCAGTCTGTGGTGGGTTGATGATAGGTGTGGACATCAATGAGCCAAAAACACCACCGTTAGAGATAGTAAATGTTCCACCACTCATATCATCAATAGAGATTTTTCCATCACGAGCTTTAAGGGCGTAGTGACGAATGCTTTGTTCTACTTGAGCCAATGTTAATTTATCAGCATGACGAACCACAGGCACCACTAGGCCTTTTGGTGTTCCCACAGCAATGCCCACATGGCAGTAGTTGTGGTAAATAATTTCATCGCCATCAATTTGCGCATTCACTTCAGGATACTCTTTTAAGGCTTCCGCGACAGCCTTTGTAAAGACGCCCATAAAGCCAAGGCTTGTGCCGTACTTTTCTTTAAAGTCGTCTTTATACTTTTTGCGCATTTCAAAAAGGTTGGTCATATCGATTTCATTAAAAGTAGTGAGTATGGCCGCTGTTTGTTGAGACTGCACAAGTCGGTTGGCTATAGTTTTTCTCAGTGTAGACATTTTTTTACGAGTGACTGTCTCTTCTAAGCCCGCACCAGATGCTTGGGGAAGCTCTGTTTGTGGTTTTGGCTTTTCAGAAGAGGCACTTTGTTGTTGTTGTGGTTTGGCATTCATCGCATCTTCTTTAGTGATGCGTCCACCGCGACCTGATCCTTGAATTTGACTTGGGTCTAAACCTTTTTCATCTACCACACGGCCAACAGCAGGGGAGAGGTGTTTTTGAAGATCAGGATGAGCTTTTTCGTCATCGCTTGATTTTGCAGAAGCTTGCTCTTCTTTTTGGCTGTCTTGTTTTTCTTCTTTTGAGGAATCACTTCCGCCGCCAGCAGGGGCTTTCGCGTCAGTGTCAATTTCACCTACAACCGCGCCAATTTCAACAGTTTCACCTTCTTCAACTTTAATTGTTAAAACACCGGCATTTTCTGCAACAACCTCAACACTGGCTTTGTCAGTTTCTAAACTTAAAAGAACTTCATCACGCTCTACGTAATCACCAGATGATTTATTCCACTCGGCAATAGTTGCTTCAGTGATGGACTCTCCAACGGCCGGGACTTTTACTTCTGCTTTCACAATACTTATCCTTTGTTATTATAAATACTTTAATACTTGATCAATAATTTCTTGTTGCTCTTGTTTGTGCCTGTAGCCTGAACCTGTTGCAGGACTAGCGCTGTCTTTTCTACTAATAGCTTTGTATTCAATCTTTTTAAGCCCAAGGTTGTCAATCAAGGCTTCAACATGTGGTCTTACATAGTATAAAGCTCCCATGTTTCTAGGCTCCTCTTGGCACCATATGATTCTTTTAAGTTTTCCAAAGCCATTAATAAATGGAGCAAGTTGTGCGTTTGGAAATGGGTAGAGCTGCTCTAGACGAACAATAGCTAGTTTGTCTGTGCTACCTTTTTCTTCTCTTGCAGCTTCTAGGTCATAATAAACCTTACCGCTACATAGAACCAGAGTTTCAACTTTTTCTGGGTTATTTAAAAGTGGATCATCCAAAACCTCGTTGAACTTACCTTCAGTGAGATCTTTGAGTGGAGAGATTACCTTAGGATGACGAAGAAGTGACTTTGGAGACATAATCACTAAGGGCTTTCTAAACTCTCTTAGCATCTGTCTTCTAAACACATGGAATAAGTTGGCCGGAGTTGTGATGTTACAGACCTGAATGTTTTCTTGAGCACAAGATTGTAAGAATCTTTCCAGTCTTGCTGATGAGTGCTCAGGCCCTTGGCCTTCATAGCCATGAGGAAGAAGCATGGTCAGGCCGGACATTCGACCCCATTTCACTTCAGCACTTGTGATAAATTGATCAATAATAATTTGTGCTCCATTGGCAAAGTCACCAAACTGTGCTTCCCAAATGGTTAAAAACGTAGGGTCAGAGCTAGAGTTCCCGTATTCAAATCCAAGCACGGCCATTTCAGAAAGGTTGGAGTTATATATGCAAAACTCTTTGTCTGGATCGACATGCTTAAGGGGAGTGTATTGCTCATTGCTCTCCTGATCAAAGTACACGGCATGTCTATGAGTGAATGTTCCGCGTTTACAGTCTTGACCAGATAAGCGAACAGAGTAGCCCTCTTGAATGACTGAGCCATAACTTAAAAGTTCTGCTAAGCCCCAATCAATAGAGTCTTCATCAATCATCTTTTTTCGTTGACCAATAAGGCGCTTCACTTTTGAGTTCAAGTTAAAGTCTTTTGGTTCACTGGTTAAAAGATCAATAACAGGCTGTAGTTTTTTGTGTTCAATAGATGTTTTAGCTGATGTTTCAAAGTCTTCGGCCGTGCCTCGTCTTAAGCCTTTCCATAAGCCACCAAAAGCATCCACTTTCATTTTTGGTGGATTTTTTCGAACCTCATCTAAAATGTTTTGCAGATTATCAATTTTTTGCTGATAAAAATCATCGCCATCTTTTTTGCTTAAAGAGTTTTCGTTATCCAACTTTTGAAGATAAATATTTCGTGTTGTTGGATGCTTTTTAATTTTTTTATACATGATAGGTTGTGTGAAAGCTGGCTCATCACCTTCATTGTGACCAAAGCGTCGGTAACAAATTAAATCAATCACCACATCTTGCCCAAACTCTTGGCGAAAACGAATAGCCATATCCATAGCTTTTACACAAGCTTCTACATCATCACCATTAACCATCAGCACAGGGGCTTTAATCACTTTTGCTGTGTCAGAAGAATAACGAGTAGACCTTGCATCTTCAGGGTCAGTGGTAAATCCCACTTGGTTGTTTAAAATTACATGAACTGTTCCACCAACAGTGTAGCCTTTTAGTTGTGACAACTGGAATGTTTCAGTCACAACACCTTGTCCGGCAAAAGCCGCATCACCATGAAGTAAAACTGGGGCGACCTTTTTTCGAGTTTCAGTGTCTTGACGCACTCGCTGTTTAGCACGAGTCATACCTAAAACCACTGGGTTGACGGCCTCAAGGTGAGAGGGGTTAAAAGCTAACGAAATATGGCAGTTGCCATTTGGAGTTTCTTTATCTGAAGAGTAACCAAGGTGATACTTAACATCGCCTTCAAAGTTTTTTTCTTCAAGGCTGTGACCTTCAAACTCTGCAAGAATAGAATCCAGAGCCTTTCCCATAAAGTTGGCTAAGATATTAATACGTCCTCTATGAGCCATGCCAATGACAATCTCTTCTACAGAAAGCTCAGTTCCCTTCCAAACCATATGTTCCAGCATTGGAATGATAGAGTCGGCTCCTTCTACGGAGAAGCGCTTGGTTCCTACATAGCGTGTGTGAATAAACTTTTCTAAGCTTTCAGTGCGAGCCAGTTGCTCATAAATTCTTTTTTTATCCTCTTTTTGAAGAACAAAACTATCAGCACGATCTTCAAACTCTTCTAAAAACCACTTGCGAACATCTGGTGAGCACTCAGCCACTTGGGCTGTAAGAGTTCCACAGTAAGCTTTTTCTAAAAAATCAATAATCTCTTTTAGAGTTGCGTTTGGTTTGTTGATGAATTGACCGGCTTTAAAACGTTGATTCAAGTCTGCTTCTGAAAGATTAAAGTTATTTAAATCAAACATGCTTGTGGTGTTTTGATCTAACTCCAAAGGATCAATGTTTGCTTTTAAGTGACC
>JAKUPT010000027.1:27800-39656 GCA_022450595.1 Bdellovibrionales bacterium
CGATATCTTCGGATCAGGTGATAAACATCCAGTTCTTTTTCAGAAAGCTGTTTTGATGGGGCTTGGTTTTGTCCAAACTCCATGCCTTCAAAAAACATTCTCCACTGAGGCTCAACGTTTTCAGGAGAGTTTTGATACTGTTCGTAAAGTTGATCAATGTATTCCATATTTGTACGGTTTAAATAGCCTTGCGCTTCCAAATTGGATTCCTTTTTTTATCAAGTTGGCAATGAGTCATTTATATCAATGATTGCTGTATTATGGCAGTGGAAATTGGTGATTTTGTTAAAGAATTTTACTTCCGTCCATGTGGATAATTTTGCTGCTTAAATTTGCTTCAAAATTGAAAAATTTTAGTAAAAAATGCCCGCCTTAGGTCCAAGATAGTACCAAAAAATCACCACAATTTAATCTCTGTGGTGCAGTGAGTTGTCTGTGGTCGCATGTCAGGATTCGTACAACAATGAGTTATGGAAGAAGTTATAAGCGTACTTAAGACTATTTGGGCCTATGTATTTAAATTCTGGGAATTTAAATTATTCACGGTAGACAAAAATGACATAGATATCGGACAGATTATTATCGGTTTTGCCTTACTGTTTGTGTTCTACAAATTATCTAAAAAAATCAGTCAATTTTTAGCACAAAAATTATTTTCAAAAATGCAATGGGATACCTCAACAAGGCTAGTGATAGAGAAAGTGGTTTTTTATTTCTTGTTAGCGCTCTCTGTTTTATTTGTTCTTAGTTTTTTAAATATACCAATTACTATTTTTACGGTGCTAAGTGGTGCTCTTGCAATTGGTGTGGGTTTTGGTTCGCAAAATATAGTTAATAATTTTATGAGTGGCATGATCCTGATGATGGAGCAGCCCATTCGAATAGGTGACCTGGTTGAGGTCGATGGGCTTTATGGACTTATTGAAGATATTGGGCCTCGAAGTACAAGAGTGAAAGCTGCCAACAACACCCACATAGTAGTTCCAAATAGTTCATTTTTAGAAAAAAATGTTTTAAACTGGACACTAAGCGACTCCGTTGTGAGGAGTACCGTTCGTGTGGGTGTGGCCTATGGAAGTCCTGTTAAAAGGGTGGAAGAGCTGATGTACCAAGTGGCCAAAAACACAGAGTTGGTCTTAAAACACCCCGCTCCAGTGGTTATCTTTGAGGACTTCGGAGATAACTCATTGGTTTTTGATCTGTATTTTTATGCGCAAATTAAAAATGTATTAGAGCTTAAAAAGATTTCAAGTCAGATTAGGTTTCAAATAGATGAAGAATTTAATAGAGAGGGGATTGTAATCGCCTTTCCTCAAAGAGATGTTCATTTAGATCAATTAAAGCCGTTTAAAGTCGAACTTCTATCTAATAACTAACCGTTAACAATTGATTTTTGAGCTAAATAAAGAGACATTGGGAAAATATGTTAGAAATTGAATTTTATCAGAATCATCTTAATAAAGTATCAAGAAGCTTTGCCTTTTGTATTGAAACCTTGGAGTTACCACTCCGTCGTTGGGTGAGCTCTTCTTATTTAATTTGTCGACTTCTAGACACTATTGAGGACGCTCAGTGGAGCAACTTTAATCAGCAACAAAAGCAATTTGAAGTCTTTAATGCTCTTTTGCAGGGGGAATTGACTGACATCAAATCCTGGAGTGAAAGTTTTCCGGATAACATTCCTGAGTCTGAAAAATCACTAGTTCAGGACGCCAGAGAAATATTCAATGATTTTAGTATGTTTCCTGGTGAAGTTAAAGTAGCTATTCGTGAGCTTGTTAGTACTATGAGTTACGGCATGGCTAAATATCAAGTCAGCCGTGGGATTAATTTAAACTCTATGCCAGAGCTGAATCGATATTGTTTTTATGTGGCAGGAGTGGTTGGTGAGCTCCTGACTAAGCTTGTGGGTTTTATTGAGCCTAAGTTTGCCCCAAATAAACAGATCTATAAAAACGCTTACCACTTTGGACTTTTTTTGCAAAAAGTGAATCTTTTAAAAGATCAACTAGATGATGAAAAGTTAGATCGACACTTTATCTTTAATAGAGCTGAAGTTGAAGCCAGTCTTAAAACCCATGCTGAAGGTGGTTTTGCTTATATTGAGTCAATTCCGGTTGAGCAAAAATCTTATCGTTTATTTTGTGCATGGTCTTTGTTTATTGGTTTGGCAAGCCTTCCTTGGATGAAGAAAACTTATGAGCATAAAAAGATGTTTAAAATTCCAAGAGTAAAAACCATGTACGTGATTCATAAAATTGAATCATTAATTTCAAAACCTCAAGAGTTAAAAAGTTATTTTGAGAAACTGCTTCAACAAATTAATACAATAAATAGTGGTAATGAAATTAAAGTTAAAAACACACCCTTTAGTGATGCTCACTATAAAGGGGAGTTGAGCTTAAACGAGTTAAAATCAGTAGGAATTATATTATGAGTTTAGAAATAGCACTTTTTGATCTGATCAATAAAACACTCACTCATCCGTGGCTAACGGAGTTTTTTGTTTTTTTCACCAATGTTCATAAAACACTTTTTTTTAAAATTGGTTTTTCAATTTTGTTGGTGTTTTGGGTTTATAAATGCAAGTGGAACGTAGGGAAGGTGTTGTTGTCCATTGGACTAGTGGTTGGTTCTGCTGACGCTTTTTCATACCGAGTGTTAAAAGAGTTTATAGAAAGGCCAAGGCCCCATCATATTGAGTCCATACAAAGTGAAATGAGGCTTGAGTATGGTCCTAAAAGTGCCAGCTTTCCTTCAAATCATGCCACCAACACAACAGCTCTTGCCATGACTGTGGCTTTTTTCTATCCATTTTTGATGTGGCCTGCGGTGATCACAACAGTTCTGATTGCTTATAGTCGCGTGTATGTAGGAGTGCATTTTGTGTCAGATGTGCTAGCAGGGATACTTCTTGGCTCTTTACTTGGCTTTTTATGGATCAAGTTTGTGTTTAATCGCTTTGAATTTTTTAAAAAAGCCAGGCTCAGTAAAAAAAATACTGAGCCCAAATAAATTATTCTATAATTTTAACGTCTAAAATTTTAATTGGTTTTACAGGTACATCCTGACGACCAGATTTTGTATGAGTCTTCACAGATTTAATTTTATTTACAACATCCATACCTTTTGTGACTTTGCCAAAAACAGCATATCCAGGGCTTGAAGCGCTTTTGTAATTTAAAAACTCATTGTCATTCACGTTGATAAAAAACTGACTGGTAGCACTGTCTGGATCTTGAGTGCGAGCCATGGCAAGGGTGCCTTTAGTATTCTTTAGTCCATTGTTGGCTTCATTTTTAATGGGAGCCTTGGTTTTTTTCTTACTCATGTCTTCAGTGAGACCGCCTCCTTGAACCATAAATCCATCAATCACACGGTGAAAAAGGGTGTCTTTAAAAAAGCCTTCTTTTGCATAGCTCATAAAGTTTTTAACACTTTCTGGGGCTTTATCTTTATACAACTCAGCTGTGATGGTCCCCATGCTGGTTTTGATCTCAGCTTTAGGGTTTTTAGCCATGGCATTTAAACTAAAACACAATGTGAGTGCTAAAAGAGCTTTTATCATAATTCTTCCTTTCGTAAGCGGGTCTAAACTAGAGTCTTGTCCTGCTATAAAAAATATTAAAAATACACTGTAACTTTTATAGAGTAGGGGCACTGTGTTTTATTGAAAAGCAAAATCGATTAAGATTGACACTATGGGTAAGGTGCTTATTTTCATTATAACAACGTTTACTCTGTTTCAGGCGCATGGGAGACAGTGCAGTAGCTTTTTTACTTCTCAAAACTCTATTAAGCTCAATGAAAACGAATCAAACAAAATAAAATGGTTTTACGACTCAAATCCCAGTCATGGCTATGTGAGCGAGGGCTCTCATCTTCGTTGGTTAGATATTAATAATAAATTGAAACCTGAAGAGAGAATTGAAATCCCTCATGCCGATGGACGCTTCGTGACCTTCCATAAACTGAGAAAAGGCAATGTGGGGCAAAACTATGCCGCAGTGGCAGGTGTTGGTGTGGTCAATGTTAAGCTCATTGATGCTAGAACCACAGGGCAGTTTGACAGGTATTTAAAAGCCAAATTAAAGATGATTGAGTTTTTTACTGAAAAGGGGTTTATAGATGCTCCCATCACTTATATGGATCATTTTTTCTCTGAAAAAATCAATAAGTGGGTGATCGTTTCTTGGTACAATCCAGGGATTTCAGTCACTCAATTGCCGAAGTTTTTAAAAGGTAAAGAGTTAAAACAGGCACAAACTCAGTACAATGATTTTGTAAATAGAGTTCAGCAAGCCGCTGAAAGCTCCACTCAGGCTCCTGTCAGTCCTCACCGGATTGCCAACTACGTAGAAAAATACGCCATCTTTTTTAACAACAAGTGGAGCTTTAACTTTTTTTAATTAGAGCTTTTAATGCTCACCTTTGGATGGGTTAAAACATTTTTGTTGTGATGTAACATATAATAAGAAGTTTCAAGCAGACCTTCACCTAACTGTTTCATATAGTTAAATTTTTCTGGATGTTCACCTTGGATGTCTACTTCAGGACTTTCAGAGCGATATTTGTACAATGATCTAATGCCTGTTTTGGCATTTCCATAAGCTAAAAACTCTTTGTCCATAATCGCAAACTCTTTGGGGTTTGTGTGATAGACGTAGGTTAAAGCGTAACGTTTGTATTGATCCGCAAACAAATTTCTACCTATAGATCTGTTGGTAAAATTGTGTCCTGTCATGCCGGCCACAGTGGGTAAAATGTCTGGGCCAGAGGCTATGGTATCAAGTCTTTGGGGCTTTTTAATAAGTTTTGGAGCGTAAAAAATCAACGGTACATGAAAGCGCTCAAGCTTATGAGCGAGTATGCCTTTGGGCACATGATGGGCTTTGTTGTCAGGTAAACCATGGTCGCCGGTAATGACAAATAAGGTGTTATCATAATAGCTTTGGTTTTGAGCCCACTTAAAAAACTGCCCCAGTGAATAATCAGCAAATCTCAGAGCATTGTACTCTTGCTCTGACTCAAACCCGTATTTTTTTACCATGTCTTCAGAGAGTTCTTTTAACTGAAAGTCTCCTCTGTTCTCAGGGATTGTATATGGACGGTGAAAACCAGAGGTTTGAATGACTGCAAAAAAAGGCTTTTTGCTTTTTGATAAATATTGGTTAGCTTCTTTAAAAAGGTCTAAGTCAGAAATCCCCCAAACATCGACAGCCGGGGACTCATAGCTGCCCTCTTCCATAATATGAATGCCAGGAATGTTATTGCTAAATATGCCGCGAATCTCACCCCAGTTCGCACTTCCTCCAAGAAAGTAAAACTTTTCGTAACCATTAAAGGCATTGGCTATGGTGTTTTGATTCACAATTAAAGGGTTTCTAGAAGAGGTTTTGTAAGTGGTCACATCGGGAACACCTGTCACCAGTCCAAACATAGACCGAGCTGTTCCTTCACTGGGCACGTAAAATTCAGAAAATAAAATACCCTTTTTCGCCGCTTTATCCATATAAGGTGTGGTCTCAATAGGCATACCAAAAGTGCTGCTTTTAAAAGCTGCAAGTGATTCCATCACAATGACGACAATATTTGGTTTTGAATTGAGCATTGGCGTTTGAACAATAGGGCGATCAAAGTTGAGTGTTTTAAGATTAGGGTCTTTAACGTCCAAGTACTCACTCACAACAGGGTAGTGCTTTCTCACCGCGTGAATGTTGTATTTGCGTGCTTTGGCGCGATTGGTATCAATGAAGTAATGAATAGGATTTAAGGCCATGGCAGAGACAAATCCGTTATTAGAAAAAAAGGCTTCAGACCATCTTAGGGGGTATTGTGAGACTCGACCATGCATCATCACTACCAGCAAAACGAAGACTAAAATCACATTAAAAGTTAATTTTAATTTTGGTGGTTTAGAGACATCCTTTTTGTTATTGAACACAAAGCGGCCCAAGAAATAGTAAAAAGCAAAACACATAAGCCCCACTCCAAGAGTGAGCCAAACCACGGGATAGGTTTCCCACACCATATTAAATGAGGTCTGTGGGTTTTGTAAGAATTTAAATACGGTGGCGTTAATACGAGTTTGTAAATAGCCAAAATAGAAAAAATCAAATAAATAAGCGGTGAGCATTAGGCTGATAATGACTGTGTAGGTCCACTGCCAAAATTTGCGGTAATAAGCCCCCTTTGTAGGGCTCAGAAGCATAATTCCTAAAGCAAATGGCAAGCTAAACACCACAGCCACTCTCAGGTCAAATTTAAAGCCTAAATATAGAGCTTGAAGTAAGTCAGACATGGGGTAGTCGTGTTGTGCTTGAAAGCTAACAAAAAACAGCCCACGCAGAATCAGTTCAAATACTAGAATTGTTGCAATCAGTTTAAATAGAGTTTTAACTCCAGAAAGAACCATGTGTATTCCTTTATTTTTTGTAAAACCAGAGATTAACCATTTAATTTTGTATTTGTCACTAGTTGCAATTGTTCTAATAACTATCTATTACAATATTCAGTCTTAGACAGTGGTTAATATTTTGAAAAAATTAGCCAACTTGCTCGTCAACAATGCCTATTAACGTTATGCATAAAAAATGGGCTGGATTCCCCCTTAAAAGGCTGATAGTAATGACGAAATGGAGAAAATATGCAACAAACTCAAGCTTTGGCTAATGACACAAGGATTTTAAAGCAGATGTCCCAAACTAAAAAAGAGCTTCCTGATATTTCTCATGAGATTAAAGCTCATATTGAAGAAACTGTAGAGCGTGTGGGTATGGAAAACATTGAAATGCCCATTATGCTAAAGCTTGGTGGTGAACAGTTTTTGTTGCCAGCAACAATAAATGCTTTTGTCAGCCTTGATAAGGCCGAAGCTAAAGGCATTCATATGTCGAGGCTATATTTAACTCTGAAAAAGAAACTACAAAAGCCCGTTGATTTTGCATTAGTGCAAGAAATCCTATCTGACTTTAAAGACAACCAAAAAGGCTTAAGCGAAAACAGCTTTGTAAAAATAAGCTTCACATTACCTATGAATAGACCGGCCTTAAAGAGTGAACAAACTGGTTGGAGACAGTACCCGGTTTACATCCAAGCGGAGCAGAAAAAAGACAAAGTGCAGCTAATGATCGGTGGAGAGATTATGTACTCCAGCACCTGTCCTTGTTCTGCAGCTCTTTCACGCCAATTAGTTCAAGAGAAGTTTTTAAGTGATTTTGCAGACAAAAAAGATCTCAGTGTTGAAGCTGTTTCTGAGTGGTTAAAGCTTGAGAGTTCAATCATTGCCACCCCTCATGCTCAAAGAAGTGTGGCCAAGTTTCAAGTGCAACTCAAAGAGTGGGTCGACTTTAAAGAGTTGATTGATTTGATCGAAGACAGCCTTGGCACTCCCGTTCAAGCCGCAGTTAAGCGTGAGGACGAGCAAGAGTTTGCAAGACTTAATGCCACAAACCTGATGTTTTGTGAGGACGCTGGACGCCGCGTGAAGGTCGCTCTAAAGTCCCACGAGAAGATTGAGGAGTTTGCGGTGCACCTATCTCACAAAGAGAGTCTACACCCTCACGATGCTGTCAGTATGGTGACAAGTTCAGAGGCTTGGCAGGCAAGACTTTAATTAATTGAAAATTATTCTCAATTAGTTTGACAAAGCTGAGGATTCTATAGAGTATACTCAGAATGAGCGAAGTGATATTAGCCGAGGGGCTTCAAAACCCAGAAGAACAAGTATTAAAGCGTGAAAATCTAACGGAGAAGGATTTTAAAAAGATCATTCGTCAGATGGGTTTAAAAGTGACCCAACAGCGTTTGGTGATTTTAGAAACCTTAGCTGAGGGGCGAGTGCATGTCACCGCTCAAGAGGTTTTTGAGATTGTGAACGACAAATTTCCAGAAATGGGCTTTGCCACCGTTTACAGATTTTTAAGAAAGCTCACTGAAAATAATTTTGTGACAGAAGTAAGAATGGGGGGATTGCCGGCTCGCTATGAGTTGACCCCGAAAAGACACCATGATCATCTGACTTGTGTGCAATGTGGAAAGATTGTTGAATTTGAAAATCAAGAGATTGAAAAACTTCAAGAACAGGTGGCTAAAAAGTTTGGCTTTGAGCTTACCAACCACGTTCTTGAGTTGTACGGCAAGTGTAGGGACTGCCAGTTGAATTCCAAGCGTAAAGAGGCATAAGTGAAGCAAGACGGCATCATTGTTAAAGCAGCAGGGGAGCACAACCTCAAAGATATTGATGTATTTATTCCCAGAGACAAAATCACCGTGATCACAGGTCTTAGTGGCAGCGGTAAATCATCTCTTGCGTTTGACACCATCTACGCTGAAGGCCAAAGACGATATGTAGAAAGTCTTTCTTCTTACGCTCGTCAGTTTTTACAACAACTTAAAAAACCAAAAATTGAATCGATCTCAGGACTGTCGCCTTCCATTGCTATTGAGCAAAAAACCATCAGTGCCAACCCACGATCCACTGTAGGGACAATGACTGAGGTTTATGATTACTTACGACTGCTTTATGCCAAAGTGGGAATTCCCAGCTGTCCGAAACATAACATTCCAGTCAGCTCTTGGTCGCCTCAGCAAATTGTAGACGACATTATATCGCAAAAAAAAGGCACAAAGTTTTATCTGCTAGCTCCAGTGGTTCGAGGTAAAAAGGGTGAGTTTTCAAAAGAAGTGCAAAAGTGGATCAAAGCTGGGTTTACAAAAGCCAAAATTGATGGGGAGTGGACTGAGCTTGCCAGTGTAAAGCGATTAAAAAAAACCATGGTTCACGACATTGATATTTTAGTAGATCGCCTTGTGGTGGAAGATAAGTTTATTGCCCGCTTAAAAGAAAGCGTGAATCAGGCGATAAGCTTGGCTGATGGTCGTGTGAGTTTAGAATTTTTAAATGGTGATATCAAAGGCTACTCTATACACAATGCCTGCCCTAAGTGTGGTTACAACTTTCCAGACTTAGAGCCCCGCCTTTTTAGTTTTAACAATGCCAGAGGGGCTTGTCAGACCTGTGATGGCTTTGGCTACTTGATTGATGTGTATGAAGTTGAAGACGAAGATGAAACCTATGAAGAACCCTCAACCTGTCCAGACTGTAAGGGTTTAAGACTGCGTCCTGAGAGTTTAAATATATTTTTTCAAGATAAAAACATTGGAGAGCTTTCTTTACTTAGTGTTGAAGAGCTTAAAGAGTTTTTTGACAACATCACTTTAAAGTCTAACAAATTATTTATTGCTGAAAAGATCACCGATCAAATTAAGCAGCGCTTAAGTTACTTATTAAGAGTGGGTTGTGACTACTTAAGTCTTTCACGACCAACGAGAACTCTCTCCGGGGGCGAGGCGCAAAGAGTAAGGCTTGCCAGTCAAGTGGGCTCTTCACTGATTGGTGTGTTGTATGTTTTAGATGAGCCAAGCATTGGTTTACATCCCAGAGACCATCACCGTTTGCTAGAAATCATTAAAGAGATTAAAGACAGAGGCAACACCATATTGATGGTGGAGCACGATGAGGACACCATCCTTGCCGCCGACCATGTGATTGATTTAGGCCCCGGGGCTGGAAAACAAGGTGGACACCTATTAGCTAAGGGCACACCTGATGAAATCAAGGCGAACAAAAATAGTGTGACCGGACTTTATTTGTCTGGAAAAAATAAAATTCCACTGCCTGAAAAAAGACGGCCGGGCTCAGGACTGTTTGTTAAAATAAATAAAGCCCAAGGAAATAACTTAAAAAACATTGATGTTGAAATTCCTTTAGGTTGTTTTGTCTGTGTTACGGGAGTGTCCGGCAGTGGGAAAAGTACACTTATAAGAGAGACCCTTTACAAGCACATCGCTCACACCATGCATGGGGCCCATGCTGAACCTGCTGAGTTTGAAAGTATTGAAGGGCTTGAAAATTTAGATAAAGTGATTGAGATCAATCAAAAGCCCATTGGAAGAACACCAAGATCTATTCCTGCCACTTATGTGGGACTGTTTCCATTAATTCGAAGTTTGTTTGCCAACCTACCAGAAGCACAAATTCGTGGATTTACACCTGGGCACTTTAGTTTCAATGTTAAAGGGGGGAGGTGTGAAAACTGTCAGGGAGCTGGTAAGGTAAAACTTGAAATGCATTTTCTTTCTAATGTTTTTGTCACCTGTGAGCAGTGCCAAGGCAAACGCTACAATCATGAGCTGCTTTCGATTAAGTACAAAGACAAAAACATGAATGATATTTTAAACATGACTGTCAGTGAAGCTTTAGAGTTCTTTCAACATCACAAACACATTGCAAGAAAGCTTAAAACTCTTGAGCAAGTGGGCTTAGATTATATGACGCTAGGGCAATCATCGACCACTTTATCTGGCGGCGAAGCGCAACGAGTGAAGCTTTCCAAAGAGCTCTCTAAACGCTCAACAGGGAAAACTTTTTACATCCTAGATGAGCCAACAACGGGCTTACACTTTGAAGACATTAAAAAGCTCACAGAGCTATTGCAAGAGCTGGTAGAGCAGGGTAACACCGTGCTTGTGATTGAACACAATATGGAAGTGGTTAAGTGCAGTGATCACATCATTGATATTGGACCAGAAGGCGGGCGTCACGGTGGAAAGCTTGTGGCAAGTGGTACGCCTGAAGAGGTTGTTAAAGTTAAAGAAAGTTACACTGGGCAGTTTTTAAAAAAATATTTGCAGTGAATGTTGGCCTTGATGATTCTTTATTCATTTTATTTTAGTGTTGTAAATTCAATCGGCACGAGCGGGTGCGCAGCGTCTTCGTATTGCATTAATCCCGTTGGGATTAACGCAACACGGATACGCAGCGCTCGACGTGATGCTTGAATTTACAACACTAAAATAAAATGAATAAAGAATCATCACTCAAGTCGTGGACTAAGGTTTTGTAGATAGAAAATTATAATTGAGAATATAGTTTTAAATTGAATGGGAAATAGTCATTCACAGTAAGGTTTATTTTAAAAGATTATAAATATTTTTTTGTCGATATTTATATCTTCATAAATGTGAATTTACTTTTTCTTAAGTATGAATTTCTTAAGTATGAATAAAATTTTAAAATTGCTTCTATGCAGACTTTAAAAGAATTTGCTTAATGGCTTTCTCTTCTTTGTCGGCGGCTTCAATGTTGTTCCAAAACCTTACAGCATCTAGGTAGATGTTTACGATGGCTTTATCAAACTGTGTACCTGAGAAGTCTTTAAGCTCCTGTTTGACCACATCAAAAGATAGTCCTTCTCTGTAGGGGCGGGTGTACATCATGGCGTCCACGGTGTCGACCACTGCAATGATTCTTGCGGCTAATGGGATTTTATCGCCTTCAAGGTTAAAAGGGTAACCGCTACCATCGACCTTTTCATGGTGATAGCGAATGCCTGGAAGCTGTGCTTTAAAAAATGGAATGTTAGAAAGCGGTTCAATGGTTTTTGCACTCATCACCGGATGGGCTTTCATAAGTCTGTATTCGTCAGCTTCAAGGCGTGCGGGCTTTAGAAGTATGCTGTCGGGGATTCCAACTTTGCCAATGTCATGAAATAGACCGGAGAACTCTAATACACTTTGTTCGTACTCATTGAGGCCCATGGACTGTGCTAATCTGCGCGAGGCACGGCCCACTCGACAACAATGGTAGAAGGTAAAAGGGTCTTTTTGTTTTACATTCATTAAAATAGAATTGGCTACACTTGAAGCCCAATCTGGTATGTCGTCCCACGCCACTACATACGTCTCCTCGTAAAATATTCACAGCTATAATTATATCGGATTATTCGAGTAAAACTTTGAAAATTCATGAATTTTATTATCTTCATCTCAGAATGAGACAATTTCAGTCAGATA
>JAKUPT010000028.1:0-15655 GCA_022450595.1 Bdellovibrionales bacterium
TAAACGTTTTGGCCGTCAACGGGGCAGAACTGAGATCTACCAAGGCGCAGAATACGTCGTTGATTTCCTTCCTAAAACAAAAATTGAAGTTGTTGTCGCCAGCGAATTGGCTGAAGCTGCGGTAGAAGCTATATGCCAAGCCGCTCACACTGGAAAAATTGGTGATGGCAAGGTTTTCGTACTTCCTATTGAAAAAGTCGTCCGAGTACGAACCCGTGAATTAAATGAGAATGCTTTATAAACTAAATACTAACTTCTAATAGAGGAGAAGAAAAGATGAAACCAAGTGAGGTTATTTCGTTTGCAAAAGAAAATGGGGCCAAGATGGTTGACCTGAAATTTTCTGATCTACCAGGAATGTGGCAACACCTTTCTATTCCCGTCAGTCAATTAACTGAAGAAGCCTTTGAAAATGGATTTGGCTTTGATGGAAGCTCCGTTCGTGGATGGAGAAATATCAATGAATCCGATATGATCATTATGCCTGATCCAACAGCCGCCCAAATGGACCCATTTATGGAAGTGCCAACACTTTCCATTATTTGTGACATCGTATTGCCTGACACTTTAGAAGCTTACAATCGTGACCCTCGTCAGATTGCAAAAAGAGCACTTAACTACCTTAAGTCCACAGGGATTGCTGATACCGCCTATTTTGGCCCTGAAGCTGAGTTTTTTATTTTTGATGACATCCGCTATGACCAAACATCTTATGGCGGTTTTTATCAAGTGGATTCTGAAGAAGCCACTTGGAACTCTGGCCGTGAAGAAGGTGGTAGCAACCTTGGTTACAAACCTCGTCACAAAGAGGGTTACTTTCCAGCCCTTCCCTCTGACAAACTTCAAGATATCAGAACAGAAATCTGCTTAGAACTAGAAAAAATTGGCATTCCTGTTGAAAGACACCACCACGAAGTGGCTACAGCTGGACAAGGGGAAATCAACTTTAGATTTGATACAATTTTAAATTCAGCGGATAACGTGATGTGGTTTAAATACATCGTAAAAAACGTTGCCAACCGCCACGGCAAAACCGCTACTTTTATGCCAAAGCCTATTTTTGGTGAAAACGGTTCTGGTATGAACACTCATATGTCTTTATGGAAAGATGGAGAGCCGCTTTTTGCAGGTGATAAGTACGCGGGACTGTCTGAAACCGCCCTTCACTTTATCGGTGGTATTTTAAAACACGCGCCATCACTATGTGCTTTTACAAACCCATCAACAAACTCTTACAAGCGTTTAGTTCCGGGATTTGAAGCTCCAGTAAAACTTGCTTACAGCTACAAAAACCGTTCAGCTGCCTTAAGAATTCCAAACTCAGGACCAAACCCTAAAGCAAAGCGGATTGAGTTTAGAACACCAGATCCTAGTGCCAACCCTTATCTAGCCTTTGCAGCACTTTTAATGGCGGGCATTGATGGCATTCAAAATAAAATTAACCCAGGTGACCCATTAGACAAAGACATCTATGGTCTTTCTCCTGAAGAAGCAGCCCTTGTGCCAAGTGTGCCAGCCTCGTTAGAAGAAGCTATACACAACATTACCAAAGACCATGAGTTTTTAATCAAGGGAGATGTGTTCTCTGAGGACATGGTGTCGGCTTGGACGGTCTATAAGAAAGAAAAAGAAATTATTCCGCTTCAACAACGCCCAGTGCCTTATGAATTCTACCTTTATTACGACCTATAATTTTTAAAGTCGAAGTTTACTCTTAAAAGCCAACAACAAAGGTTGTTGGCTTTTTTTATTTCTTGAAGATGATGCTTTTTAGATCCATATTGGATATGCTTAAACAAATGGGGATAGGCATATGAT
Source organism: Bdellovibrionales bacterium (assembly GCA_022450595.1). Classification (GTDB taxonomy): domain Bacteria; phylum Bdellovibrionota; class Bdellovibrionia; order Bdellovibrionales; family UBA1609; genus JAKUPT01. Next base: position 1,819 of record JAKUPT010000028.1, read on the forward strand.
CACTTATCAAAACTACCAATGGATTATAATCGAAGAAGACATCGCAACCATCGGACTCAACGAAGAGGCCTTAGATGAGCTTGGCTACGTCAATGAGGTCGCTCTTCCTGATGTGGGAGATGATGTGCTTGTAGACCATCCCATAGCTGAGGTGCTCTCAGAAGAGCACACTATTTCTCTTTATTGCCCCTTTGAAGGTGAAGTGCTTGAAGTTAACGAAAACCTATTAGAAGAGCCCGAACTTGTTCATCAAGACTGTTATGATGACGGCTGGATCTTTAAAGTGCAACTTCCTGAGCCTATTTCAGAAGAAGACCTTCGCCACCAAATTGAAGAAAACGCCTAAGTTTTGCAATTTTTTTTAAAACCTCAATTTCGGTAGCAGTCCACTCACAGATCATATAGTTTTCCGCTCATTATGAGTACTTTACCTATATTCATCATTGATGCCTTTACCACCGAAAATAGCTTTAGCGGCAACATGGCCGCTGTATGTCCCCTTTCTGTTTGGCTGGAAAACGACGTGTTGCAAGCTATTGCAGCGGAAAACAATCTTTCTGAGACGGCCTTTTTTATTCAAAGAAGCGAGACTAAATATGATTTAAGATGGTTCACCCCTAAACAAGAAGTGGACCTGTGTGGGCACGCCACATTAGCCAGTGCCTATGTGATTTTTAATCAAAACTCTGAGTTGAATGAAATTGAGTTCAATACCCGCAGCGGTCCGGTAAAAGCTTATAAAAAAGATGGAACTGTTAGTATTGATATGCCAACCACTAGCTTTGAAAGAGTCCATTATGTGGATCATTTGGTTTATGAAGGCTTGCGACTTTTACCGGATGAGTTTTACCAATCGGTAGGAAAGCATGAAGCCAGTCTATTGGCGGTTTTTTCCAACAAACAGCTTGTGGCTCAACTGCAGCCTGATTTTGATCTTTTAAAAAAAATTGGCAAAATGTTGATTGTTACAGCTCCAGGTGTACAGGCTGATTTTGTCTCTCGTATGTTTGCTCCGAATCTTGGCATCAACGAGGACCCCGTTACTGGATCTGCCCATTGCTTTTTAGCTCCTTACTGGGCCAATCGATTAGGAAAAAACACACTCACCGCCAAACAACTCTCGCAGCGCGGTGGAGATTTAACTTGTGAATTTAATAATGACCGCACAATACTTTCAGGAAGTTGTCACCTGTACTTAGAAGGAAAAATCTTTTTACCCTAACTCAAACAATCTCGAGCCTGTCTTCAAGTGCGCTCTAAAGCATCTTGTTTTCTAAATTTTAGGGGCTAGGCTTGCTCTTGTTCCGACTGCTGTTCTTTTAAGGTAGAGACTTTAATGTTTTTGTGCTCTTTGCCGTCAAAGCTAAAAATCATCTGCTCTTTGTCCATAACTGTGGCTAGGTTTACAGGCCGTGACCATACTTTGTACATGTTCTCTAAGGTGGCCGTCATGTAATCTGGTTGCAGCTCTACGCCTTCAAACATATGAGTGAGTAATAGCTCTCCCCGATTTTCAAAATTGTCATCCACAATTTTAATGATGGGCTGACCAAAATTTGTTAATTGAAACAACAACTGCTGTTTGATGGCCTTAAAGTTTGTGGTGTCTACCTCGAACTGATTTGTGCGCTTGTTGAACTTGTATACAAACATTTTGTTTTTCACACAAAACTCTTCAGTTAAGAACTCATCGATAAAGGTCACGTCGTTGTAATTGCGCCTAACTTCAAAAATTTTATCTCTTCCCTGGTCTGTTTTACGAAACCAGTTTTCTTTCTCCGAGAGATCTTGGCACTCTTCCCACTCTCTACCAAATTTTCCTGTATCCCATCGTTTTTCAATGTCTCGAAAAATTTCAATACCAATTTTATAAGGATTAAACCCGGTTGGTGACATCGCCATAGTGCCACTATGTCTGTCGGCAAAATCAACAATTTCACTGTCATTCATGATTTTTTCAGTCATCAAGCGCGAGTGCCAATAAGAGGCCCAACCCTCGTTCATAATTTTTGTCATTCCCTGAGGGGCAAAATAATAGGCTTCATCTCGAATGATGGACATCACATCTTGCTGCCAAGGCTGAAGTGGAGCATTGTTAATTAAAAATTTTAAAATGTCTTTTTCGTGCAGGTTTTTATAACGCTGCTTAATCATTTGCTCTTCTTCAGCTCGTTGTTGCTGCTCTTCAACAAACTCAGGAGGATTGATATATTTTTCCATATAGGGTTTATTTACTTTTAATTTGCCAGTAAAGCTCTGCTCAAAGTTCTGCGGAGTTTGGACATTGTCTGTGTCCATATTTACTTCCACTTTCATTTTTGTGTAGGGACTATGACGATCAATTAGGTTTTCAAGACTTAAACAAACATCAATAAAGTCTTCAACTACGTCTACACCATAGCGATCCATATAACGTCTCACGCGTGTGGCATGGTTGGCCATTTCGTCCATCATTTTACGGCTGGTTTGAGAAAACCATTGGTTGTTTTTAAAAAAGTCACAGTGACCATATACATGTGCCATCACTAGCTTTTGATCTATGGTTTCATTACCTTCCATCAAATAGGCATAACAAGGATCTGTATTAATCACTAATTCATAAATTTTAGAAAGACCGTAATCATAACTTTTTGAAAGCTGCTCATACTCCATGCCCCAGCGCCAATGAGGGTAACGAACTGGAAAACCACCATAAGCGGCAATACGATTCATTTCTTCATAAGTGACCATTTCAAAAATGGTTTCAAAAAAATCAAGACCAACATCCGCAGCAATTTTACAGATTTTTTTTCTGTAGGATTCTAACTCTGGAGTGATATTTGCCACACTATCTCCCTTTACCTAAAAAGTCTTTTATTGAATTAACTATCTTATCTCGGCTTTCGATTTGACTTACAACAAGTCTCTCATCTCCAGGAAATACTTTTTGTAAGTCCTTTCCAAATTGACCACTACCGTATTTACTTTCAACCTGCCCATAACCAAACATATTTGTATGGGGAAGAAAAAAGTCCTTTATCAGTTTTACACATAATTTGGTGTCTTCAGCACTCCAATTGTCCCCATCACTAAAATGAAAAGGGTAAATGTTCCACTCACTTGGGGGATAATCTTCATCAATAATTTGTTTACATAATTTATACGCAGAAGAAATTAAAGTTCCACCCGATTCACTGGTGCTAAAGAATGTTTTTTCATCCACCTCTTTGGCGGCGGCATCATGAATAATAAACCTAGTTTCTAAACCTTTATAATTTTTCTTTAACCAAGCGTTGATCCAAAAGCTTTCAAGTCTAACAATTTCTTTTTGCTCTTCACCCATTGATCCCGACACGTCCATCATATAGATCACAACAGCATTAGTACGAGGCTTAACCCTTGTTTTCACTGTTTTGTAGCGCATGTCTCTTTTGATGGGCACAATTACAGGGTCTTCTGGGTCATAGGTGCCACTGGCAATGGAACGCTTTAAGGCTTCCTTATAAGAGGCTTTAAAGTGCCGAAGTCCTTCAGGTCCGACAGGACTGCGTCCGGTGTACTTATAAATTTCAGTTTCTACATTTTTTTTGCCTTTGGGCTCAATATTGGGAAGCTCAAGCTCTTCACCTAGGATTTCTGCAAGCTCATCCACGGTAAGTTCAGCCTCTAACTGGTGCTCACCGGGCTCGTTACCCGCTTGGCCTTGTCCAGGTTGGCCATCTTGACCCACTTGATCCCCAGGCTGGCCTTGTCCTTGTCCAACGCCACCGGATTGTTTTTTTCCGTATTTAAATCTTGGTAGGTCAATTGAAGGAAGCGGAATCTTTACAAAATCATTTTCACGTTTTCCGATCATCTCTCCATGGGTCACATATTTTTTAAAGTTCTCTTTAATGCGACCCTTTACAATGTCTTTAAATCTGTGGTGATCTTCAATGATTCCCATGTGCTTCCTATCTTATAAATTACTTTTTAGAGTCTTTAACATCTCCACGAGCAAAAATACTAGCCACATAATGTAGAACATCCGTTGCTGAAACGTCGTCGTAACCAAAATCATTGATCAGTCTGGTTTTAACAATGTCAATTTTCTCTTGAGTGTCTTTATCTGTCACTGAAGTCACAAGCGAAGTCAGTTTAATGCTGTCTTTTTGATCTTCAAAAAGTTTTAGCTCTAAGGCCTTATGCAGGCGCTCATTGGTTTTATAATCAAACTTTTTACCTTCAAGAGAAATAGCACCAATATAGTTCATAATTTCACGTCTAAAATCATCTTTGCGACTTTCTGGGATCTCAATCTTCTCTTCAATAGATCTCATTAAACGCTCATCCGGCTCTTCATCTTGACCCGTAAACTGATTTTTAACTTTTTCTTTTTGCGTGTAAGCCTTCAAATTATCAATATAATTTGCACATAACCTTTGAAGGGCACTACTGTCGGCACTAATGGCACGTTGTACTTCTGATTTAATGATCTCTTCATACTCCTGTTTAACAGTACTTAATAACTCTCTGTACTCTGATTTCAATTCATCATTTGCTAAAAGTGAATGGTGCTTTAAGCCTGAATCAAGCTCATTTAAAACCATAAATGGATTTACTGAACCTTTGTTGGACTGTTGGGCACTAATAATAGCATTTGAAATTTTATCTTGAATATAACGAGGAGACATACCATCAAAGCCCTCACGAGTGACTTGCTTGCGCAGCTCTTTAATGTTGTCCTCTGTAAAGCCAGGAAGCGACTTACCGTCATAAAGCTTTAACTTTTGAATTCTTGTTAGGTTAGCCTTTTTAGGTTTTTCTAGCCTTGTTAAAATAGCCCACATACTGGCCATTTCAATAGTGTGTGGAGCAATGCTGACCCCTCTTAGTCTTTTAGAGTTAAAGTCTTTTTTATAAATATTCACTTCATCTTTAAGCTTCGTGATGTAAGGAATATCAATTTTAACAGTTCTATCTCTTAAGGCTTCCATAAACTCATTGTCTTGAAGTCTTCTGTACTCAGGCTCGTTTGTGTGCCCAATGATCACTTCATCAATGTGAGTTTGTGCAAACTTTTTAGGTTTAACTGTGTGCTCTTGTGAAGCTCCAAGTAGGTCATACAAGAAGGCCACATCAAGCTTTAACACCTCGACAAACTCAATCACACCACGGTTTGCAATATTAAATTCCCCATCGAAGTTAAAAGCTCTTGGATCTGAGTCAGAACCATACTCGGCAATTTTACGATAGTTGATATCACCAGTAAGCTCCGTGCTGTCTTGGTTTTTTTCATCTTTTGGTTGAAAAGTTCCAATACCAATTCTATCGGCCTCGGAAAGCACAAGTCTTTTGACTCGAACATGATTTAAAACTTTATTGATATCACCACTGTAGTGCTCCATGAGCTTTGAGAAAATAAAGCGACTTGGCGGGCAAATCTCGCCCTCAATTGAAACTCTAAAGTCTTCTTTGCTGCCGCGGTTGATCTCTTCACAAAACTTCGCTCTTAAATCTTTTGGAATTAAAAGCAATGGATCTTCATGCATCGGGCTTGGAAACACTTTTACATCTTTACCTAAAATGTGCTCAATAGATCCATCTTCATCTACCCATTCATAAGTATAAATCGCACCATTGTCAGTTTTAGAGTAATCTTCAACACCTCTTTTAAGACGTCTGCAGATAGTAGACTTTGCACTTCCAACAGGGCCATGTAGCAGGATCACTCTTTTTTCTGTTCCGTATCCAAGGGCCGCGGATCGTAGAACATTAACTAATTTCATTAATGGGATATCAAGACCAAAAACGGCATCTTTGCCATTAGCTTCAGCATCATCAAAAAATTTATATCTAGTGATCTCTTTTTTCACATCAATATAACTTTCAGTCCCATGCTCCATGATCATGTCATACATGCGTTGATAAGCATTACGTGTGACCTTAGGATTTTCTTTTACAATCGACAAATAATCATCAAAACTTCCACTCCAATTTAAATCTTTAAAATGAGTGGCTTCCTGCCATGATTTTACTAGTGATTGAAAATCAAAATTACTTGTCGACATAGTTGATCCTCCTGTTTCAAATTGAGCCACGATCTTTGTGGCTATAGCCCTAATATCATTATTGCACAAAAGTGCTACTCAATAAAAGCAGAACAAAAATAAACTTTTTTTTATTAACCTAAACTGGAGCTGACTGAGTCCATATAGACTTCAGTCTAATTTTGATATTTTTTATGAATTGTATAACTTAATATTTGATTAAAAATAAAAGGCTCACTTTGAGCTAATTTATTCTCTTAATTTATAAGTTTTAAAGCTTTTTGGAACTTTTAAGTTAAAAACCTTCTGGGGGTTTTTAACTTCATTTGAAAAAGACGTAAAAAGAATTTGAACTTCCCCATTAGGATGAGTGATATCCACTGTTTTTTTATCATTCACTCTTTCAGACCATACCACTTTTATGTTTTGTTTTTTATTTTCACAACTGGTTGGAGCTTCAGACTTTTTGAAGCCACAAGACCAACCTTTGTCTTGAATGGGCTCGTCAAATAGAATGTTAAAAACTGAGCTTGGCTCAAGTTCAACCGACAAAGCTCGAGAAAAAAGTTTTTTACCATTTTTGGCCCTATAAAGCCTTTTACTTGAAAGATCTAACATTTCAAACAAATCATTCTTATACAATAAAGAGGCTTCATGACTCCCCAAAGGAGAAAACACATCAATTCTGTAAGCTTTAGCCCTGATGGCCTTAAAGCTGAGTTTTACAATAAATGTCTTGTTATTTTTTTTATCTTTAACAAGAGACTTAGCCTCCCAAGTTCCCTTATTGTATTCAGAAAATCTCGTAGGTGTGAGCTGACAGGCGGAAATAAAAACTGCTAATAAAACAACACTACTTTTGATTGTTAGAAGCCGGAAGTCGTTGTGGCTGAGATTGAAGTGGGCTGCTGATATCAGAAAGCTTTTTAAGGATTTGATTAGATTTCTCTTCATCAGTTTCTACCTTTGCTGCGCGGGTGTACATCTGTTTTGCTTTTTCAGTAAGCTGAAACTTATAATACGCATCTCCAAGGTGTTCTGCAATGATACTTTCTTCAGAATTAATTTTATAAGCAGCTTCTAAGTATGCAATAGCCTCTTCAGTCCGCCCCTGCTTGAATAACACCCAGCCCATAGTATCAAGTATATAGCCGTCTTCTGGTTGGAGCCTTAGTGCTTTTGATGCTAATTGCTCTGCATACTCAAGCTCTATCCCCATATCCGCATAAGTGTAAGCTAAATAATTTAAAGCCTGCACATGCTCATCATCTACAGAGATCACCTTTTGCATATACTGCAATGTCTTTTCTCTTTTGCCAACTTTGTCATTGGTTGTTCCTAAGAAAAATAATATTTGTGTGTTTTGCGGAAACTTCTTCTCAGCCTCGGTGAGCACTTCTAAAGACTTTTTATACTGCTCTTCTTCACCTAAAATTGATGCATATAAGGCATAAAACTGTGGCACATCATCTCTATGAGTCAGAGCGGTCTGCACAGCACTTAAAGCGTTAGAGTTATCGTTTAAATCTTTATGTAAGTATGTTCTGTGAATCACTGATTCCACATAATAAGTACTGATTGGACCTATTTTAGAGAAATAATCAATCGACTCTTTTGGCTCACCAAGCTCTTTATATATAAGTCCTGTGTAGTACAAAACTTTATCTGAATCCGGCACTTGCCTTAAAATTTGCTTGAACCTCTCAAGAGCTGCCGAAAGCTTTTTTTGCTCTATTAGGATTAAACCAATTTTTAATTTTAAATTTAAATTAGAGGGTTCATACTCTTCCATGACGGACAAATGAACTATGGCCTTATCAAAGGCTTCTGCCTGCATATAGCGGCGACTTAAAAAGTGAGATATGCTGTGATCTGGCCCAAATCTTTTATGAAAGGATTCAAGCATAGACAAAGCTTGATCAGTTTTGTCCCACTGGTCATATAAACGAGCCAGCCCCAGAGCGGTCTCTGGCATGTTTGGCTTAAGGCTTAAACTTTTTGTAAAGTGCTTTTCAGCTTTAGAAAAGTAGCTTTTTCCCTCTTCTTGATAGTATTGAGCCAAATAAAAGTGGTACTTATATAAATTTTCTGATTTCGCACTTTGCCCAATGACTTTTTTTAACAAAGTTTCAGCCTTTTCAAATTCACCTTGCTCAATAAATACAGAACTTAAAAGCAAAGTGGCATCTTCGTTGCCTTTATCCAACTCCAAGATCTTTTCATATTGAGTGATGGCCTCTTCAAACATTTTTAAATTTGCATAAATGGTTCCCAGCAACATATGGGCATCAATGCTGTTTGGATCTGATTTAATAGCTGCTTTTGCTTGCTCTATTGCTTCCGTATATAGCCCTTGGCGGATGTACTCGCTAACAAGCCTAACTCTAACTGTCACCGAGTCGGGGTCATAGACTAGAGTTAAGCGATAGGCGTCTATAGCCTTATCTGTTTGACCAGAAAAGCTGTAGGCTTCAGCCAATGAAAAGTGATAGTCAGCTTGAGTTTGCACATAGGCTGTATCAACGATTTGCCCATCAACAAGCTTAGGAGACATGGACTCTGGTGCCGGATTCAAATTGGATAGAGCTGAGTTTTTATAATTAGACCTTTTATGTGTAAAGCTTGAACAGCCTACAAACACATAAAACCCCATAAGAATAAGCACCAATCTGTATATCTTCATATATAAGATATCGGAAAACCCAGCACCGACCTTAATTAATTCTGAGCGAATATGAGATATTTAGAGCTAATTAAGAAGATCTGAAGAAAACTAGACTAAAAAACAGCTACTGGTTCAGGCTATGGAGCTTGCCAATATCATCCCCAATAAATCTCATCTCAGCGGCTTTTTGGATGTCGCGAAAGTCAATTGATGTGGAAAGTTTTAAATCAGGCCCAGATGAGATCACTAAAAGCTTACTCACATGACCACTGTCGTCCTTCACGAGTTTGTAAAAATAAGGCTGCCCCCAAGGGTCTTTCCCTAACTGTCCTTCATCACCAATTTTTGAGCTATACTCAATTTTAGTCTTTTCACTCACAGAGGCCAGTGATCTGTCTGAGGTTTTATTAGGTAGAAATTTTTTCAGACCACTTGATTGAATCTGTAATACCAAATTTTCAACATCGATTCGGGCCTGATCGACCTGGTTTGAGTTAAATGTGTCTGAAACCGCAGAGGCCATAAAAGTAAACAAGAGTGCAATAGAGAAAAACATATAAAGCACGTCACTACCCTTAACTATCTGTTTTTTCTCGATTTTCAAGAAATTACCCCTGTTTTTGTGGTTAAACTCAAATTCTATATTATGGTCTTCGGTCAAGTTTCCACTGGACTTAAGACTTTATTTCTTAATTTTGTCACAAATTTTTAATGCACCGGCCTATAATGGATTTATGCATTGCGCAGTAATATTTAATATTTATTTTCATTCTGTTCATTGCACACTTGACAGGGCGTGACGCCCAAGGCTAATTTGCAGGCGTTAACCGAAACCTTTGGTGCGGTGAGCCGATATCATGAAGATTTGGCTCAATTTTATTTCGCCGCATTAAAAATTGAATTAAAAGGGGAAACTTCGAGAGGGAGGCATTGTGAACCAAGAGACAACAATTGGAACTAAGTCCAACAGAACTAAAATCATCAAGAGATATCAAAACAGAAAACTTTATGACACCCAACAAAGTTGTTATGTGACTTTAGATGATATTGCAAAAATGATTAGAAACAGTGAAGAGGTCATGGTTATTGATAACAAGACCAAAAATGACATCACTGCTGCGACTTTGACGCAAATTATTTTTGAAGCGGAAAAGAAGGCATCGCAATATGCGCCACTTTTTACACTTCGTGAGATTATCCAGAATGGAAACGGAAGCATTTCTAGCTATTTAGCTAAGCTTGGAGCCTTTCCACAGGACTATCACAAGCAACAACCAGCTCCTCAGCCTGTGATTCAAGAGATTCCATCACAAAAAGCTTCTTTTGATGATGTAAAGCAAACTCTAGAAGAGCGTGTGGCCAATGCTGCTAACGCTGCAGCTTCAGAGCAAGATGTGACTTTAACTCCTGGCAGTGAGGGTCCATTGGACTTTCAATTACCAAATTCTAACCCAGGATTTAACTCTAACTAATTAGAAACTTCTTTAGTTAGATGATAAAAAAAGCTCAGTATTTACTGAGCTTTTTTATTTTAAAGATCTCCAAGTTAAAAAAGTTTTTTTATTTCTTTTCAACTGTACGTTTTTGAACTGATGGGTTTCGCCAGAAGGCTGACTATTCAAGGCTAACCCCTTCACCCTGACATCATACTCCCCAGGCTTGAGCCAAATTCTTTGAAGCTGGAAACTGTTTGGCAATGTAGACCACTGTCTTAAATCCGCTGTATCAGCCATTTTCATCACAACATAAGCAAGCTGCCCTAAGCCTTCGTTTTCTTTTTGTAATGTTTTAGAGACAGCAACTTTTGTGGCTTCTGCAGCCACTCTTTTGGCAATTAAAGCTGCGTATTGTTCTTTTAAGGTATTAATCGCCTCTGTGGTCACATCAAAAATTTGTTGAGTCTCATATTTTTTTTCATCAACAACGATTTTAGCGGCTGTTGTTTGACTGTTAACAGGGAAAAGAGCGGGAAACCTAGGGGCCTGAGGGCTTGGTTTTTTCACAGGTCCCCAGCCTTGTTGATATATTACCACTAGCTCAGATTTATTTTTGTAGTCTCTAGGGTCAAACTTTATATTAAATTCTTTTAAATGCTTTCTATGAGCCTGCATTCTACGGGCAAAATAACTTGTGCGTAGCAAGTCTTGTTTAATGAAAGGCATATTTGGATTTATTTGATAGGCTTTTTTATAATCAATATAAGCATCATCATACTTACGGTCACTCTCCCAAATCATACCAGCAAGATAATAGGCAAACTCATTTTCTTCGTAAGATTTACCACCCTCCACCTTTAACTTATAAAGCTTTTCATTCAGTCGACGGGTTTCAACTAAGGCAGCCTCATGATTTCCTAGCATTAAAAAATTCAAAGCCAGCATGGCATTAATAAAGACTTTTTCGAAATGGTCCCCTTTGTACTGAACCATGCTTTCACTAAACAATAAGGACGCCGTTATTTTTGAGATACTATGATAATCTTGAATTTCAGCAATATCATGTGCCAATAAAAAAGCTTCATTACTCTCTTTATACTTACCGGCAATCTGCAAAGCAGTGCCATAATCCATCAAGTAGACCAATTTATCGTCTGAGCTTTCTTCAACATATTTTTTTAAAATAGATAAAGAGCTTTCAACTTGCCCAGCCTTAAGTTTTTTGCGCGCTTCAGTGACTTTGAACTGATACAAAGAGCAGCCCACAAGATGGACTGCTATTATCATTACAGATAGGATTTTTGTGATATAAAATTGCAATTTATAAACCTATAAGACTCTTTTCAAACTTCTTTCTTATTTGCTTATAATCTGACCATAGAATCAGACCTGTTTTTAAGTTCGTCATATTTAACGTCAATTTATAGTAAACCGTCTTTTTGCGGCCCACTTGCTGAACTATTGAATCAAGTCTTCCATTGATGATGTAATCGGCACCAATTTGGCTGCCAGCTTGCTTTTGAGTGGCACGAGATGTTGTGCCTGAACCTTGATACTCGTATTCGTCTTGGATGTCTTCTCTGGCAGCTTTATCCACAAACTGCAGTCTTGCGTTTCTCATAAGCTCGACTCGAATCATATCCATGATATTTTGAGTGTCGATGTGCTCACTGGTTTTATTTTGAAGCCTGGTAACCATAACTACAGGTGGTTTTTTAGCGGCTTTAATTTCGTAATGGCTTGATGCACTTTCCACTAAATCTTTAACAGCATTTTGCATATCTGTTTCAGACCACTTGTCGTTTAATAAGTTTTGATTGTTAACGTCATCATAAGAACCATTTGAAAAAGGCTTTGAAGCACAGTTCGTTAGCAGAGTTATTGCAAATACTGTGAGCGCTATTTTTATAATTTTATCTAAAACCATGTTAAAACCTCTCTTAATAATTAACTTTTTGGCCAGATAATATTAGGCGTTTTTATAAAACAAAAAGCAACATACAACGTGGGCTGTCAGGTCTTTGGTGCCTGTTAATCAATTTGCTTCAAACAGCCCTGAAACACCTCCATCTCAGAGGAGGCAGACTTTAAACAAAAACATTCAGATTTCGCATTTTAACCGAATAAAATTCGCTAAAGCTTCGTTATTTTTGATCTTGTAAGTGTGTTTAGATTTGCATGCTTCACAACTTATGAAACTGTCATCGATTAACAATAGTTTGGATGCTTATCAGTATTTAAAAAACCGACTTAGGTCGCCTGTAGAAGAAATTTGGGTGGTGTGCTTACATTCAAATAACAAAATTATTCGTAGCCGCTGTGTTTTTAGAGGAAGTGTGAATTTTTGCAACTATCACCCGCGAGACATCTTTAGATACACCTGTTTAAGTAATGCCAGTAAGTTTATATTGGCACACAATCACCCCTCAGGCGAAAGCACCCCTTCTTTTAAAGACATAGAGATGACGAAAAAAATAAAACAGATTTCAGAAATTATGGATATACCGTTTATTGATCATATCATTTGTGCCAAAAAAGACTACTACAGCTTTGCTGACAATGGCTGGCTTTAATTCACTCCATAACCACCTGTTTCACTGGTCTTGGGAGAGGATTGCGGTGCTCTGCCAGGAAATCCACGACGCTGACGAATCGGACGAACTTCAATAACTTTAAGCTCATCACTGACCTTCACTTGCCAGCCTCCGTTTCGTGCATTTTCAATAAACTGCTTAACGAATTCTTTTTTACGTTGTTTATCTAAGTTATTCAAAATCTGATCTAACTCTTTTTGAGCATTAATAATATCTCTTGGTTTTTGACTGTCAGGAATATACTGATGATGATCTAGGTCGGAATAAACATCATTGGAAGAGTTTTCTGGCAACATGTCTAAATGGTACTCGTGAGCTGGTTTTGCACGATCTCTTATGTCGCTAAACTCTAACTCTCGACTGAGCTGGGCATTTCTTGCTTCTTGTTGCATTTGTTGAATTTTTTTTTGCCCCTCTAACATGCGCATCTTTTCATTGAGTCGCTCCCAATTTACAGAGCCCTCTTGTTTTTTTGGCTGTACTGAGCTTTGCGAAACCTGACCCATATTAGTGTTTTTGACTCCAAAAAGCATATAAAGCCCTGCAAAAACAAAACAAAGCATTAAGATAATTAAAAATTTGGAATCTTTTTGTTCGCTTTTTTTCATACTAAGTTATCGGATGAAAGTGAATTGGACTTAAAACGCATTATATGAGCTTTTCAGGCTTTGACATTAGATATTCTTATCTAAACACCCAAATTTAGCCTATTTATATAAGCATAGCTTATAATAAAAATGAAAATATATAATTTTTCTTATGGCTTTTTTTTAGTTAGATTGAAGTTGTCTTAAAGGGAAACACTTTTCCAATAGACACCGACTCTCTGAAAACCTATCTAATTACCTTTCTTTAGCCTACCATTACAGCCCACCACAAAATCCTACCTGGAGTCGGGTGCGCGTGAGAGCTAAAAGTTTTTACAAAAAATGTCATTTCATTGTGATTTTTATAGCTGAAAGGGCATTATTAGGCCCTATAGCTGGCACAGATTCTGTAACAAGAATAAGTGGAGTGAGGTTAATATGAAATCCGCAATTTATTTACTTTTTTTATCAACTTTTTTATTTGGGTGTCAAAAGCCACCTGTCAGCATTCAAGTCCCTGAAGCCTATAAAGACTCCCGCGAATCTG
>JAKUPT010000028.1:15665-35836 GCA_022450595.1 Bdellovibrionales bacterium
ACTCAAAAGAAAAAAAAGAACTTATCGATGAGTACATTCAACAGGTTGAAAAAGAGCAAAATATCGACGAAGAATCTTTAAAGCCAAAAGAATTAAGCCCACAAGAACTACTTGAAAACTTAACTCGTGAAAGTCGACAAAAGATTCAGGATAAGAATAGTGACTCTAATGTCATTAGGCTTATTGATGACCCTCTTCATTCAAGGTTTAACAATAGTACATTTGCTAAATCAATAGGAACACGTTTTTTAAGCCTACAGGAAGAAACCTCTAAAGCCCCTGAGTTTATGGGGTACCAAAGTTTTAACGATCATATCTTAACTCAGTTATTACAAGGGGTCTCTTTTAGCTCCATTGCCATAACTCCAAATGAAGCCATTAAAACCTACAGAGACTTTATTAAGCTTAATTTGTTCCCAAACTATGACGAGCCGGTCTGGAAGCTTTGGGGCGACAATGAGCCAAGAGCTAACATTGAGTTTTTTGAAGCAGCTGCTGTTTTAACTAAAGCTTCGCTTCTTTCTGGTTATGACGTACTAGACTTATATGGAAAGTATTTTTTATCTATTAAGGAGGCCTATAACTTATACTTTGATTTAGATAATGATTATACAATTAAAGATTACTTAGCCATGGCCTATTTAACAGAACAATATGTCTATTATTCAGAGTTAAAAGATATGGCTTCTAAAACGGCAGGCGACTTTATCACTCTTGTAGATAAATATAACTGCCAATTTAATGAAGAGCTTATCAATGATGATTTTATTCACAAAATCTCATGCTTTAAATCGCAGAACTATATTGACTCCTCTTTAGATCTGGCCGTTTCTCTACACTCGCCTGATGTTCAAAAAATGAACTCATTTAATACTTTTGATCTACAGTCTAACAATGTAAACACTGTTTTAGAGCAGCTTGACAACATAGAGCTTTGGAAAGCGAATTTAACAGATCACTCCAAACTAAAGCTTGCAGGTCTTTTAGTTTGGTCCAATGTATACAACGAAGATAATGGACAAACAGTGATTGAAAGTTTTAACGATATTTTTACTGATCTTATGCAATCAAATGTTTTAGAGATCAATTTAAGAATGACTTTAAAAGAGCCTCAAAAAAACATCAGGTTTGAACTTGAGTATGAGTTAAACAAAAAGAATTATTCAGATATTATGTTTGAGTTAAATATACAAGAACAGGTACAGGCCATAGCGATTGAGCTCACTCGCAACAGCATGGGACTTTACTAAGAGTTTTGTTTTTTGGGAATGGAGATAATAAACTCTGTTCCTTCACTAGGCTCCGATTGCACTTCTACAAGGCCGTTGTGTTTTTCTATAATACCATAAGTAATACTTAAACCAAGCCCTGTGCCCTGTCCGACAGCTTTTGTAGTATAAAAGGGATCAAATATTTTATTTAAATTGTCTTTTGAGATTCCTTCTCCTGTATCTTTAATTTTTACTAAAACTTTATTCTGTTTTTCACTTACAGTTAAAGTAATGGTTCCTTTTTTTGATATAGCCTGAGCGGAGTTTGAAATTAAGTTCATAAAAACTTGATCTAATTGGTGCCCATAAGCATCGATGATAGGATGGGCCTCAAAGTTTTTAATCAACTCAATTCGATCTTTAATCTCACCTTGTAAAAGTTTGATTGTATTTTCAAGCCCCTGTACGACATCATAGTCTTGAAGCTTACTTTCATCTGATCTTGAGAAAACTTTTAAGCCTAACACAATGTCTTTTGTTCGCCGAGCCCCCTCCTCACAAGAGGTGATAAGCTTAGGAAGATCTTCCATAATGTATTCATAATCTATTTCTTTTTTTACTTTTACAAATTCATCATGACCTTGGCTTTCAGCCTCAATTAACCTTTCTAGGTCATTGATATAGTCTTTTAAGTGTTGCATATTTGCATAGATAAAGCCGATAGGGTTGTTAAGTTCATGTGCAACCCCAGCAACCAACTGACCAAGGCTTGCCATTTTAGCTGATTGCACTAACTGATCTTGAGTCTGCTTAATGGTTTCATTTGCCAGCTGAAGTTCATTCACTTTTGCTTGTAATTGTTTTTGTGCATTAATAACAGTTTTGTTCATAGAATTGTAAGAATCTATCAATTCACCAATTTCATTGTCATATTTTTTATCTATGGGGCTTTCACTATCACCTAATTTATCCATAGATTTAATAGCTTCTAACAAGGAGTAGATAGGGTTTAATAAATATTTAGACAAAAATGTGGCCACAAAAACTAAAATTAAAACAATTAAAATCAAAGCAGAAGTAAATGCTATTTGGATTTCAGAAAGAATTTTTTTAAAAGACTCAATATTCTGCCCATAAGCCAAGACATATGGTTTGTAAATAAATTCTTTAAATCGAAATTGATGTTCGTTGGAGTTTAAAAACATGGTTAAAGACAATGACTCTAAATCTGATTTTTGAGCTTTAATCTGTTGTTTAATTTTTTTTAATTCAGAGTGATCTTTAAAACTTGAAGCCAGGTTCATGTTTTGTGAATTTAAAATAAATATTTCAGCATTTATCAAGCTGGCTAAGTCTTGTTCTTGTGGGTTAATAAATAATTTTTTAATAATCAATTCACCAACAACAGGGCCACTTTGACTTTGAACTATATGCCTTTGGAGGCTGTAGACCTTACCCTCTTCAATTTCTATTTGCTGTTTGTATTCTAAATCCTCACCTTTTCTACAACTTAACTCTTGGCCAACACCTACAATTTGTTCAAAACTTCTGTCACAAAAAACAATGCTCTCTAGGTTATAACTGGCTTGCCAGTCTTTAAATAAGGCATTTAAAGGCTCTAGGTCTTTATTTAACACATAAACATACAAAGCTGGTGTTTGAAGCATTTCCTGCGCCTCAGACTTAAAACGCAACAGTTGGCTAAAAGACTTATCGGTAATTTCATCTATATTTTGCAACACTCTTTCATTTATTTGTTGAAAAGCTGATTCTTTGTATTTTTGATATGAATAAATAGTTACCAAAGCTGTTGGTATAATTGAAAGTGCTAAAAACCAAATCAGAAGCACTGTTCGTAAAGAGTTTTTATGTGCCTTTATATATTCAATAAATTTTAAGAGTTGTTTTTTAATCATCACTACTAATTTCTAATATTAATCGCATTTTTCCTTCAGGCATCACTCGGCTATGAGGCGTTCTCATAACCCTGGTATCAGCTTTTGTTCTTAAAAGTTGCATAAGATTAGGATAGTCCTTCTCTGGAATGGTAAAGTGAAAGTATCTGGTATTTTGGTTTTTTTCCCATCCAAGCTTCACTTGCCCGGCTTTGGACCCTCCAACACTTCGAATAAAGTCTTCAACAACAAGACTAAACTCTTTAAAGTCTTTAACCGTCATATACATACGAGTTAATGAGCCCTTAAGGTTTGACTTAACAACTGCTGAACGAGATTTTGTAGCTTCGGATTCAACCTCAGAGTCATTATTGTTTTCAGCTACTATACTTTCTTTTACTTTTTCTTGTTTATTTTCAGGCTCCAGAGGCGGCTCTATAGTCTCTACAGGAGTCGGTTCTTCCGCAATAAGCTTTGCCTCTGAAGAGTCCAACTCTTGGGGCTCAGAGGTCGCCTGATTTATTTCTGGTTCAACATTTTCCTCAGGTTTAATTTCTTGTGTTTGCTGTTCAGCAACATATAAAGGAGAGCCCTTAGACTTTAAGTCTAAATCAATTTGCAGTCTTTCCCAGGGTATAAAGATCGCTACTCCAGCAGCTAGAACACTGACTAAAGCTCCCTGTAGAGTCCACTTCACTGGTTGTGGCCAATTGTTCCAACTTAATGCATTTATAATTTTTTTCGACAATGACGACTGACTTTTCACCTTTTCAATTAAAGGCTCAGTGGGAGTAAGATGAGAGAGCTGTTCACAATAATTTAAGGCCTCTTGAAAAGCCTCTAAGTCCTCTTGAGTCTCCTCAGAGCGCTGAATATAATCTAGCATTGCTTGTTTGCGCTCTTCATCCAAGTTGTCGGTGACAAAGTCGTACATCATTTCTTGGCATAAAAAACGGCTTAAAGTTCTAGATTTTCTTTTTATATATGGTTCATTACTCATCATAAAACACTGTCACCCGCATAGAACCTAATTTTTTTAAACCACGATTGGTTCTGTGTCTTACTGTGCCAACCGTAACACCAAGGCCTTGTGATATTCTTTCATCTGGAAACTTTAAAACTCGGGACCATAGTACCGCTAAAAACTCTTCTGGCTCTGCGTCTCTTAAAAATTGTCGCCACAATCCCATATCTGTATGTGGTGGAAGAATCCAGTTGCCCTCAAAACCTATGTTTTGATTTAACTCTGACAATTTTTTTTGATATTTAGACCAGACTTTGTAAGTCTCGTGAACAATGGCCGCCTGATATTCATCTGTTGTATTTTTTAAATCAATTTTTTTCATACACTTTTTATAAGCTTTGGCCGAAGCTTTAATCGCCAATGACTCATCTAAAAGAGCATAAAAGAAAAAATTTGATACCGTTCGGCTGATGCCATCTACGGTCATATGATTAATCCACTGTCAGTTGTTTTAAAAGATCTAACTCATCCAGAACTTTTCCTGAGCCTTTCACCACACAAGACAGTGGCTCTTCAGCAATGGACACAGGCAGTCCGGTGCGTTCACGAAGTAAAACATCTAAATTTTGAAGTAAAGCTCCACCACCAGTAAGCACAATACCGTTATCAACGATATCAGAGGCAAGCTCTGGTGGGGTTTTTTCAAGGGCAGTTCTGACAGCATCAACGACTTCACTTAATGGGTCCATTAAAGCGTCGTTAACTTGCGAACTTGTGATTTCAATAGTTTTAGGAGCTCCCGCCACTAAGTCACGACCTTTGATTTCCATAACTTTTTCTTCATCAAACGGATAGGCATTGCCAATGTTCATTTTGATTTCTTCAGCCGTGCGCTCACCAATGAGTAAATTAAACTGACGACGAACATAGTTTACTATGGCTTCATCAAATTTATCTCCAGCTACTTTAATTGACTTACAATAAACAATACCACCAAGTGAAATCACGGCGACACCTGTTGTGCCTCCCCCCATATCAACAACCATATTACCAGTAGGCTCAGTGATTGGCAGTCCTGCACCGATAGCTGCGGCCATTGGCTCTTCTATCAAGTAAACCTCTCTAGCTCCGGCCGAGTGAGCTGATTCACGAACAGCTCTTTTTTCCACCTGAGTGATTCCATAAGGCACACAAATTATAATTCTTGGTCTTACAAAAAACTTTTTTTGTTGTGTGGATTTTTTAATAAAATAATTAAGCATTGATTGCGTGACTTCAAAGTCTGCAATAACACCGTCTTTAATGGGGCGAATGGCAACAATGCTACCAGGTGTTCTGCCCAACATATCTTTTGCTTCTTTACCCACGGCTAAAACTTTATTCTGTGTGCCTCTATAATTTTTTTGTACGGCCACAACAGAGGGCTCATCTAAAATGATGCCTCGGCCTTTAGCGTAGACTAAAGTGTTTGCTGTTCCTAAATCAATGGCGATGTCGTTGGAGAAGTACTCTGAAACCTTATCAATAAAACTCATGCTGCGTCTCTTTTTATGAAGATGGAATTTGTGAGTATAAGTTTAAACCGCAAGAACGATGTTACTAATGCTAAAAAGCACAATAATTATAAATGCCTAGCGGTTTAAGAGCCCTACCCAGAAACCCATTGGTTAAACACTCATCTGAAAGTGTAGACAGTGTGAAAAGTTAAGTCAATCCGGTAAGTTAGTTCTTTAAGAATTGGCCCATGACATTTCATGCTGCTTATGCTGATGCAATGCGTTTATTTGCGACTCCAATTGCTCCTCAGAAAGCAACAATCGCTTCTCAAAAACCTGGCTGAGTTCTTTGAGGTATTTAAAACCATTGTTTGGATAGCTTAAAAATAAAGGTGATCTGCGCAAATAAAAGTCTGCAAGGCTTAAACACATACCATTTGCAATAGCATGTTCGGCTTCAATCAGCCAAAGCTTTAACTCTGGATCTGTCACAGAATTATAGTTTTTAAGATGCTCTAAAATCTCTTTGGCTTCTGGGCCGTGTCTATCGACCAACTTCTTTGTTTGCTCTAAGGGTAAATTGTGCGCCTCACTCCATTGATCAACTTTAATTTGTGACCATCGAAAACTTTCTGATGTTACCTTCGGGTTCAATGGAGCATAAGTTTGGGTGCGTGGCCACTGCATGGAAACTTCCACAGGCATCTGCCCTAATACTTCATCCACAGTTTGCTCTGCCATATGCCTATATGTTGTGTATTTTCCACCGGTGACAAAAGTGATGCCTCTTGGATCTGAAAAAATAGAGTGCTCACGACTGGTTTTTCCTTCACTTTCTGAACCATCATCCACCAAGGGCCTTACTCCTGAGTAACTGGCAATGATGTCTGATTCTTGAAGTTTTGCTTTTGGAAAATACTCATTAGCTACTTTTAAAATATAGTCTACGTCATCTTGAGTGCTAGCCACATTTTCAGGGCGATCTTTAAAATCTGTATCTGTAGTGCCAACAATTACCATCTCATGCCTTGGAATACCGAATACAATACGCCCACCCTCAGCCATAACTACAGCCTGATCTAATGGAAACCGCTCTTTTGAAAAAGTTAAGTGCACACCTTTCGATGGGCGCATAATTGGCTTCCAGTTTTCCATTAGACTTTCAGCAAAAATATCAGTCCACGGCCCCACTGAAGAGACAAAATGCTGGCCTTTGATTTCAAAGCTTTTATCTGAATTTTTATCTTTACACTTTAAAGCAATTAACTTTCCGGCGTCATTGTATACAGGCCCCTCAGCCTCAACATAGTTGACACAATGGGCTCCATACAGATCAGCAGATCTCAATGTTTCAATCACTAGCCTGTCGTCATCCATATAAGCATCTGAGTACTCGTAGCTGCCTTTTAGATTTGTCCCATCAAGATAAGGCATTCTTTCTAAAGTTTCTTCTTTGTTTAAATGCTCATGCATACGAGGCGCTTGAAACATAGCCAGTGCATCATAAAGCCACATGCCTAATCCAAGTTTAAACATGCCCACTCTGGAGTCTTTGTAAACTGGCAACATAAATCTTAATGGGTGGACAAGATGGGGTGCCATTTCAAAAAGATGACTTCTTTCAGACAGGGCCTCAAACACCAAACCAAACTCTAAGTTTTCAAGATAACGAATTCCACCATGGATAAGCTTACTTGATCTTGAGCTTGTGCCCTCAGAAAAATCTCTGGCTTCTATTAAGGCCACTTTCATCCCACGACTTGCAGCATCTCTTGCCACACCAGCCCCGGTAATGCCTCCTCCAACAATCACTAAATCATAAGTTTGCTTTTGCATTTTGGTGATATTGATAAGTCTTTTTTGAAAGGAGAAGCCTTTGATCATTTAATATGTCCTTTTAAAATTTTGCTGTTTTAATTAAATAAAGTTCTTCATCAAGTTTTTGCGCTTTTAAACCCTCATGCACTTCACTTATGGGAGCCGATGGGTTGTGCACAATCACCGCTTGTAGGTGCTTTTCACGAGCCTGTCGATAACAAACTTCAAGTAGGGTTTCCATATCTTGTTTGTTTTCAAAGGCAAAGTGCTCAACCCAAATGGTTTGAGTCAGTCCTCTAAAGAACACGATAGGCTGGGCCAAGTAATAGGCCGACAATTGATGATCATCATTGTAAATCCCGGCACTCCAACCAAGAGACAAATAATGCTCCAACTGCTCTTGTCGCCACTTAGCGTGCCAACTGGACATCTCTTTTTCCATGTCATCAAGTTCAGAATTTTTATTTAAAAGCTCACGCTCAAAATTTAAAACACTGTCAATATGCTTCTCTGTCAGTATTTGCACCTGACCTAATCTTTTGCTATCCATAAAAAAACGGTAACAAGTTTTTCTGAGTGTGGCTATAGTAAGCCCATCGCGATCGAAAAAATTTCTATAAAGGACATATTGTGAACAGCTCCCATCAACAAATCTTGGACAGCATTAAAAACACCACTTTGAAATTAAAAGACCAACAAAAACAACCACTTATTGCAGCTTTTGATGCTGACGGCACGCTTTGGAGCGTGGATGTGGGAGAAGAGTTTTTTGAATATCAACTTAAAAATAAATTGATTAAAAATCCACTGCCCGAAGATCCATGGAAGTATTATTTTGACTTAAAAAAACAAGACCCACGGGCGGCCTACTTGTGGTTTGCCCAAGTTCTGAAGGGCCATAGTGTTGAAGAGGTCCAAGAGTGGAACAAAGCCTTGGTGGAATCGCTTCGTCCTTTTTCACTTTTTGAGTTTCAAAAACAACTTATTGAGTTTTTTCATAAAAATAATGTGGAAGTTTATGTGGTCACCGCCAGCATAAAGTGGGCGGTAGAAGCTCCGGCCAGTTTGTATGGAATTAAAGCATCTAATGTGGTTGGTGTTAAAACCGCCATTGAAAACGGAATTATCACAGACAAGCAAGATGGAGCCGTAACCTACAGAGAAGGTAAAGTCGAAGGCTTGCTTGAAACGACTAAAAACATTCATCCATTTTTTGCTGCCGGAAACACTATGGGCGATTATGAATTATTAAAGTCGAGTGAAAGCTTAAAACTTGCTGTGCATTCTGTTGATGAAAGCCATCCAAATTTTAACACGGAACAGGAGCTTCAGACTGAAGCTCATAAAAATAGTTGGCTACAACTTGTTTACCCTAAAACAGCTATACTTTAAGTCATTCAATAGGTGTAACTAGTAGTAGGCTTCCATGAATTGATGTAAGTGGAATAAAGAGCTGACCAAAGTCATCATAGGGTCTAATCATAACTATATTATTGTTATAACTACGATCCCTATAGGTTTGTGTAAAACCTGAATCATCTGCAATTGACCAAACTTCCCCTCCAAAATCACCCTGATTGATGTAATAAAAAACTTGGTTTTTATAAATACGAGCATAGTATATACCATAACCATTATATTTTGTGCCTGTTTTTGAAGTAATCTTTGTATATGTGTCCGTATTAATATCGAAAGCATAAAGTTCACCTTGACCAGAGCTCACATAAACAATATTAATTAACTTGCCAGATTCTAAATCTCCGACAATGTTCATACACCCAGATTGACCAGCGCCTACATGATCAAAAATTTCTTCTCTATTAGAGATTAAATCATAACGATCAAACCGGTTTCCACACACATAAAGATAGTTTTGATACACATAAATATCTTGAACATCTGTGTAGCTTAAATTACCTGGCACAGCATTTGTCCCCACAACTGTTCCATCTGTGACATATACATTGTAGTCACCTGCATTATCTAGAGCTGCAAAATAAGCTAAACCATTAGCTTCATCGACAATAAACTTATCGATGTTCGAAGAACCATTGGTTTTCTCATCAAGTAATTGTACGTTTGTAGAGTTATCACATGTAAAATAATATGGATCTCTATTTGAAACCATGGTTCCAGTATAAAATAAGTATCCATCTTTAAATGGAGCAATTTTATAGGTTAGAGTATTCCAACCTTCAGCCAAACTGATATTTGTACTCACATCTGTATTTTCATCATAACAATAAATATGACTGCCAGCCCCCATGTTGGCTTTGTAAACAAAAGAATGGCTGTTGGATGCAGCAAGCCTAATTGTTGTACTTGATATACTTCCATCTAAATCTGTTAAACTATAATTGCTCTTTGTTGTTTTGGTAATTTTATAATTTCCACTGCCATCGGTCATAACAATATAGTAATTATTCATAGTTTCAGTGACTCCAGCCCTTTCGGTAAAGGGCTTCCAACCAGATAATACAAACTGATTTAGAGTACTGTTAAAATTATGGAAAATTCTTTGCTCAGTAAAGTTAACATCAAAATACATGGCACCACCTTTTACCTCAAAGACTTCATCAATGGTGGTGTAAGTAAAAAAGCCAGTGTCAGGAACAGCAGTTACTGTTTTTGTTATGGCATTGTACAGATAAACTTGTTGCGTATTTGTGTCTTGATAGAGTAAATAGTTACCATCGTAAGTCGGCCCAATCATCGTGTCAGACAAATCAAGAGTATTTGAGATTGCTGTGCCCGACATTTCAAAAATGTAGTTTTCTTTAATCTGTGAGTCATAAACAATACTATTATTTAATACAGTAAATATAGATTGAAAATGAAGTGTGGCACTTATATCAAAAACCTGAGCAAAACTTGATCCATCTGAAATAGATATATAATCTTCTATCATCGAACAACCTGTAGACCAGAAAAATACAATTTCTCCTGAAGCTAACTGCTGAAAGTTATTTGGACATGTATTACCGGCTCCACTGTCAAGATTATGAGTTTCAGTTCCACTGCCTATCGTTGCAGCATCCATTTCAATAAATTCACTGCCATTGCCTAAATCATCAGAGTAATAAGCCATATTGGCAAAAATTTTAATTCCACTAGGGTTCACAGAGTAGTTGGTCATGGTCGTATTATCGTAAACAATTAAATTCTCTGTGATCGAAGAGGGATAAGTAAAAAGTAAGTAACTTGAAAATTTTAAAATTTTACTGCCTAGAATAAATGAATCACCTGTAGCTGAGTCCAAATTCATTAGGTTTTCTATTAGATCTGAGTTTGGATCGTAGTAAAAAATTTCTTTACCATAGGTGTCTGAATCAGCAATAAAGTAAACTTTTCCCTCATAAACCACAAGACTTCTTGGTGAGCTATCGCCATAGCCTGACACCAAGTCTGACAGCCTACGAGTCCCAGCTTGTGTTCCATCAGTTTCCCATAATTCAATTCCGTAATCATCATCCTTGAATATAAAATAGGCTTTACCGTTGAGTTCAACTATTTCAAAATCATCTATAAATATACGTTGAGCTAAACTTCTCTGGCCAGGGTAGGTTTCTTGTAATAAATATGTCCCGTTCTCAGTTCCATCACTGGTCCATAATTCTAAACCATAATCATAATGAACAGCCCAAAAATATAAACGACCACCGACTGAATAAATTTTAAATATTTCACTCCCCCTATTGCCGTAAAAAATATCTTTAACCATCCGCCTTGACGTTGTGTCTTTGTTCATGACCCACAGCTCATCACCATGCTCCTCATCCTGTCCGACAAAATACACCTTGTTATTTAAAATTGCGGTGGGAAATTTATAAAGATGTTTTACTGTATTAGTTTCTAACTTTTTAAAAAAATAATTTGGTATGTAAGGAGACTCTTCTGGAGCTGACTCTATAGATTTATTAAAGTTGTCTAAAAAGCTTTTTGTGCAACCTACAAATAGCAATGATAAAAAAAGCAAACATACAGTCAATAACCTCATATTTGTTTATCGTCATAAAAATCAACTCTCTATAGGTCTGTTGCATCACTTTGATACAAAAATAAAATAAAAAGACTGATTCTTACTTAACTATTAAACCTCAATTTGATTAATTAAGAGTTCATAAGCTCTTCAATTTCAGCCACTTCTTTTGGAACACCCTCAGTTAAGTTTTTATGTCCATTTTCAGTCACTAAAATATTATCTTCTATTCGAATGCCAATACCACGCAATGCCGCTGGGGCTGACTCATCTTTTTCTGGAATGTAAATCCCTGGCTCGATAGTAAAAATCATGCCTGGCTCAAAAGCTCTTGGTAAACCTTGAACTATGGTCTTGCCCGCGTCATGCACATCAATACCAAGCCAGTGACCAATGCCGTGAGGGTAATACTTTTTGTAATGCCCCTCTTTAATGATTTCTTGAGGTGGAGCTTTTAATAATCCGTAATGAAGCATAATGTCTACCAAGCCCTCTATGGCCATATCATTTAGCTGCTTAAAGGTTACACCTGGCTTTACGGATTCTATGATTTGGTTTTGTAACTTAAGCACTCTTTCATATAGGTCTTTTTGCACATCAGAAAATTTACCATTGGCTGGAAACGTGCGGGTGATGTCTCCGGTGTAGAAATTGTACTCGGCTCCTGCATCTATTAAAATTAAATCACCATCTTTAATTTCACAGTCGTTAAAGGTGTAATGAAGTGTAGTGGCGTTATCTCCCGTGGCCATAATACTGCCATAGCCCTCACGAGCCGCACCCTGTTTCATGATTTCATAGATAAACAACCCATGTAGCTCTCTTTCATTCATGCCCGGGCGTGCTGCTTTCATCATTGCAACATGAGCTTCAGCAGAAATTTTGCAAGCTTTGGTTTGTTGTTCAATTTCGTATTCAGATTTAATTAAACGAAGTTCTCCGAGTAGAGGATAAGAATCTGCGACACCCGGCATACCTCTTCCTGTGCGCCCTCTTAAAGCTCTGGTCTTTTCAAGAGCTTGCATCATTTTAGGGTCAAATTGGTGGTTTTTATTCAAGCTGTAATAAATATTTTCACAGCTATTAAGTAACTCCGGGGCCTTGGCTTCAAACTCTGCAATGTCATAGACGGCATCAATGCTAAAAAGCTTTGGAGTTTGCTCAATGCCGTAACGAAACCCCTCCCAGGTTTCACGAAGTTCATCTTTAGGGCGCACAAACATCACAGTTTCTGGTGTTTGCCCGGGTCTGAAGATAAAGCATGAGTCTGGTTCTTCAAAACCTGTCATGTAAAACATATTACTATCTGCTCTATAAGGGTGATGAACGTCATTGTTTCGAACCTCAACAGGAGCGGCCGCTAGCACAAGGGCATAGACTGCAATGTGTTTAGCTAACTTTTCTCTGCGTCTTTTAATTTCTTCAATATCAATGTTTGGTGTTCTCATACTTTTTACCTTCCTTAGAATCCATATTTGTCTGCAATTTTTACGGCAGCTTTACGACCTTCTTGGTCACCGGCCATTATTAGCAGTTTCTTTTTTTGACTGTATAAATTGTATTGTCTGGTGTTGACGTGTATCCATTCCACCCCAGGCTGATCCTTGGTTTGGCTCCAAGTTTGTCGAACCTGTTGCCATAAAACTGAAGCCGTAGGATTTTGAAGTACGTCTTTTTTCTCCAGTAAATTTCCACCATGCTTTAACACATCCACAACAATAACTAACTCCATACCTTTAGAGTTTAAAAACTCTATGGCTTTATCTAATTCAAAGCTTGCTGCAACCCAACCGCTCTTTAAATTATGAATCGGAGGAAAGGCCGCACACTTTTGTAGTGTATTTTTAGTGTTCCCTGAAATTAACCAGTGGGTTTGCCCACTCATGACTGACTGAGTGGGGCAAGCAAACGGAATTTGATAGTCTTTAATTCTTAAACTCTGCTGTTTGTCTGATAGCAGTTTTGAGAGTTGAGCTGAGAGCTCAATACTTTCTATATCTTTTGATAAAAAAGATCTTTTAATTAAGTCCTCTTCTTTGAGTTTATACAACTGCCATTCCACTTCGTGAATTTTAGCAGATTGGGCATAGTAACTTGCCACCAAAGAGCCCCACTCAAAACCGACAATATAATCAATGTTAATTTTTTTATCCAATAAAGCTTTTAATACTCCCGAGTGGGCAAAGCTTTTCATTCCACCGGGGCCTAAAATAACGCCAACCTTGGGAAGGGTTACCACCGGTGGTTTAAAGTCACCAATAACTTCGTCTACAGGCTCTTTTTGTTCTTCAACCTCGACTTCTTCTTTTTGTGATTGGTCTTTGATATCTTTTCTAGTTTTAATGTGACCACAACCAAAAACCAAAAACACACAAGCAAATAAAATACTATTTTTTAGCATAAACAAAAAACTCCTGGTTACCATCTCCGCCCTCAATTGAGCTTAAAAAATAATCTAAAACTTTAAACCCTAAGTTACTACAAAGCTGTTTTATTTTCTCTTCTAAATCTTTGTAAAGAGCCGAATCTTTTACTATGCCCTTTTTATTTAAAGCCTTGGCACCTAGTTCAAATTGCGGCTTTACAAGAGACAACAATATGCCACCTTCTTTTAAAAATTGATAGGCCTGAGGCAGTATAAATTCAAGGGAAATAAAAGAAACATCAATCACCACAATATCAAAACTTTTTAAGTGGGGGGTCATAAACTCATAGCTCGACAAGGCTTTGGCATTCACGCCATCATAAAATTCAATTTGATGTTTTAATGTTGGGTTGAGCTGGTCATGCCCCACATCCACTCCAACAACTGATTGTGCTCCATGGCTCAATAAACATTGGCTAAATCCGCCGGTGGACAAACCAATATCTAAGGCCTTAAAGCCTCTTACATCCAGCTGAATTTTATCTAATGCACCCTCAAGCTTTAAACCAGAGCGAGACACATACTTAATGAGCTGGTCATTCACAATGCTATACTCAGCTCCCTCTTCAACAGGGGTGCTGGGCTGTTTTAATGTCTGTAAAATATTATTTTTAGATTTTTTTTGTACGGCACCAGATTTAATAAGCTCTTGGGCTTTAGCACGGGAAAGATTGAATTTTTTTGCTATATACTGGTCTACTCTCATAAAGCCAGAGTTTAGCGCTAATCTCTGGTAATGACTACTGTTGTGTCACTATTATTTCGATCTAAAATTTTATAAGCAAAGCGGTAATAAAGATCATCGGCCTTGCTAAAGGTTTCGTAGATGGAGGGTTCAATCTGATCCTCTGAAATTTTAAATAGATCTGAGGAAACCACTAAAATATCGTCCATTTGATTTTGAGCCAGATCTGAGGCCACCAGCATGGATTGAGACTCTACCGGTGACTCAAAAGGAATTTCAGAAACGTCTTGAGTGTTCTCAATGTCATAACAAATATCTTGTTTGGCGACATCCAAGCAACTGTCTGCATAGCTTAAATGTGCAGAAAAACTGACTAAAAATAAACTGAGTGTGACAAAAAGTGTCGGCACTGAGGCCCTCCTTTTACTAGATGGTTTCTAGTAATTAAAATCAGCAATTTCTTTGCCAATTATAGAGTGCACACGCTGATAGTTAAACTCCGCCAGCTCAACTAGCCCTTTTGGGTTTTCAAACTCTGGGGCCTCAATAAAACTTAAGGCTTTTTGTGTCTCTTGTTTTAAAAGCTTGGCTGTTTGCTCAAAACTTGTAGCATTGATAAAACTGGTGGACTCATTGTCGTAATAGTCCTCGATATCATCAGCTAGTTGGAAGCAGAAGCCCACGCC
This sequence comes from Bdellovibrionales bacterium, assembly GCA_022450595.1. Lineage (GTDB taxonomy): Bacteria > Bdellovibrionota > Bdellovibrionia > Bdellovibrionales > UBA1609 > JAKUPT01. Next base: position 30,825 of record JAKUPT010000028.1, read on the forward strand.
ACGAGAGTAAGAGGCTAAATTTTTAAGTTGAGTTTTTGTAGCCCCTAAAAGCTCGGCTGTTCCCACAACACTGCTATAAATTAAAGCGCCGGTTTTAAGCTCGTGAACCTTTTCAAGCTGTTTTACATTTGTATCAGTGTCACTTTTGATATCTAAAATTTGACCACCAATCATTCCATAGGGGCCCACACTGTGACTGAGGTTTTTTAGAGCTTTTAAAACCAATGAATCCGGTTGGTCAGAACTCATAAGAATTTCAAAAGCCACAGACAGCAAAGAGTCCCCTGCAAGTAAGGCGATATCTTCTCCATATTTAATATGATTGGTCGGAAGCCCCCGTCTTTCCTCGTCGTTGTCCATGCAAGGAAGATCATCATGGATTAAAGAGTAAGTGTGTATGCATTCTACAGCGGCAGCATATGGCAAAGCCTTTTCAATAGAATGGTTTAAGGCTTTTGCTGTAAGCATCGAGAGTAAAGGCCTAAAGCGTTTGCCTCCAGAAAAAGCTGAGTAATTAATACTGTCAAACAAAGTGTTGATCGCAGGCCAGTCAGAGAGCTCTTGGTTTTGAAGTTGTTTTTTTAAATAGCCTTCAAAACTATTAAGATCTTCTTTGTAGTTCTCAAACAAGTCAATCATCGGAGTCCTCATCCACTTCAAAGGCTTCTTCTTGAAAATTGCCTTCAGCATCTTTACCGATCAGCTTTTTGACTTTCAGCTCCGCAGCGCTCAGTTCAGATTGACAGTCTCTGGAAAGCTTTACTCCCTCTTCAAAAAATTTTAGAGAATCTTCTAAAGATAAGTCTCCCTTTTCCATGTCGGTCACAATTTCTTGTAGGCGATTTAATTTTTTTTCAAATTCCATAGGCTCTCCTTATCAACACGAAGGGCTTTGACTTCAACCACTCCGTCTTTGAGTTGAACTTTATAATTGCTATTTATTTTAATTTTTTTTGTAGAGGAAATAATTTGCTTCTTTTCATCAGCAACAATGGCATAACCACGATCCACGGTTTTTAATGGACTTATCTGATCTAGCTGAACCATTAGAGATTTTAAGTTTTGACTTTGGGATTTTAATTGATAATCAGTGGCATTTAAAAGCTGTTTTTCAAAATACAAAACTTGGTCGTTGAGTCGTTGAATTTTGTCTTTTGGGTTTACCAATTTTTGGCTTAAATTTAAAACTTGATGTTTTTTGTTGCTGTAATAAAACTGCATGGCTTGAGTGAGTCGGTCCATCCACTCATCTGTGCGTATGCGTTGTTGATCGAGATTTTTCTGCGGATCTACTAGACGCTTGTTTAAGTTCAAAACTTCTTTTTTGTGTGCACCCAACATATCCACAGTTGTGCGAGTCAGCTGCCTGTTAGATTGATAAACCTGCTCTTTTTGCCGTCGAATAAGGTTTGCCAAACTTAACTGCATGCGCTTGAGCTGCACTTTAACAGTTTCTAAAACCTCTTTACTGTTTTTTGCCACAACCTCTGCTGCCGCCGAAGGAGTCGGCGCTCTTAGGTCGGCGACAAAGTCACCTATGGTAAAGTCAATTTCATGACCTACAGCTGAAATACTGGGCGTTTTTAGTTCGGCAATCTTTCTTGCCACCACTTCTTCATTAAACGCCCAAAGATCTTCTTTAGATCCTCCACCGCGACCAAAAATTATCACATCACTTTGGGTTTGATCGGCCAGAGACAAGGCCCTCACAATGTCTGGGGCCGCCCCCTGACCTTGAACTACACAGGGAATTAATAAAACATGGACTGAAGGGTATCGACGTTGCAACACATGGATCATATCCCTTATTGCAGCTCCAGTGGGAGAAGTGACAATGGCAATTTTTTGCGGAAAGGCAGGAATGGGCTTTTTTCTGTCTTGAGCAAACAGGCCTTCAGATTGTAACTTGGCTTTTAATTGCTCAAAGGCCACCTGCAAGGCACCCACTCCGGCCGGCTCCATCCACTCACAATAGAGCTGATAACTCCCCCGAGGCTCATAAGCTGAAACTCTTGCTTTGGCTAAAACCTTCATTCCATTTTTGGGTTTAAATTTTAACCGTGCATTATGACCACGAAACATCACCGCCTGAATTTGTGACCTTTGATCTTTAAGACTAAAATAAAAATGGCCCGATGAGTGAGCGGTAAAGTTAGACACTTCCCCCTCCACCCAAAAGCTCACTTTAAAATGACCCTCTAATACAGACTTAATTTCACGATTCACTTCAGACACAGTTTTGGCCTTAACAGTCTGAACATCATCTGCAACAGGAGGCTTCATTTTAGCCTTAGCTTTGTTGATAGATTTAAACAGATCTAATGTGTCTGATTGTGATTTCCCTGAAGACATGGCTAACAAACTAGACAAGCTCCACCGGCTTGGCAAGCTCTACTGAGTGAGAATTGGAGTTTTTTATTAAAACATTGGGGTGCTGTTGTACCAAAGGTTTTGAAGGCTCCAAATGCTACCCACCCACAAGCAAATCATGGCTAAAACTCTATGCGCCAACAATTGCTTTTGCATGGGGGAAGGGGCGTTAACCTCCAGCCACTTACTGACCTGCGGCAAACACAGCACAAAGCTGACAAAAAATCCATAAAAAAACACCACAAAAGGAAAAATAAAATCAATCTGTTGATAGTTCATAAACCACTGATCGGCAGGCTTATCTCAAAACGTTACAGGACCTAGGAACAAAAAAAATAAAAAAATAGTGATGAAAAATATCTCCATTGAAGAGCTGGGGGGCCTTTGTTATACTACGTATGTAGGATTTTGCTTACTCATAAAAATTTAAACCCTACAAGTATATAGCAAGGGGACTGTCCCTGACGATGGTGAGCAAGCTCATCTCGCAATGAGAAGCCTGAAGTCGTTATAATGGTCACCCACCTAGTGAACTCGGGTTTAAGTTTGTTGAGTGCAAAATCCTTATTTTTTTATTTCTTTAATTGCTTCTTCTAGCTCATGCTTCATAAAAGGTTTTTGTAAAAGCATAGTCTTATCGTGTTCTAAAATTTTTTTCATGACATCACACAATTGATAACCTGTGATTAAAATAAAAGCTGGAGTGAACTTACTAGTCTCTTCATGCATATAAAAAAATAACTCGTCTGCGGTGTTTTTTAAAATATGAAAATCCGAGATAACTATGTCTGGCTCTTTCTCAACATAGACATTTTTAGCAGACTCAAGGTCACTGGCGGTTAAAACATCGTGACCTGCTTTTTTAGCCACAGACTTTAACATTTGCAAAAGATCTAGGTCGTCTTCGACCAATAGTATTTTATAACTCATAATTTAGACCTTTAAGCTGCTGATGATTTTTTAATCACTGTAGCCGGGAACAATAGATCAAACTTAGTATTTTTTGAGGTTTTATCATAGATGATATCACCTCCATGCTTTGCAACAATGGCTTTTGATATGGGCATACCAAGACCAGTACCTTTGCCAACAGGTTTTGTTGTAAAGAAGGGTTGGAATATTTTTAATTGGTCTTCTTCTGAAATTCCATATCCGCTATCTTGAATAGATACTATAATAAAGTTGTTTATATTACAAACAGAAATTTTAATCCATTTTTTCTCAAGGCCTTCTATGGCGTCTAAAGAGTTGCTTATAAAATTTAAAATGACTTGAGAAAGTTGAACCGGATCACAGTATAAAGTCAAATCTGAACCCTTTTCATTTTCGTATATAACCTCCACATTGTTCACCCTAATTTTTTCACCTGACAGTGTGAGCGCATTATCTATTATGTCATCAATCTTAGAATGCTCCTTTTCTTCCTCACCACTTAAGTGTGACATTGATTTTAAAGCTCGTACGATTTTTGACACCTTCATTGTCGTCGATCTAATTGTTTCTGTTAGTTTCAAAGCATAGTCAATGTCTAAGCTTTTCGATTTTAGCTCCTCTTCTACTTCATCATTAGAGAGCATAATTACACCAAGCGGAGTATTGATCTCATGAGCAATGCCTCCAGCCATTTCTCCAAGTGAAGATAATTTTGATGCGTGTGCGGTCATTGCTCTTTCTTGATCAATAGTTTTTTCAAGCTCTATACGGTCACTAACATCACGAAAGTTGATCATAAAACCCTCAAGGCCTTGGGCTTTATTTTTGTACTTTGTAATTTCAAAATCTACAGTCAATGTAAAGTTGGTTTTTAATACCTTAAAATTTGCTCCACTAAACTTTTTAACCTCTTCAGAATCAAATAAATTAACAATTTTTTGTGGTAATAATGAAAAATAATAATCAGCTTTGTTATTGATCTCAATTACATTTGAAATATGCTCCCCGTACAAAGCTTTCAGCGGCACATTAATCATATTCAGCGCGGATGGATTAAGGAAAGTAATAAATCCTCTAGAATCAAGACCTATAATACCTTCTGGGGTGTATTTTAAAAGAGTATTATTTAAACTCATAAGGTATTCAATTTTATTATTTTTTTGAATTAATTTTTTAGTTTTAGTTTGCACTTTTTCGTCTAATTGAACATTAAATTTTAACAACCTATAGGACATAATAATTATAAGAAATAATAAAAACCAAACAAATGCACTTAAAATAAAATAAGCATTTTTGTTTTTATTAATTAAGGAATTAAAATTTTTAGAATACAGTAAAGTGATCTCATTGAGTATGGGTTGCACTTTATATTCATTAAAATGAGCAACATGATATTTTAAGGCTTTACTATCAATACTCTTTGACTCGTAGTTTTTCACTATTTCTGCAAAATGCTTTTTTTGTTTTTTTAATGATATGTAGAGTTCTGATTGAAAGCCTAAGTAGTCAATAATATGGTAGGCTTTAGAGATTCTTTCTTGCTCAATTAAAACATTTATTTTATTCACCTTGTTTTCAATCTTAGCAAGACTTTCCTCGACCTTGGGTTGATTTAACACTCCCGTAAGCAACATTGTGTTGTTTTGATACGATTATGTCCCTACTTAATTCTCCAGCGAAAATGTCCCTTGATGTAGACTTAGGTCCTT
>JAKUPT010000029.1 GCA_022450595.1 Bdellovibrionales bacterium
CCGAACCTCATAAAAAAAGTAAGCCCATTGAACACACTAAAAGTTCTCAACAGCTTAACTAACCAATTTTAGAATTTCATGTATAGACGTCGGCAGGGAAATTATAATTTGAACCCCAGCCTTTTCTATCACAGTTTTATCTGTTTCACTGATCACACTTGAAAACACAAACACTTTATGAGGCGAAGTTTTTCTTAAAAAAGCGTCCAGCTCTGTATTCAAAGACTTTACATTTTTAGAAGGAACCCAAATAATTTTTAATTCTCCGTTGTTGTTGTGTTCAATGGCTTGCAACATCACTTCAATGCGCTCAAAACTCAAAAAAGAGAGTTTTGACTGTAAAAATAAATCTTCTAAAAAGGCTCTTATATCTGCATCTTCAGAAAGGATATAAATTTGTGACATACTGTCCTCCTAACAAAGCATGTCCCAATTTCCGAGGTGACTTGTCTCATACCTCTTGATTCAACATGCTTTAGCCTTTAAAAAAGCAGGATATATGCCAATTCAATCTTTTCTTTGCTTAGGCAGTTCAACAACAAACTTTGTGTTTTGAGAGGCTTCATCTAAAGTCAAATGCCCCTGGTGAGCGTCTAAAATGCTTTTTGTGATACTAAGACCAAGGCCTGTGCCTTGCCCCACCGGTTTTGTGGTAAAAAATGGCTTTAAGATCTTTTCTTTTAAGTCATCAGGAATCCCCGGGCCACTGTCCGTGACTTGAATAAAAACTTTATTCGTATTTGAGCAAAGCTCCACCCTAACCCAACGATCGCTTTGATCTTTAACAGCATCACAGGCATTGTTAATAAGGTTCACAATCACTTGACCAACTTCAGCCTCTCGACACTCCACCAAATGCTCCTCATCAAGACCACTGACATGAACCTCTACTCCTAACTTTCTAAACTTTTCCCATGAAAAGTCTAAGATATCTGAAACTAGAGAATTGATAGAAGTCTGAACAAAGGGATCTCCGGAGGCATCACGGGCATAAGACCTTAAACCCTTAATGATTTTGGACATACGATCTATAAGCCCAATGCTTCGGTTCATTAAGTCTTTAACTTTTTCAGGTTCAATATTGGATTTTTCGGCTTCAAATAACAACATCTCCATCCGCCCACGCATGGCACCTAAGGGGTTGCCAAGTTCATGTGCAATGCCAGCGGTCAACTCTCCAAGACTGGCCATCTTTTCTGAATACACAGCTGTAGCACGTTGCTTTTCTACCTCAATCTCTGTTTGTTTTTTGTCGGTGATGTCTTTTCTGATCGCAATATATTTTTCAGGCCGGCCACTTTCATTACAAAAAGGCACAATGGTTGTGTCTACCCAATAATAGCTAGAGTCTTTAGCTTTGTTTTTAATCTCGCCCTGCCAAACTTGTCCTGAAGATATGGTTTTCCACATGTCAGTGAAAAACTTATTTCCGTGAAAACCTGAGTTAATAATGCTGTGAGTTTTACCAATCAGCTCATCTTTTGAAAATTTTGAGATTTCACAAAATTTTTCATTCACATATTCAATAACACCCTTAGAATCAGTAATAGCCACAATATTTGAAGCATCTAGGGCCATTTTTTGCTCGCTCAATTCATGAAGCGTGTTTTTTAACTGCATTTCTACGTTTTTTTGTTTAGTAATATCATGACGAATTGCCAAATAGGCCTTAATACCACCATCTTCTTCTTTTAAAGGCACAATGGTCGAATCCACCCAGTAGAGGCTGCCATCTTTTGCACGATTGCAAATCTCCCCCTTCCACACTTGACCAGAGGCTATGGTGCCCCAGAGCTCTTTGAAAAAGCCCGGTGGATGGTGACCTGAATTAATCAGTTTATGAGTCTTGCCAATGAGTTCATCTTCTGAATACTGCGATAGATCACAAAACTTTGAGTTCACAAAAGTGATAACCCCTTTTGTATCCGTCATAGCCAGTATGCTGGAGTGGTCTAAGCCCTCTAGCAAATCATTGAAATTTATGTTGGAATGTATTTTTTTTTCAGTATTTAACATAGACTGGCATATAACATGCTATATTTTTAAAATGTAGGAATTTATAGTAGTATCGAGTTTATTTAACTCATCAATCTTTAAGCAAGGAGACGTTATGTCACAAAAAATAGATCGCATTCTTTGGGCCGTGGATTTTTTATCAGAACAGCCTGAACTTGAAAAGCAGGCTTTAAAGTTCATCAAAGTCATTAATAAAAAATTAGAAGCCACCGTGCAGCCCGTGTTTGTGACCAACAATCACCCTATGCAAAACCAATATATGGATGAAATTTTAAAGCACATTGAAAAACGCTTTAAAAAATACAAAAGCATTCATCTCAATGCCCCAATTTCTATTGGACAAAATATAGGCGCCAATCCAGAGCTAAGAGAGCAAGTAGACGCCCTTCTTGCCTATGCTCAAATGGAGAATTTTGATCTTATCGTGACACAAACTCATGCAAGCTCCGGCATTAAAAAATGGCTGCTAGGAAGTTTTGCAGAAAGCCTAATTTTACGCTCTAAAATCCCTGTAATGAGCATCAACCCAAGCTCTGAAACCCCAACAAGTATCAAAAATATCCTATACCCCTTTGAAATGGGAGATGTGGATCAACCAGAATTTGGCCAAGTCTTGAGATTAGCAGAACAACTGAAGTGCAAAGTCACTTTATACCATAGACTCCCTACTCCAAGTCATTACCTAGGCCCCTATGCTCACTTACTACAAGAAGAGTTTCGTCTTGATAAAAATGAAGCTGAAGAAACCGCTGAAGAGTACGAAAAAATGGCTAAAGCCCATGGCATTAAAGCTGAAGTGGTGATTGAAACTAAGAAAGCACGTATTTCTGACGCTTTACTAAAAGCTGCAAAAAAATATGATGCTGGTATGATTGCCCTTGTTAGTAAAAAAGACACCACGGGCCGAATTTTACTGGGAAGCACCGGACTTGATGTGGTTCGAAAAAGTGAACTTCCTGTGTGGGTTGTACACGAAAACAGATAAATTAGTATCTAAGCTCTGTGTATTTTTGCATGGGCTGAGGTTTTTCAAAAAATAACCTTAGCCCTAACTCAAGCTCATCGTAGGTTTTGGCCTTAGAGGTTATTGCAAATAACTGGTGTCCAAAGCTTAACCACGGATGGGCATTTTTAATATGAAACTTAAATCTTCTCACACCTAAGTTTTCATCAAAATAGTCTTTATAAATCTCTAAAAGTCTCAACAATGACTTTCCAAGTAGTGCTCCCTGCTCCTCAGCTGATTTTGGCAATAGCTCTTGATTCACCTCAAAGCCTAAGTGGGCTGCAAACTCTGACACAATCCAAGGCTTTGCTGTTAACACTCTTCCTGCCATAACCATGTCACAATTTGTGGCCTCAAACATAGACAGTACATCTTCAAAGCTTTGTATGTCACCATTGCCTAACACGGGAATTTGCAGCTGATCACGCACCCAACGGATTTGTGACCAATCAGCCTTTCCTCTTCTTTTAGCCTCTGCCACTCGAGGATGAAGTGTCAGCCATGAAGCACCAGCCTGCTCTAAACCTTTCATAAAATTTATTAAATAGTCCTTATCATTTTGATGACCGGCGCGAAGTTTTACGGAGACAGGCACTTGAGAGTGTTTCACTGTGACCTCTACCACTTTTTTTGCATAATCAGAATCACCCATTAAGGCCACACCATAGTTATGCCTGAGAGCTTTTTTAACCGGACAGCCCATATTTATATCAATTCCAGCAACTCCCCACTCACAAAGCTTTTCCACAGTTTTTTGAATGGGGTCATCTTCATTTCCCAAAATTTGTGGAACTAAATCTACATCATTGACTGCTTTATAAGTTTCCGGGGTTTGACCTAAAACCTCATGAGGAATTTTTCTGGAGTTGAGCATTTCTGTAGGCCAAATTGTTTTTAAGCCTTCAGGTAAAAACTCTTTAAGCCATACACGCATAGCTACATGAGTTAAGCCCACCATAGGAGCTAAACACAATGGAAAGTTATAAGAATTGTCGATAACCTGACGCTTAAGGCCCAGTTTTGTTTGCATCAGCTCAAAATAAAAGGTTAACTAAAAACCAGCAACATAAAAAAAGAGACTATTTTTATGAAGATGAAAACCATTGGTATATTGGGCGGAGGACAACTGGCAAGAATGATGGCCTTAAAGGGGCATAACTTGGGATTAAATATTCACATTTTAAGCCCAACCCCTAAGGATCCGGCCGCTCAAGTCACCTCACAATGGCATAAGGGAGAATTAAACTCTGTAAAAGATTTAAAATCATTGTATTACTTTGCAGACATCGTCACTTTTGAAAGTGAGTTTTTAGACCCTGTTATTTTAAAAAAATCCCAGCAAAAATTCAAAACAGAATTTAGTATCTCTCCTAGTGTTTTATCAAATTTACAAGACAGGCTCTCTCAGAAGTCACTGCTTGAAAAACATAAGCTTCCTACATCTGCCTTTTATCAAATAAAGTCTAAAGCCGACATTAAAGAATACCCTGTTGTTATCAAACAACGAAGGTTTGGTTATGACGGGTACGGCACTCTAATTTTAAAGACCAAGCCAAAGTCTTTAAAGTTAGACTCCCCCACTGGTTATATCGCTGAAAGCTTTGTGCCCTTTAAAAGAGAACTCGCTATAACAGCCGTTAGAAATAAAAAAAAACAAATACAGTTTTTTCCGCTGGTTGAGTCTTTTCAACAAGACTCTAAATGCTTATGGGTCAAAGGCCCGATCAAACATGCTAAAATCAATGCTTTAAAAACTAAGATTTCAAAATTTTTAGACAGTATACAATATATTGGCTGCATGGCCTTCGAGCTGTTTGAAACTCAACAAGGAGAGCTACTTATAAATGAGATTGCTCCCCGGGTACATAACTCAGCTCACTATAGCCTGGAAGGCTGTAATTGGGATCAGTTCAGTATGCACTTATTGGCATGCCTCAATTGTGATCTGCCAGAGATTAAAGTGATTAGCCCTTTTGCTATGTACAACCTTATTGGTTCAGGAACAAAGGCCCCTAAACTAAAAGTTGATGCGGATGGTTTTCTACACTGGTATGGAAAAGACAAAAACCGCAAAGGTCGTAAGATGGGACACATAAATTATTTGGACTCTTCGCCAGATAAGGCATTAAAACAATTAAGTAAAATTATTAAGGAGCACTCCGTATGAAAGTAAACATCGTCATGGGAAGCAAATCTGATTTTAAAGTGATGAGCGAGGCCAAAGACGCTCTTGACCAATTTGGCATTGAATGTGACCTCAAAGTCATCTCAGCCCACAGAACGCCACAAAAAATGTTAGACTTTGCTAAAAACCAAGATGCTGATGTGATTATTGCTGGGGCTGGAGGAGCCGCTCACCTGCCTGGAATGATTGCCTCTCAAACAGTAACACCTGTTATTGGAGTGCCCATCAATGTGACCTCACTTAATGGTATGGACTCTCTTTTATCTATTGTACAAATGCCAAAAGGAGTACCCGTGGCAACAGTGGCCATTGATCAAGCTTTTAATGCCGGTTTGTTAGCCGTTCAAATATTAAGTGTTAAAGATAAAACACTTAAAGCAAAGTTAAGTGATTATAAAATGGAATTGCAAAAGCTTGTGGAACAAATGAACGAATCAATAAAGTAAGAACTCTTTTCTTTGATCAAGCCATTTTGCTTCATCGGCTTGAAGAAAGCTTTCCAAATCTTCAACCTCTGAGTCCTTGTCATCCACCCACTGGCGGTACTCAACTCCGCCAGCAATAAGGTCTATAGGAGTGCGATCTTTTTCATACTCATAATGAAAGACATTCCAAAGCTCGTGGTTCCAATGTTTTTTTATGGCTTTATAAAAACCGGCCATCAACCTATACGACTTAAAAAGATTGGGGTCATATTTTGGGGTATCAATATGAATTTGAACCCCCTCACAAAGTTGACCTTCAAACTTATTAAATGTGGGTTGGAAAAAACAAGGTCTTAAAAGGCACGCCTGTGTCCAAGCACTAAAATCCTCGTTCATGGTTTTTAAAATTTTATTTACAGGCAAACCCGGAGCTCCAAAGATCTCCAAAGGCACTGTTGTGCCACGCCCCTCTGACAGATGTGTGCCCTCAAGGGTTACAGAGCCCGCATAGGTGGGACAAGTCAGAGCCTCTGGAATATTAGGACTTGGGTTCACCCAAGGAATGTCCTTGGGCCATGGGGTCTTATCAATTGCATAGCCCTGCATTTTTACAATTTCTAAATCTAGATCTAAAGCTTTATAGGATTTGTACCACAGAGCAAACTCCCCCATGGTGAGGCCATGCCTTAACATAATAGGAGCTACCCCAACAAAACTTTCCCAGCCAGGTCGGAGTATAGAGCCTTCCACAGGGCGGCCCGCAGGATTCGGGCGGTCTAATATCAAAACTTTTTTATTATGCTCAGCACAGGCTTCAAGCATGTAAGCCACTGTTGTAATATAAGTAAATATCCTACAGCCCACATCTTGAAGATCTATTAAAATTGTATCAAAGCTCTCCATCATTTTAGCTGTGGGACGCCTTACATCTCCATATAGGCTAAAAACAGGAATATTATACTTAGGATCTTTATAGTCAGGGCTTTCTTCCATATTGTATTGCTTTTCGCCCTTCATGCCGTGTTGCGGGCCAAAAGCTGAGGATAGTTTTAATCCTGAGTCAAAAAGTACATCTATGGAATGATTTAGGTTTTTATCTACAGAGGCCGGGTGAGCCAGTAAGCTCACCGCCTGATTTTGAAGTGATGATAATATTTTTTTGTCTTGTGCTAAAACTTCGATGCCTAATTTCATATTTTAAGTCTAAAAATAAAATCTTAGGCTGTCTAGCTACTTTAAGACGATTTTCGCTTCTTGGATTGAGAAAGAACCTCTTTCCATTTTTTTTCACTGTCTTCCACTAGAACGCTTAACAACTCGTTCATAGGAATTCCGTACAATTTCATAATTTGTCGCCAAACCGGGGCTGGCGGTGAAGCCTTGTTGTTTTCCCAGTTACTGACAAACTGGCCATGGTATCCAAGCTCACGTCCAACTTCGTTTTGAGACAGGTCAGCCTCTAATCGCTTCTTCCTTAAGTAATCACCAAGTGTGTGCCTTCTCATATCTACATCCTTTTTTACAGCTTTATGCACCTAAATATAAGCAAGCTTTGATAAAAGTTCAACGATTGAATGAAAATACTCTTTGACTGGACCACCTTTACTGCCTATTTTTTAGCCCAAATATCCCCTAGTGGGGGTTTTGGAGGGGGCTATGAACTTTTTTTATTTGATTTTTTTATTAAACATTTATTCAACAAATGCCTTAGAGCATAAAATTTTATTCACAAACCCCCTGTGCAACACTCCAGACCGTGCCATTACATATTGCACAAAAAGTGATTACAACTATAACATAATTAAATCTGATGGTGTTTTTCAAACTTATGTTAAGAGTTTGTTTAGCGCCCCATACACTAAAGTGATTGTAAGTTATCTTTCATTTTCTAATACTGAGCTGACGGAAGCTTATAAAAAATTAATACTCAAAAACAATCCAGATTTTACAATTATTTTGGATGACCCCTTTGAAGACGAACCCGATCAAGTTAGAAAACTACTCAGGCAACCACTTACTTACAAAAGCTTCCATGAAGAACCTACATCAGAATATCTGAGCTTTAAAAATGGCTCCCCAATTAGGGCTCTTAGTGAGGCTTATGAGATACTTAAATTTGCACACGACAACAACACCAGCCCTTCTCCCAGACTCCTTTTACGAGGACAAACTGATGGCTCAGGCTATTCCCATATGAAAATGACTTACTTAGAAGCAGATAATGATAAGTCCTTAATATTAGGTAGCGCAAACCTAAGCCAAGGCTTGGCCCTTCATCATGAAAACTGGCATTTTTTTAAAGACACTCAAGATTCAAACTTTGTAGAGGTCCATAAATGCATACTAGATAACCTTATTGACGAGCCTCTATCTTACGACAAGAGCAAATATGCCAGACATACTACATCCTGCACCAACCAACAAAACGATGCTCAGTACAAAACCTATTTCACCCCAGGGCAAGGGCAAAAAGCCCTTGTAGATATTAAAAAAGGCTTTGAAGAAAGTGATGAGATCTGGATTGCAGCACACCGCTTTAGCAACACTCAAATTTTTACAGCCATCAAAAAAGCGCTGTCTGAAAACAAAACAGTGAGACTTCTTGTCGATGATGACCTTTACTGGGTGGAACATAAAAGGGGGCGTTATCTCAACAGTAAATACGAAGTGAAAAAAGTTAAACCTTTAATAAAGCTAGGCTTAAAAATTAAATACCTAAGCACTAATAATAAAGAGTTCTTATTACATCATAACAAATATATTATTTTTATGAAAAACCATAGGCCTTTTAAGGTGTTTACCGGAGCCGGAAACCTAACAATTTCTGCTTTTACACGAAATTTTGAAAATTACTTTATGACAAATAAAGCTGAAGTCAGTTCAATCTTTGCAAATCAATACAAAATTATGTGGAAGCTTGCGTTCGAGGCTAATGAATTAACCTCGATTTCAGAATAATTTACTGCTCTTCAGCCTTCTTATTTTTTTGGCGAGCTTTGTATTTTGCATTCTTAAGATTGTTTTCGCAGATTTTGTTTTTTAACGTGTATTCTTGATGTCTTTTTTCAAGAATATCTTTGTATTTATTAAATCTATCGATTCTCTCAGTTAAAAACTCTTCGCTGACGGCAACCAACTCTCCACTTTCATCGGTTCCATACTTAAAAAATGGCTCTTCTTTTATTACAGGAGCTGGCGGTTCAATGGGCTGCATTTTACCGTCACCATCATATTTTAAAGAGTTGAGCTCAGCCAAACAGTCACTGTAGGCTCCGTACAAACCAATGGTGCCATACTGACGATTTCCATAAACATCATACTCAAGGCCATAAGCCTCGTTTTCAATGCGCCTGAGTTCTTCTCCTAGACGGACTTTTTTCTGAATGACCATTTTGTCATCTTTAACACCTACTTTTTCATCTCCAGAAATGTCTTGAGACTTTTCCATTTTGGTATCAAGCTCTTGAACTTCACTTCTCTCTTCTGCTGTTTGAGCACAGCCAATAAAAAATAAGGCCATAAAAAGCAAAAAGTATTTAACCATAAAACCCCCAAAAGTTAAGTCCATATAATAACTAGGAACTCAGGGAAACATTATAAAAAAATAACTACGACTCACAAAGTCATCAACCTCAACATATTTGATCCGTTGAATTTTAATGTTTTTTTCTCTATATTTCACATTATGTACAACAAAAAAACTGAAAAATTTAAAGAACTTTTAGACCAAGAACACAACTTTCCCACACAGTACACTTTTAAGTTTATTGTGCCACACACTCAACAAAAAGCCGTTGAAAGACTGTTTCCCAATGAAACAATTGATTTAAAAGCCTCAAGAAAAGGCAACTACATATCACTTAGTGTAACGATGACCATAGAAAGCAGTGATTTAGTCATAGCTATTTATGAAAAGGCTTCAGAAATAAAAGGATTAATTTCTCTATAAAGCAAATTCTTTAATCACCTCAAGCAATTCATCTTGCTGCAAGGGCTTTAAAAGAACACCATCAACTCCAGCTTTTAAAATTTTATGCTTATCTTCATCAAAAACATTAGCAGTCAGGGCATAAATTCTAACATTTGGATTTATCGCCTTAATTATTTTTGTAGCCTCTATACCATCCATTATAGGCATACTTATATCCATAAATATTAAGTCATATTGGTGTTTTTTATAAAGATCTACTGCTGTTTGACCATCTTGAGCCAAATCACAACTCGCATTAAACTTTTTTAAGTGTAAACTAATGACTTTCTGACTAATTTCATTATCCTCAGCCACTAGAACTTTAAAATCAGCAGGTAGTTTTATATCTCTACCCGGCTGAAAATCTTTTATTTTTTGCATATCTCCATTTGCATGCTTAAAAAATACATTAAACACAAACTCTGATCCAACATTTAACTTACTGAACACACTGATATCCCCACCCATTTCATGAATAAGACTTTTACTTATAGCAAGCCCTAAACCTGTCCCCTTATTTTCAGCGTCTAAGTTAAGTCGACTTTGAACAAAAGGCTCAAACAAAACATCAACTTCATCTTCAGGAATTCCAATCCCTGTATCCTGAACGACAAATTCAACCTGTACTCCCTCTGCATTAATGCTCTTAAGATTTAAATACAAATTGATTTGACCTTTTGGTGTGTATTTAAATGCGTTTCCAACAAGGTTATACAAAACTTGTTTTAAACGATGCTCATCCCCATGAACTTTTTCAGGAACACTGGAGTCTATGTTTACACTGGCCACAATTTTTTTATTTCTATAAAAAACTTCTAGGGTTTCCATGGTTGTATTTACACACTTATGCAAATCAAAGTCTTTTGGTGCTAATTTAAACTGTTGAGACTTTAGTTTTGTAAAATCTAAAATATCATTAATTAAATAAAGTAGTCTTTCTCCAGACTCCTCAATGTGTTTTAAATTTTTTAAATAATCTTCATCTTTGGTGGTTTCACTCAAATAGTTTGCAATACCAAGTATACCATTTAAAGGCGTTCTTAACTCATGGCTCATTTTAGCTAGAAAGTCAGACTTAACTTTATTTGCCTCTTCCGCAGCTTTTAACGCTTTATCAAGATCTTCTGTTCTTTTGGCAATAGTCTTTTCCTGATTTCTGGTTAGTTCCTGGTTTTTTGTCAATTCTGATTTATAGTTATTGAAGTTTTCATTAATCAGAGCATAAAGTTCATTTAGTTTTTTTGATAAAATTTGAGTCTCTTTGAAGCCCATTTCAGGGTATACGGTCTGCAGGTTTTTCATCTCTTTAAGAATTTCCATATCTGACACAACCTGGTCTGTTAATTGAGAGATCGGTTGCACCACATTAGTTGCCACTTGCCTACTAAAGATAAAAATAATCAAAAAAGAAAACACTAATAAAATAAAAGCCACCCATAAACTTCTGTACAAGTCACCATAAGCTTCTAGCTTTTCTTGAGTTACAATGATTGTCCAATTAAGACTGGGAAGAGAATAAATTGAAACAACAAAGTCCTTATTGTTAACTGTATAATATTCAACTCCTCCTGACTCAGTTTTAAATATTTTTTTCAGCTCTTCTGTAGACAAAAGTTTAGACGCCCCTGATCTTTTAATGGGAATAGAAAGCAAGTTGTCTGAGTTAACATCAGAATATTTAGAAAGCACTTTACCCGATTCACTATCAACTAACAGCACTCTTCCCGTATTGCCAAATGAGTACTCTTTGAGATTTCCAACAATATCATCAATGAGTAGATCAACGCCGACCATAGCTACATGCTCATCTTCATCAAAGTAACCACTTACAGCAGAAACCATCCACTGCTTCATATATGTTTTATCATAATATATAGGGCTAAACTCTACATTAGAGCTTCTTTTAGAAGTGTGGTACCAGACCTCGGAAGGATCTGTTAAATACGCTGGGTCATACCAGCGCCTGGTTGTATAATCACTTTTGTCTCCATTTTTAGTAACAGTCATGACATAGGCATCTTGATCAAATATTCTTTGCGCATAATCTTTGCTTAGAGCGAAATAAATATTATATATATAATTATTGTTTTCTAAAATAGTTTTAAAAGAATTATTGATCCGTATAAGAGACTTTGAGTCTTTCCCGATCAAGAGATTTTCCAGATTTGCCTTGGCAAAATAAAGTGATTTTTTTGCGTCTTCTAAGCTGACATTTACTTCATCTACAACCTCATTTTTTATATCTAAAAATCGTTTCTCCACTTTTTCCGATTGATACTCATAATAAATAAAAAGAGTGATCGACATAAAAAATAAAAGAACCAAAAGATAAAGGGATTGGTTGATGAGGATGATATTTCGAATAGATATACTTTTTTTATTTTTCATATCAATAGATTAAGATTAGTTAACCAAGAGCTATAACACAATTATTTTATGCACAAATATCTTTTTAGGCTGAATAAATTGAAAATGAATATCAAAACCATCCATAAGCATCTGATATATTTTGTTAAATTCAGGTTTTTTATAGTTTATAGGACGTGGATCAGCCTTTAAGGTGTTTAGAATTAATTTCATTTGCTCAGCACTCAATAAATCATGGGCTTGTTCACTAAACTCCACTGAACAGTCTTCATATTTACCAACCCTCTCAAGCCAGCCCGACTGTGCCGATTCAACGGCATCATACTCTTTAATGTATGGCTTAATATCATATACAGGAGTTGAGTCTACAAGGTCTACACCGGCTAAGTTAAGCTTTGGGTAATCAACGCTTTCTAGTTTCACACAACTAAGCCCTAGCGAGTTGAACCGATGAGGACTTCTACTGGCATAAACTCCTACTCTGCCACCTGCAAGCCTTGGAGGAGACACCTTTGCATTTAAAGACAAATTGTTGTTTAAATGAAAGCCAAAAATTAACCATATATGAGAAAATTCTTCTATGCCCTCCAAGGCCTGAGCAGTGACTATTTTACGATCTAAATGCAGAACAGCTTTGGCCTCATCAACTAACAAGCTTTGCCTCGGAACACCAAACTTTTGCTTATAAACGGACTCAACATATCCAATTGGCTTTAACTGCATAGAGCCTCCTTAAATTTAAGATCTAATGGAGGTGATAATTTTTAGCAAGCTCTAAGCTTTCAAATCCGGACTTAACCATTGATTCTAGACAGTTATGTATGATAAACACTATCCACCATCAAATTCGTCGGACCGTGGCGCAGCCTGGTAGCGCGCCACCTTGGGGTGGTGGAGGTCGCTGGTTCAAATCCAGTCGGTCCGACCATTTACGACAAAAGGCCACTTCGTGTCCTCCTCACCCCGAGCGGGAGAGGCCGAGACGAAGTGGCCTTTTTTTATGCCTAAATCTGAATTTGAAATTGAATTTTTATGGGATCGAAAGGGTAAAATTTTTGCGGATGCACCCCCATGACCCCTGTGATCAGGGGCTGGAGATGGCGATTGGAAAGGATCAAGGGAAATGACAATCTCTAGGTCAACGCCTTGATCGGTGACATGGACTAAAATTTGCGGAAACACGGCCTGGAGCAAGGTCTTCTTTTCGATGTCATACATCTTGTCAAAATCCCTAAAAGCCGTTTTTAAAAATTTCTTCAGAGCTTGGCCCTGGCAGTTTTCTTTGTAGGACTTCTCCTTCAGCTCTATGTCGGCCAGCTCCGCATGTAACGTGCTCATTTCCTTTTTGGCTGTCTCTTTTTCCTCAACCAATAAGGATATGGCCGACTCTAGATTATCGGCACCTTTAAGGGCCAGCGCCCTGATTGACTCGCTAAAACGCTCCTCTATCTGGTTCAGCTCCTCAATTCTTCCTACAATTTGCAGCCTTTGCGCCGCAAAATCGCTGAGCCCTGTTTGCTTTTGGAGTCTGGCACCCCTCATAAGGTTTTCAAATTTTTTACTGTCTTTGATTAGGCTCTTGAGCTTCTGAATAACAAGATCGTGCAACTCTTTAGCAATGATTCGATGTCCAGCCTTGCGGTTGTAGTAGTAACAGTTACTCCCACTCTTGGCTGCCTCACCATAGTATCTTGATCCATCAGGAGCAAAAACGACTCCCGCGAGATAAAACTCATTTTGCCTAGGCTTCCATTCAACAGTTTGAACCAACTCGTCAACTTGGGCCAAGAGTTTAGGGTCAATAATGTCTCCATGCTCTCGACGATGAAAATACTCCCAACTCACAAAGCCATTTTTATCGCGCTTATCAGGAAATTGCCCGTAGTAGTCGTAAAACTGATTCACTCCACGGTATTTCGGGTTTTTCAAGAGCCTGATCAGGCTGTCCCATTTGAAATGGTCTCCTCCCATTTTTTTAGGAGGAAGTCTTCTGCCATCACTGCTCACCTTGGATTCAGTCAACCAAGCTTTAGTTTTATAGTTTTTTTCACGACAATACTTAAGGGTTCCCTTTCGAGAACCCTTAAGATCGACAAACTTCTTCATTATATCGACGACAACAGACAGTTCTTTCTCATTAACCTCATACATCCCAACCCAAACTTTGTGCTTATCTAGGCCCAGTGTTGGAATGGGAGTGGGGTCTTTGCCGTTGTTGACCATCGCTTCTCTTTGTTTGATTGATACTTTCTGCGATAGGTCTTCGCTGTATTCGCCAGCACGGATATTATCAATCTTAAACTTCCAGCGGTCTCCAGACTGTCTAAAATCAACCTTACCGCCATCAATCAAGAAAAGCTCAACACCAAACTGAACTAACTTTTCGGCCAAGATGAGATTGAAAATTTCATCTCTTGAAAGACGATCCAGCTTTTCAACCACAATAAAGTCAATCACTCCGGTCTCGATCTTTCGGGACAACTCCAAAAGTTCTAGACGGCGATGAGTGTTTTCTCTTTTTCCGCTGGTGTCCTCTTGGATGTGATGGACAACCTTATAAGTAAGTCCCGTTTCATCCGAAACGTTCTTTTCCCAACGAGAAATTCGGTTCCACTGTTGTTCTAGAGAGCCGTGTTGAGTTCGGGCCCTTTCAGATGTGGACACTCGTGTAATGGCATAACCTTCGCGCAAAGGCTTTGAAACTCTTTTTGAGTAAACATCAAGATTAAGCCGCATTTTTAACTCCCGAGGAATACTGCCCCGTCACGACCATATATAAATGATCTTCCAAAATATTGTGAACCGTCTGGCAAAGAGCTTTACGCTTTTGTTCGCTTCGCTCAAATCGTTCAATAAAGTTCACATTATTTATTCTCATTAATCGTCCTTTATCAGTGCGCCGCTGTTCCTTTACTTTTTTTCTTTGGTAGCGTTGATTCCTTAGCTTTTTTGCGCACTCCTTACATTTAGAATCAACTCGGTCACCCTTGGAATAGAAAGCATCGACAGACTTTGTTCTTTTACATTTTGAACATGTCTTCCCCAATAATGGAGAAGGCATTTATTATTTCCGCCCCTTCCTTTTAACAGTGACATCTATTTCCAGTCCTACAACATCGGCCATTTCAAAAATTCGCTCAAAGCTAAGGGATAAATTACGTCCTCTCAGGTAAGCGTTGACGTGGTGCCTAGCGATATCAAGCTGTCGTCCTAGCTCACCTTGGCTAATCCCTTTAGCCTCCATCTCTTTTTCAATCTCTGCCAAAATTTTCTTTTTAATTTTCACCTCATAGCCACTCAACGAGATACCTCCAGATTAGTACATTTTTAATGTACTATCAAGTCATTTGCTGCTTCTAATCCAAGAATAGGCCCTAACTGCCCCATAATAGAGACAGGCCAGCATTTTGCGCCCAAACCTTGAAAATTTCGATCCATTTTCAACCTGCGTCATCATATTATCAAGAAACACTCGGTCAGCATCCCGAAAGTCACTTTTTGATTCCGCTTTTATATACATGAAATCGTGAATGTCACAGGATTCTGAAATATCCGCGCCCATCAGATGGTTTGGAATAAGAAGATTAAGCGGCCCGTCAGGGCCGCATTGATTCAACATCTTTTCCCGCTCTTTTTGAGTCAAAAGCCAGTACTTGTCAGGTGCTTTCAACTTCATCAGGCTGCTGCGTCTTAGTCCTTCGAGGCTTTCGACCTCTCTTCCTACCTGATGTGCTTTGACTTAAATATTTTTGAATGGAGGAATCAAGCTCATCCTCAGAGGCATTGATGATAAGTTTTTTTAGATAGCTTTTCTTATCAAAAAAATTCCTCTGGATATTTTTAAACTCGGAATCCTCATATTTATCAAAAAAGACCTCCAATATAAAATTGACCAGTCTCGATGCATCTATCCTGCATGAATTTTCTCTTAACTTGTCAATTAGGACGGCGGCTCTCTCAGCATTTTCATCAGTAAGTAAAATTCTTCTAGCGGCCCCTTTTGACTTAATCTCGCTCATTACCTTGAGGGCACCCAGAAAGAATTGCCTTTAATTGTCCATACACAGTGCTGTTGTACCAGCTTGTCGCCTTTAACCTCCCAATCAAAGCACTCTTTATCCACATTAGGAGTTGAGAGTTTGAAATCCTGAGCGCTTCCTGATCCCGCTGGAGTAGATACCGAATAACGGTCTAAATTTAACAACGTGTGCTTTCTTGTTTTTGCATCTCTTTTCTCAAGAGTGCCATGAATAAGATAGCTGCTAATCCCTCCAATAGCGGCTCCAACTAAAGCACCAGTTGCGGCTCCTTTGCTCTGATTATCTTTATTAGTCATGGAACCAGCAACAAGTCCTGTTGCAGCGCCAGCTCCAACACCAGTAACAAGAGACTCTTTCATTGTTGCACAGCCTGTCCCAAATATTACCGCACATAAGCTCACCATAAATACTCGTTTAATAAGTACCTCCCTTATAAAAATTGTTAGTACACAAAAAAATCCGACTGCCTCTTCAAATCGAGACATCAAACCTAATCATTTCAGCTCGTTACGAAGAATTGCCTGCTTAGTTGCAAGCAGGCAGAAAGCACGATAGAAGCACCTGATATTAGGCTCCCTAAGTGCAGTTTAGAGTTTAAAGATTCGTCCTGATAAATTTTCAAATGACATTTGATCAGACCCATCAAGGACATCAGACAATGTAGCATAGTAAAATTTAGGCTTCTTATCTTGTCCTTTTAGGACTTCGGTTTCTGCCTTCTTGAGAACCTTTCGAATGTGGTTACTTTTGCAGATGTAAAGCACTGCGGGAACACTGGAGTGCCGGTAGTAGCTTCCAATTTTCTCAACGTAGCGGTGATGGCTTTTCTCTGAAGCATCGTACTCTAGGGCTACATAAAAATGCTCATCATCCTTTTTAAGTTGAATTGCTCCATCGCTGTTCAAGTCCACAAATGGCTTCAACCCCTGACTCCCAGAAAATTCCTCACAACTTTGAAGTTCATTTTCAGACAAAACCTGAAGTGCCTTTTCGGCCTTATCAAGGACATATCGGATGTCATTTAAGGTCACATCATGTTCTGGAGAATCACTTTTTCTAGGGCGGCCTTTAACTTGATACTTTAGCTGGGACTGAATCTCACTCAATCCTTTATCACTGACCTGATAGGCCAGCTTAGCTTTACAATCCATAACGAAAGGAGTTTTAACTATATACCCCTTTTCAGATAAGCGGTTTAGTCGTCGTCCAACTGTTTGAAGGCGAATACCACCAAAGATGTATCGATTGATCTGCTCTATGGTGGCGATTCGTCCTCGAAAAAGGAATTTAAACAGTTGATAATCTCTCGAAGTCAAAACCAAACCTCTTTTTTGTGACTTTGCCAGAGACTTACTCCGTCATCTCTTCAAAGTTCACTTCACTTTGAGTGTCGATCATTTTCTGAAAATTCTTTCTTTGACCACTTTCAAATTCCTCTTTTATGATATTCAGCTCAATATCCATCTCCTCATCGTCCAGATAGGGCGCTTGAATTTCTTGATGATCACTGCCATTAGTCCACATGGCCCGACCTTTAATGGCAGGTAACTTTTTAGCAAGGTTTCCACCCATGGCCACGTTAGAAGCGGCTGATGAAATCATTCTAAAGGTCATGCGCCCTGGAAGATTATCCAAGGTCTCTGTATCAATGGCATCTTTCACAGGCTTTTGAGTCGAAGGGACAAGGTGAATACCCGCTGCGCGAGCAAGTCGAGCGAGTTCACCGATAAGCTTACGGGCCGATTCATTTGTCTTTCTGCCAAAAAGAGCTGCCGCCTCATCAATACCGACAACAATCAAATCCAGCTTGTCCCTTTTAGGATCAATGGACTTCTGACCATTCTTTTCTAAAATGGTATAGCGTCGATTCATCTCATCCACCAAGGCTCCCAATATGTTAGTGGCCTCCTCTTCGTCTTTGGCCGTCTTAACATTTGGGAGTTCTGCAAACTCCTTAACCTCAACCCCTCGCTTCAAATCCAAAAGATAAAGTTGGATATGGGGAGAGCTTTTTAAAAGAGAAAGCATGGTTGAACGGAAGAAAACAGATTTACCGCCACCCGTTGCTCCAGAGATGAGAAGGTGAGGAAGAGAGCGAATGGACTGCACGAGAGGACCCTTAAGACTTTGACCAATGACAAAAGAATAGGGCTCCTTTATGTGAGAAAAAATCTCACCAAAGGCAACCAAAGCAGGAAGATCTCTCTCACAAAGATAGATTTCTACTTTTCCTTTATCCTGGGCTAACTTTATACTCTCAACAGTTTGCCGAAAGCCTGCTGTTAGACTGTCCCTTTGAGCTTCAAACTTTCCCAAGCCAACCCCAAAAGTTTCAACGATGACCTTGCAACGGTGAGCCCCCGTTGAAATAATAGATTTCACTTGGGGCTTCTCTCCTGTAGCTGTTTTCAAACCCGTTCTGTCTTAGGCCTTCTGAAATAAGGAGTATCTCCTAAACTCTTTAAACCCTAGAATGGTAAATGAAGACAAAAGGACAAGACCAATGAATACAAGGCACTGGGTTCGAGGCGAAAGAGAAAAAAACACGCGAAAGTAAAACGGCATCCCTGATGGATAGATCATGCTCGCCGCTTTCTCAAAAACATTGACTGGGCCAAGAGAAAGGATAGCCAAAGACAGGGTCACGGTTAAAACACCAAACCACATATCTGCGCTTTTATAATTGATTCGTCTTAGGCCAAAGGAACATATTCTCATCAGTATCAGGCCTCCTTTAAAGAGGCCTGATACGATGTTTTCAATGCCACTTTCTTTTTTCTGTGCCATCAATCGCCGTAATAGGTCGCAACAAGATTCACGATCAACTCTTGACCTGCGGGCACCGTCACAAACTCCTGTTGGTCAGAGAGGTCTTGCGCTCGTCTTTGAGCTTCCATTTCACTCACCCGAGAAACACCTTGTAAGAGAGCATTTTTGGCCGTTGCCTTGGGCGTCGTCTCCATTGCCATAAAGGCTCCATTACCAACGCCGCCACCAATAGCCTCTCTTTCCGTTAATGTGTCAGTCATTGCCGACACCATTGTAAGACCTAGAGTAGAAACGATCCGTTCAGTCGTTCGCCCGTGAAATTCGCCAACTAAACCAGGCGAATAGTCCTTTGAATTTAAGGCTTGAGCGTTGAGGCTTACCTCTCTACCATTTGGTAACAGGGCCTTAGAAAACTGAATAAAGACCTTTTTGCCTTTTCCTGGATAGTTCACCTTGCCAAAGAGAATAGTATTTTTAGGTATTTCTCCCCCATTTTTATCTCGGCCCCCATAGGGAAGTAAAACCTTATAGAGTTGATTCGTTTCACGGGTATCAATGGAGGTCAAAAGCTTACCAACTAAATTTGTTCCCAAGGGGAGCCCGTGAGAAAGTCCCTCTTCTACTTTTCTCTTGATGACCTGCGGGGCCCTATATTCAACTTGAGTTATAAGCCTAGGTTGCTCTCGGTGAGGAGCCGATCGAGCCAATTTCTCTTGCTCTTTCCATTGGGAAGAGTGCAGAAGCCCACTAATAGTGCCAGAAGCTTGAGGATGTTCTTTTTCCTCAACATTTACTTTAATGGGCTCAATGGTCTCGATGATAACACTGGAGTCATTCTCCGAACCAAATACAAGAACAACCAAAACACCAAGACTGATTAAAAAAGCAACAAAGAGAAAGGTCCTTTTTCTATTAAGGACCTCTTTTTCATTCTCCTTTTTGATAAAAAAGGATCGAACCTGATTAAGGCCCTTCATTGCAAAAACTTCTGCCCAACGATGACCTTATTCTTTTTATCACCCAAGACTGCATTCAATGAAAATCCACGCTTCTCACTCAGGGGCAAGAAAAGCCTTGCCCTTGAAGATTTATCACCCTGAAGAGAGTCTTCTTCAATCACATAACCTTGGCCACTCAACGGGATATTCCTACGAGTGGCGACCAATTTAAGAGATGAAATCTTGATCTTCTCAGACGTGGTGAGATTTTTAATGTTTATGTCTATAATTCGGAGCGAGCGCCCCTCATCAGCCATTGTTCTAACAACTTCAATCTGTAAATCCTCTTCCAGAAAAAATTTCAGGCCGATGGCCTTGAATCCAGGTATAGATGTTTTACCTGCGCTTTGCTCCTGTCTTGATCTAGCTGGTGGCTGAAACCTTGATTTCCATTTAACGTAGACAAGATCATCGTATCGACAGCCGTGGCAAACCTTCAAAAGAAATCCATAAGTTCGATGTGGAGTGTAGACAAACAGATTGGTTTCCACATCTCCAATAGGCTGAATGGTCAAGTCATTGTCGATGAATTCCACAGAGTAATAGTTCTGATTACCAATAACCACTTTCTTAGGTTTATCGGGAAAACGAAGAACTGTGGCCTTTCCCATCCTGAGTGAGATGGCCTGCATTTTTTCATCGTTGACATGCACTGTCCTGATACCACTGGCATGAGCACTAAAGCTCCATGCCAAAAGCAGCCATACCAAAATGGATTTTTCAATCACTTCGTTTGATGCTCCTTAATACCATTGACATAAAGTCCAATGGGGTTCCATGTGTTCGGTTTCCCTTGAATAATATTAAGAGAAACTGTGGTTGGAACTGGTATAGGAATTCCTTCTATCCTTAAGAGCTTATCAAAATGAGCAACAACTTGTTCTTCAGTCACTTGTACTTCTACATTGACAATGGATTGTGAGGTTTCTTTCCTTTGAAACTCCTTATCTCTCAGGTGAGTAAGAAGATTATGGAGTTTTTTATTCAACCCATCTGTTGCAATAGGAGCAAGGCTCTTACTCATGGCTAAAGGGTCAAGACTCTTCCATTCATATCGAGCCTTAAGGAAACGCTCAACAAATTGTTCAACGGCCCCTTCTGAGATAGGCTGCCCAGCCCTTTTACCCATGTGATACGTCTGTGTTTCATTTTCTTTAATGACAACGATCGGATCACCAAAGTACATGATACCGATAATAAGAACCTGAAAAACACAGACCAATAGAAGCCCTAAGTTAATCAACTTATGATTCCTCAATAGGGCGTTAATATCTGTCCAAGCATTAAGTGATTTGCTTTTTCTCATAATTTCAATTTCCTCCTTTTTTTGTTTGTGCTCTGACTTGGGGACGTTTCTTCTCATTTTGTCCCTGCTGAGTTTTTTCTTTTAATCGAGACATACGTTCACTTATAGGGTTAGTGATCGGCTTTGCAGCAAAACGCCCAGCAGACCATGCCTTCGTCGCCCCCTGCTTTACCGCTTTCGTTGCATAGAGCTTAGCTGTTGTAGCTGCCGCCATGGCCGGAACCGAAGCTAGGGCCGAAGCAGCGCTCTCCATTCCATCATTGATAAGTGATCTCGTAGCCACGGGAATAAAAAGCATACTCAATCCAATACAGAGGTTTAGAATGATCGACAGAAGATAATCCTCCATATTTCCAACCGTAGGATTCATGGCCATCTTCAATAGCAACACACCTAGGACGGTCCACAAAATCTTCCAAATCACAACTTTAATGAGTCCCTTGTATAAATTCGCAGTAACATTGGCCGTAGACTTAGGGATATAGGCCAAGATCATCAATGGCGAGATGGTAAATAGGACGACCCAAACAAAATGAGTGAGTGCCTCTGCGACAAAAAATCCAAGGTAAGCAATGATGTAGGAAATTAAAGCAAAGACATAGAGTATATGCCCTCGCAAATTAAAGAGCCCACTTGATGACTCTTTGTAGTTTGGTCCTAGGTTTCTCAAGACCTCCCAAACATCCGTAATTTTATCAATCTTTTCAATGATCCCATCACCAATCATGCCAATTACGTTAATGGTGTAATCGAAGGAAAAAAGCAGAAGTACAGAAATCACTGTACGTCGTAAGATCTCAAGGACATCTATAGACTCCTGCTTACCTTTAAAAAACTCAAAAACGATCAGGACAAGGATGAGAGGGATCAGAAGTATCCAATAGAGGTCAAGGACCTCTGATCGGATCTCCTTTGCAACCACCGCGAGTTGATCAAACACGCTTAAAACTTAAGAAAGCCTTTATTTCGTTGAAAATTCTTAAAGGCAGCCCCCAAGCTCTGGTCAACTTCCTGGTAAGACGACACCGACGTTTTGTCCTGTCGGTTTTGCATGGCTAGAGTTTCACTTTGAAGTTTCAAGCTTTGGCTTTGCAGCCTAATCAACTGATTGACACTTTTTAGAATAAGAGCGTTTGAGACAGCCGCCGAACGTGCTGCACCCTTAGGTGAAGCCACTTCGCTTTGAACTCTTAATGAGTCTGAGTTTCTTTCCTGGGACACTGAGAAGTCCTTAAACGAGTTCACCATCTGGAGAGACTCGGCAACAGTTTTATCATGGAGCTGATGCAGGGCCTCTTCTGGCGACTTTGGAATTTGCCCATAGAGGTCTGCTACGGTTTTAAGGGAGCGGTTAAAATCCCGCAACTCTCTTAAGACTCCTTGATCTTGAACAGGCAAGCCTTCAAGTAGTCCTGTGACATTGTCTAGCCCCTGATTAATCGTTCTGAAATAGTTATCAGAACGTCTCGCCTGATCCATCATATGTTTAAGCTGTTGATAACGCTTATAGTTCTCGGCGAGGATCTTTACCAGATATGGGATCTGTGCCCAACCTGCACCGCCATCCCCCCAAAAACTATGAACGGGTTGAGTAATCAAAAATAATGGCAAAACCATTGCGATGATTATTTTTCGCAATAGAACCTCCTTAGATATTTATTGAAAGTCAAAGGCCAGTTTTTCAAGGACATCAAGCTTACTTAAATCAGGATTTTCAGCCTCCATGTTGGCAATCATCATTTTGTCGTTGGCATCTGAGGTGGAAAACCAGTGACTCAAAGGCTCGGGAACAAGTTGCAAAATGGTCTCGTTCTCGTCTTGAAGATAGTAAAACTCACTGAACTCGCCCTTTCTAATCCTCAAACTCTTGATTTGCTCCACTTGAGCGTCATCGAAGTCAAAAGTCTTTTTAAAGTCGTCCCAGTCAATCTTCCGCTGACGCAAGATGATCACGCTTGTCGTGTTTGTCATAAGAGCATCCCGCAGCGACTTGTCGGCCATAAAGTCCTTGTAGTTTTGGCTAAGACACCAAATACCACTCTTAAACTTCCTCCATGTCCGATAACAGGTAATCACAACCTGTCTAGCCAACTCAGATTGGAAAAGTCGCTCTGCCTCATCAATGATGAGTAGGTACTCCCGCTCAATGTCTGAAGAAGCGACATCCTGGATATAGGAGGTGAGCAAAAGCAAAAGAACATCTTTAAGATCCGAATAATTGCTTAAATTTTGAACCTCAATAGAAACAAGGTCTTTCGAGAGCTTTACATTTGTTTGGCCGTCTAGCATTTGCCCGTAGGCTGATGAACCCGTCCAACTATAAAGAATCTCACCAAACTTTTTCATTTGGGAGTCTTCGTGACGATCCAATAATCGCTTCAAATCCGATAATGTCGGCATCTTCCCGTTGGCATCTTTGTAAACCCGATGAATCTGCTCTTCAAGAAGGGCCTTTTCACGTTTGCCCAAAGATTTTTTATCATCGTCTTTTAGAATCATCTCAAGAACGGCGAGAACTGTTCTGATCCTGTCTGGAGTTGGAGCTGTTTCGCCTTCTTTGAGGTCAAACATGTTCAAACAAAGGTTTGAATCTAAGTTGAGATCCAAAAACTCTCCATCAAGAATTTCGATCAGCCTTTTAGAAGACGCTCCGTTATCAATCCATACAACCCTGGGTCTAACTAACTTTCCAGAATTATTCCGATGACTTTTCCCATAGAACATCGCCATAAGCTGCACGACTGTATAGCTTTTTCCACTACCTGATCCTCCAAAAACTATTCCGTTCCAAGCAGGTAGGTGTTCGGCATAAGGATCAAGTGAAAACAATCTACCGTCCCTTGTAGGAAGTAGACATACAGGCCTTTTGTTTCCGGCCCAACTGGCGAAGACCGGCATAAAATGGGCCGCATTGCTGGACTTCATTTTTTTCTGTCTTATTCCTTCACCTCGTCCTGGCAGGGATTTTAAAAAGACTTCCTTGGAGGCCAACGTCTCCTGAAGTCCTTCCGCTTGATTAATTGATCGGAAGGTCTTTAGAACTTCATCAGTCTTGTCATCAATCTCGGTTTTATTTTTACCCCATATGATCACTGTAAAATCTGAAGAAACGAGTTTCTCAGAGCCTTCAAGAAGGTTTGCTAATAGACCTTCAATTTGGCCAAGACGATTTTCTGACTCCAAGTCACTGACATTCTGACTACCAGAAGCCATTGAGTGGGCCACTCGCCTCTTTAACTCCAGTGATGACTTTTCTTTAGCCTGATCGAGCAAGTGAATGGACTGACTGATCCAAAAGTGAAAAGGTATTGTTGAAAAGACATTGGCCATGGAGGCATAAGTTTGCCCTTCTGGAAGGGTCGATAAACTTATTGTCCTAAACTGGTACTCGCCAAGGTTTATTGCATCTTTATTCCAGAGAAAGTCTGTCAACGTAAGCTGTTCGCCAAGGGAGGGATCAAGGAAACTCCTTGGCTCCCTATAATCAGTTGGACCAATCCGCTCGACACGGCTTAAATTCAAGTATTCAAACATTAATTGAAACCAATCACTTGATTCTAGGGCAACGGGGCCAAGCTTTGCTGAATCTAGAATCGACTCAACTTGCTTAACGGACCGAAGAAACTTTTCTTTACGCTCAAAGTATTCTTCTTGGGAGATTGTTTCAAATTGCTTGATAGGTGAAAATATCCCTTGCTTTGCCATTCTATAAGACCCACTGCGGACAAAAAGATAAATGCTTGGGGTGAAGTACCTATGCTCTGACTGATTCTTCCTGTAGAATTTTAATCTAGCTTGGGCAATCCGTTGATAGGGCCCTTCCATTTCGCAAGATAAACTCTCATGAGCTTGAATAAGATCTTCCACAACAGGTGAGAGCTTATAGAATACCTGTAACTTTGTTCCTTCCTCTCCCGAGACCAATAAATTTTCGAGGCTACGGTTCAATTGATTAATTGCTGACTCATTGGCACAGGTCAGATCGAATCCTTCAAGCTTAAACCCTGCACCGAAGGAGCCGTCACAAAAGATCATCAGGTCATTATCAAAGTGCCATAGGCCTAGTTCTTCAGCGAAACTCATAGATTTTACTCCTCATATTTGCTAATTTTCTTGGTTCTTCCCCGGAGGAAAAGAAGCCTGGCTCCAGGTAGAAGCGGATTAGGTGGGCCATAAAATTGTCAGGCTTTCCTTTTTTTCCGACGTAGAAGATTGCAATGATGATAATTGGCCCACCAATGACGAGGGGTATTTCAAGAGCCGTTCCACCAAAGAAAAGGTTCATAACTGTGCCGAAAATGAGTGCGAGAAGAAGATCGAGGGCCTCAAGGCCCCCAATCTTAAACTTGGCATCTAGGTTTCGATGCACTTGCGAGGTGTGAAGCTCGATAAGCTTACCCTCCGACGGCGGATTGAAACCACCGAATGATGACAGGTGCAAGAAAGCCAATAACGCTGGCGATAACCACCAAGACCATACGCCTTTTGGCCCCCTCATCACCACTTGCTGCAAGCAGGGCCGCGTAGAGAAGGCCCAGGATAGCTACAGCAGGAAGGATGACGGAAATGATATTGTCAGTAAAACCCTTGATACGGCTTTCAAAACCACTTCCTCCAAAACCCTGGGCCAGTGCTGGGTCGGCAAATAGAAGCATCCCACCGACTAAGGCAACAAGACCCACAACCCAAATATTTTTTGAAATCATTTAGTTATTTAGATAGAGCACCAAGGTTTTAAACTTCGATCCGTAGTTGACAAAGATGTTTCCACTTGTACTTTCATCACTATAACCACGTCCAACAAGCTGACGCTTCAAAAATGTTCCATCTTTCTTTTTAACGACCAATTCCATTCTGAAATCAATTCGATCATTTTCACTGCCACACGGCTTTAAAAAATATTGCTTTTCACTTGGCTCCTCATCAATTTTGAGAATATATTCTCCATAGGTTGGGTTATAAAAGCTAACCCCAGCGTTATGGACGCTGTTGTCTCTTGGATCAAGCCAGCCCAATAGCAATGTTTCGATGTTTTGTTTATTTGTCATTAAAGACCCCCTTAAAATTTGAACACAACAC
Source organism: Bdellovibrionales bacterium (assembly GCA_022450595.1). Classification (GTDB taxonomy): domain Bacteria; phylum Bdellovibrionota; class Bdellovibrionia; order Bdellovibrionales; family UBA1609; genus JAKUPT01. The sequence continues at coordinate 26,162 of JAKUPT010000029.1, forward strand.
TTCCCACGTTGCTTCCCCGTAAAATCTTAGTAGTATTTAAAAGTTCTCCTTATTATTTTATGCAGCATCTTTAAATGCCTCATTAGCCTTGTAACTAGATAGGTTGATGTAAATGTTCGAGCTGTCGTAAAAATCCCAAACAAGTCGAATGAGTCCGGCATTTTGACCATGCAGAAGATAGCCGACACCTACGGGCTCCAGGTTTTCGCTTTTCATCTCTTCATAATAAATGACGTAATCATGAGCGGCGTTGATGTCAGTTTCAGGCTCAAGAGTGTAGCCGTCTTTTTCAAACCCATAAATTCGTAGTTCACAAAGATCCAGCTTCTCATCATAGTAGCCGTGGCCCACACTGCGAACTTTTAGAATCTGTCCTCTTTTACTTTTACGTCCCTTAAACATGTCAAATAACATCATCTCGTTATCCCCCCTTTACGCTACCAGTGATAATTTTTGAGATCGTGAAAATTGAGGCTGGCTCAGACAATCTTTTTTCATCTTAAGCAGTGCCGCTCGCAGTAGATTGTCGGCCTCTCCCCAGCTTATTCTTAAGGCCTTGGCAATTTCAAAAATTGAATAGTTGTGCCAGAACCTGAGAACCACAGCCTTCTTTTGTGCCGGTGGTAGCCGCTTTAAAATTGATCTAGCAACGATCTGATCCGCTGTAGAAAACTCCATGAGACCTCCATTTTTTTGTGTTTTAGTTGATGCGCTTTTCTTGCCCCTCACCCATACGGAAAAAGTCAACCCAGCGGACAAAACGACAACCGATCGACAACCTCTACGCACTCAACACTTCTTTTAATGCCTCAACTTTCCTCTGAATGACTCCTCTTGTGAGACTGATCTTTAGCCGCTCATGAGCCGACTTCATTGTTTTTTGAATAGCCTGCTTGCTCACTCCACGGAGTCTGGCAATCTCCCCAATGGTTTTCCCTTCCCAATAGTATTGATGGATGACCTGACGTTGTTTTGTGGGTAGCTCACGGATGCAGGAGTTTAATGCAGCCTTAAGGAGTGGAAACTGTTCCTCACTCGCGAGAGAGAAGAGCAGACCTGCGCACTCCTGCGCTGAAAACTTATCTAAATTCGATGAGGAAACCAGAGTGTCTTCTTTCTGCGCGACCTCGATACTTGTGAGATACTCTTCCCAGACCGATGGCCCCCAATCCTTACAGATTTCTCTTAGCTCATGGTCGCTCTTTGCTGATCCATCTTCATTGAGCCATGGTTTTTGATTTTCGTTATTCATCATTACCCCCTTATTGTTTTTAGGTTTTAGAGCCACAAACTTATGGCCTCTTCAGGGGGAAGCTATTACAAGGGATAAGCCAATTACGAGAATGCGCTAAAGCTTCGATTAATCTGGCATTTCAAAATTTGTCTCTATCTATTTAGAGTTGGCCAACTACAAGATATTGAGATGTCTTGGAAAAAGTAAGGTAAAAACAATAGGATGAGTAACTTCAGAATGTTGTAGAAGATAAGTGATCCTTTAAGTGCACGCCTATAGAAATTTGAAAAAGCAGACCTGTTACATCATCAGTGATTCAAGTGTTTAGACATCATTTCCAAGGAATGCTATTCTTGCTCAACGATTGTTTTCCAATAGGAGCACCAAATTGAATTATCTGGATAAACTAAGGAAAGAATTAACTGATATTGAATCTCTGTTCTACGAACTTTTGGATACTGTAAAGATAGAGTATTGTGACCCCAATGACGATCCACACTCAGGGGTTGTGATTATCACGTTAACTTGTTATTTTTGGCGAGATGGTGAAAACCCTATCGATACGAGAGCAAAACAACGACTTGTAAAAGACCGATTCTCAGACTTAAAACGAAACATTTTATTTTTGTGTGACAACGACACTGAGAACATTCAAAAAGAATTGCAAGATGTCTTCAAAAGGCTTGAGTCATACATTGAGCAAAAGTCTAACCCTATGACACCTCAAAATATTGACGAAGCAAAGAAGAATGTTAGGAAGTGGTTACTAGAAGTCCACAACGCACTTAACCATATTCAAAAAGCCACTAATGACAACACCGCTATATTGATTCCAGATACGAATGCATTGGTGATTTCTCCTGATCCCGCTTCTTATAAAGAGCTTCTTAACACCCCTTCATTTATCTTTGTGATTACAACACCTGTGCTGAGAGAGCTTGACAACCAAAAAGATGATGGCCGAAAAGTGGAAACATATAGAGCCAAAGTTAGAAAAGCTATCAAAAGGATTAAAGGATTTAGAAACCAAGGTGATATTACTACTGGCATAATAGTAGACAGAACGATTACGGTTAAAATGGATTACAAAGAACCAGCCATGACTAAAGCAATTGATTGGCTAGATCCAAGTAATGTGGATGATCAAATTATTATAAGGGCCTTAGAACTACAAAAACAAAATCCATGCTCAAGTGTTACCGTCGTAACATCTGACATTAATTTGCAAAACAAAGCTCTCGGCGCGAAGTTAAATTTTCTGGAGCCGCCGGGTCAAGACTAGACGGCTCTAAATTCAATAAGATGAATTTCTAGTTGCAATACGTAGTATTGCCGTAAGTAGAGCATGATGTACCATCGCTCCCGTAGGTTGTATTACCATATGTAGAATAGCTTGTTCCATCACTGCCATAGGTCGTATTTCCATATGTCGTATAACTTGACTGAGCAAAAGACTGTAAAGAAATTAGACACGTGGTCAAAAGTAATAATAACTTCATAATAATAAGCTCCCTAATAATGCGGCTTTAGCTGACTCCCTAAAGCCATAACAATATCTAAAGGTTGTTTAGTGGCCAGTAATTGAAATGTATGCAACTTGCGGTCCAAGGCAATCGGCAACCACACGAGAAAGAAAATAAGACCTCAGAAGGAAAACTCACTCACTATAAACCCCACCCCACATTTTTCGGATGCGCCCATCATGCACATAATAGATGAAGCTGATTGTGGCCTTCTTTTTCCCATTGTCCTTCACTTCTGTGGTCATGACAAAGGGGCCGTTAGAGCGAATATCAACAAGAGTGGCGGGAAGAAATTGGCCGGATTCAATTTGGCCAAGAACATGCTGTCTGATCTCATCCTTTGAATTGGCAATTATTTTTTCATCAGGAAGAGCAACAACCTTCAAGTCATCAGAAAAATGCTGAAGGCATCCCTCTACGTCTTTATTGTTATAGGCTTCAAGCTGCGCCCTTACGATTCTCTCTTCATTAGTTTCTGCCATATCTCCCCCCATCAATCTCTCACAGGTATTTGCATAAATATTATAGCTGATCATTCCCATGCAAATAACCAGCACTGCCAGCAGTTTAAATTTCATCCTATCCCCCTTGGCCTATTTGGTTTCGCTATTCACTTGAGCAAGCCTGGGGCCAAGTTTTGGTGGAATCCGACTTCAAAATGACGGGGACAGCGGCCATTTTTATATAAATTTTTCATATTTTTCTCGCCGCAACAGGCCCGCTACAAAAAATTGTATTAAACAAAGTTTGCTTAAAAACCTTTTATTTAACAAGTGGTTATAAGCATTTTAACTAAACCCATCATAGGAGGGACTACAAAAAATTGTAGAAATGGAGCGTCCCATCAAATATAAGGTAATTCCCAGTAGTTTCCGTAACTTGCTGGGATATGGGATTAAGATGAAATTTGGGGCTACAACATCTTGTAGAAAACCGACCTCCCTTTTGCTGACCTTGAAACCGCTCTGCGTACCCCGAACCAAAAGACTTTAAGTAATTTTAGGCATTTGTCGCTCACTTCGATTTTGGCACATGCCTTGTACTAGGCCCATACGAGCCCACGACTCGGTGGAAAGTGAGGGGAAATATGAAAGCAAGAGTTATAGCCATTGATGATGATGAAATGTTTTTAACGGCGACCCGTTCGCTCTTTAACGACAAGCAAATTCCTTTGGCAACATTCACCAACTCTCAAAAGGCCTTGAGGGCCATAAGGGAGGCACGTGAACAGCATTCGCCATTTAGGATGGCCATTGTTGACTATGATATGCCGACTAAAGGCCATGAAGTCATTAGAAGCATCAAGCAGATTGATCCAAGCATTCATACCGTGGTTCTCTCAGCTCATCTATCGAGTGAAGAAGCCAAGCTTTGCACCCATGCTGGAGCCGATCACATTTATCTCAAGCAAAAAAGCAAAGAAGTGATTTTACTTATTGCTGAGGTAGCTTCACTCAAGGTCAAGCACGGCGAACTTAGCAAAGAGGAGAAAGAAGCCAATAATGATTGGATCAAAAAAATTCTTGGCCTTCGCGGCCACTCATCCGCACTTGCCCAAGTGGCCAATGAGGTTAGCAAATATGCCTTAGCGGGAGAGAATGTTCTTATCACGGGACAGTCAGGGGTTGGAAAAGAACAGGTGGCCCGATCTCTTCATGATAATTCAAAACGCAGCGGAAACTTTATTGCCATTAACTGTGGAGCCATATCGAAAGACTTGGTTGAAAGTGAACTCTTTGGGCACACAAAAGGCGCTTTCTCAGGGGCAACGGCCAATAAAACTGGAAAATTCGTTGCTGCGAACTTTGGAACCTTATTCCTTGATGAAATTGGAGAGATGCCTCTCGATTTACAAGTTAAATTGCTGAGAGTCCTTCAAGAAGGAGAAGTTGTTCCTGTGGGTAGCAACACGGTTACAAAAGTTGATGTGAGAATCGTTGCCGCAACCAATCGTGACCTTCTGGAAGAGGTTCGACGGGGGAACTTTAGAGAGGACCTGTATTATCGCCTCAATATCCTCCCCATCCACATTCCACCTCTATCGGAAAGAAAAGAAGATATAGCACCCATTGCTAGATACATCGTTGATCAGAAAAACAGAGAATCAAAGATTGATAAAACCATCACTGACGATGCGATAAAGATGCTCATGGGCCATGCATGGCCTGGAAACATTAGGGAGCTGGGTGCAAGAATCAGAAAGGCCTACACTCTAGCTGACCAGGTAATTGATCGCTCAGCCTTTACAGATTTAACTCCAGAAGATGATGTTGCAAATGCGCTCAATGAAATACAATGCCCTGAGGAATTCCCATCATATGAGGAATTCGTCGAAAAAATCAGGAACCACCTTGAGCGTATATACTTAGAAAAAGCAATGGTCTTAGCCAACGGCAAACGAGCTGATGCGGCCAAGCTCACAAAGCTTCCATACACAACCTATATCCATAAAAGAAAAAAACTCGGCTTAACTGCCGGACATTCCATTTAATTTCAAAAGGAGGGAGTAAAAATGAAGATGAATAAGAAAACTGTTATGATCTTGGCCGCACTTGGAGTTATTCATGCAAAAGAGGGATGGGCCCAAGATTATTTGGGAACAATAAATTCGGATGATGGCACACCAACCTTGAATGCAGAGAGCTTACAGATTCACCCTGAAACGCTTCGGGTTCTTAAAATGTTTTCTGATCTTGGAGCACTTGGCTTTGATGAAGAAGAAGGAATTGTTTATGTCGACCCGTCAAAGCTTCCTGTTTTTGTCATCGCAGCTCTGGAACATTCTAGTGAAGTTCTCTTCGATGAAGAACTAGGACTTTATATTTTGGACGACCACTTCGTCGAGGTCTTAGCAACCACTCATAGCTTTTCTCGGCTAGTGCGCCCCGATGCAGCAGTCATTAACGCTAAAATCCTTGAGCGACTAAAAAGAGATACGTCCCCAATATTAAGAGATGACCTAAAAGTCTATGCGAAGAGTAGTTTTTTGGCGGGTTTTTAATGAGGAAATCTCTTTGCCTAATATTGGGGGGAATTATGTTGAGTTTACTTGTACCAAAAAGTGAAGCCCAAGCCTCTTTAGGGTTAACAGACCTTAGAGTACAGCTTAAGCCAACAGATATTCCTCCGTTTGATAAGGGAGCATCCGTTGACTCGATGTACGCAACGATTGCTCCCATACTAGGACAGTTGGTCTATACGACTGACTCTTATGATTTGGTCCCTGGCCTTCTGGAGTCCCTTAACTTTGATTATAAAAGAGGAGCTTATATCCTAAGGCTGAGAGATGGGCTGGTCTTTCACAACGGCAGAAAGGTTACATCCAAAGACCTAGAGTTTTCGTTGCTACGGGGTTTCTACTCCAAGAAACCGTCATTTTTTATTTCGTTTCTGAATAATATCGAAGGAATAGAGAGCATCAAAAATGATAAGACTTTTGTAAGTGGAAAAGTAAAAGGTCTTAAACTATTGGATGAAAGAACTCTTGAGGTCAGGCTAATAAAACCGAACCCCTCATTTCTCCATTCGATAGCAAGACCTTACTTTTCACCAGTTCCTATAGAGGCCCTACAAGACGACTATGAAACCTGGAAGACCTATCCCGTCGGAGCAGGCAGCTACATAGTGACTTCCTTTAATTCAGAGAAAAGGCTCTTAAAACTTAAATCCATCAAAAATGGCCGGACCATATCAATTCATTACGGGAATGCCCCTTTTATAAGCGATATTGAAGTGGCCACGCATACTGAGAACAAAGAAATTGCTGCCTCCAAGAGAGCTGCAAGCCTGACTTCAATTTATTTTAACTACAATAATGCGGTCGCGGCCTATTTACGTTTTAGGCAAGCAATTCATTTAGCAGTTGACCGCGATGACTTAAGCCTTGGCGTTGAAATTTATACTCCGGCTCACGAGTTTTTAGCCCAACACCTGCCAGGTCGAACAATGACCAGAGTTAATAGAAACCTTGATAAGGCCAAGGCTCTCTTAAAGAGCATTGATGGTCTCGACCTTTCGCAAACATATGAAATCCCAATCTTCAGTGGCCAGATTGAAGATGCCAAATATGGTGCCTATGCAAAGAAATTAGAAAGACAACTTTCCGATGTTGGTTTGAAGGTTCGGTTAGTCAATTCTACAGAGAAGCTCTTTGACAAGAGCAACAAAACTACTCTTTTTAGACTTGCCTCTCTCGGGGCGGACGTAGCTGACCCCTTGGTTCTATTCGGATTATTAAGAGGCGATGATTCACCTCTGAATCCCCATTTCCCAAGAAAGGATACTCAATTTGAGCAACTTTTGGATGAGGCCCAGCTAGCGGCCACATTTGATCAAAAGATTCTATCAGTTAAAGGACTCTCAGAGTATGTGCAGAAAAACGTGTGGATGGTCCCACTATTTGAGAAAAAGCTGATGATTTCCATTAACCCTAGCCGGGTACAAAATGTTGGACGGCAGGATGGTGGGCTCACCTTTTTTCTCGACAGAGTGACTCTTAAATAGGTGTATGTGATGGATAGTTGGTTTTTTGGCAAATCAGGATTTGAAAAGATAAAGGAGCTGAATGACTCCCTGAGGGGAAAGACTCTTGACTGTGTAAATGCCAAGCTAGAGGAAAATTTCGTCCATTATTCGCCTTGGATGAGCCATATTGACCAGACAGAAAAACTGGCTTCATTGTATCCAAAGAAGAACCTGATTCTATCAGGTGGAAGTGATCTAAAACTTTTAGAAGAAGAGTATCTGCAAACAGACCTTGAAAAGAAACTGACATTTGGGGATCTACCTGATGATGAAGATTTGCTACTCAGACTGGCAATTTCAGACCTTCAATTTGGGGGAACAGATTTAACTCCGCTTTTTAATGAAATTGTCTTTCATATTGTGCCGATGAACACGGAGAACGGAGAATTTCAAAAGATTGGAAATGGCTTTAGCACCCACCTTGCCAGAGGCGCGATATTTATAAGTGTTCCCAAGCTTGGAGATAATAGCCTCTTGCAA
>JAKUPT010000003.1 GCA_022450595.1 Bdellovibrionales bacterium
AGGCTTTATCAGACACCTGTCACAAATTCATAGTGGGCTTTACCTTTTTATCAAAAGCACAGATCTGAAACAAAATAATTCTCAAATTGTGAAATTGGGCATTAAAGATTCTAAGCCTGAAAACCTATCAAAGCTCATTCAACACTTACTTTATGAGGCTTCCGGGCCCTGGGGACGACTTGGGATTAAAACACGCAATCGCAAATACTCCTGCTTAAAAAGCTTTTTTAACTATTTATATAGTCATAAAAAAACTGATATCAACTGGGCCCATAAAGTGACAAGCCCCAAGCCTCAACAAAAAATCCCGAGATTTCTCTCTTTTGATGAAATTCAAAGCCTTATAATAGCTGCAAAAAGAGAATTCGAACAAACTCAAGATCCAAGGCCCTATATACTGCTGCTTTTATTGTACGGAGGAGGACTAAGGATCAACGAGGCCTGCCAACTAAAGCTCAAAGAACTTAAGGCGGAAAAACTGATCGTGCTCGGCAAAGGGGGCAAGCAAAGAGTTGTTGTCTTACCTGAGGCAATAACTACGACTCTTTCCGAACTCTTAAATAAAATGGAAGCTGATACCTATATATGGGGCTCAAAACCACTTCACACCCAACAGGCTTATAGAATGATTGTGGGTTTAGGCAAAAAAGCACAACTGTTAAAACCCATCACTCCTCATGCCCTACGACATAGTTACGCCACTCATATGCTATCAAGTGGAATGAATTTACGGGCCCTTCAAAAGATCTTAGGACACAGCAGTTTAAAAGCCACAGAAAAATATTTACACCTGAGTCTAGACCAGCTATCTGATACACTTTCCAAAAATCATCCTTTAAATAATAAAACAGAAGAGTCATAAATGAATAAAGCTATTTTTTTTGATCGTGATGGCACATTAATTATAGATAAGCACTACCCAAATGACCCCAATCAAATAGAGTACTTTTCAGATTGTTTTTCTACACTTAAAAAGCTTCAAAATCAGGGCTACCTGTTATTTATTGTCACGAATCAGTCTGGTGTGGCAAAAGGCCTTATTACAGAAGAGCAGCTTGAAGCTATCCACGAACAAATGCAACAGGACTTCGAAAAACAAAATATTAATATTGAAGAGTATTTTTCTGCCCCCTACTTACCAACAAGCAACCATTATTATAGAAAGCCAAATCCAGGCATGTTGTTGGAAGCCATCAACACCTACAATATAAATCCCGCTCAGTCATGGATGCTGGGAGATAAAATTTCAGATGTAGAAGCTGGCTTAAAATCCGGCTGCAAGAGCATTCTGTTAAGCCAAACAACATCTGATAAAACCTCTAATTACCACACCTGTAAGGACCTATCTGAGGCTCTTAAGATTATTGAGCAAGCTTAAAAAATCTCGATTTAAGACATTTTTTTATTTTCTCTCATACCGCAACACTTTTATGAATATCCACAACTTAGACTATAGAAGCTCGTCTTTTATTCCGATTTTAATACATGAGTCTAACAGGAGTGCTGGAATGTATCTGAAAACACTTATATTCAGTTTTACTTTATTAACCCTACCGAGTTTACTTTATGCCAATAGCGGAATAATTAAAGTATTAAAGGGTGAAGTGTATATTGTGTCAGGCAAAACAAATCTAAAGGCTCAGGCAAAAATGGGGCAAAAAGTTTTTGCCTCTGACACTGTTATAACCAGTAAAGATTCAAGACTTAAAGTTGTTATGATCGATGGCAATGAAATAAATGTGTCACCTGAAACCAGAGTTAAAATTTCTAAATATGAGTATGAAAACAATGGCAAGAAAAAGAATGTGCTTTTAAATGTATTAAAAGGAAAAGTGCGCTCAAAAGTAAAACAAAAATATGACGGTGATAAAAATAAGTTCCAGGTAAAAACTAAAACAGCTGTGGCCGGTGTTCGCGGAACAGATTTTTTAGCCTCATACAACCCTCAACAAAACAGTTCCAATGTGATCACTTTTGAGGGACGAGTGGAGTTTGGCTTGCCTGGAGCCAATGGAAGCATTGTTAACCCTGTTGCTGTAACTGCAGGACAAACAGTCTCGCAAATTGGCCAAAGCATACCTTCAGCTCCTCAAAATCTTCCCGCCACGGAGCTTGCAAGCATAGACACTGAAACCGATGCTGAGAAAGCCCCTGAAGGCGAAAGGCTGCCAGCACGCCAACAGCAAGAGACTAACTCAAAAGATGAGCCTAAAGAAAAAGAGCCAAAATCTAAAGACCCTGCGGCTAAAAAAGAGCCAGCAGCCACTGATAAAAATACAAATAAAAAACAACCACAAAAAAGTATCAATCAAAATGCTAAAAATAAAAGACCTTCAGCTGATGGTGATAGAAATCCAGCAAACCTTCCAACAGAAGAAGGCACTGCTAAACAAAGGCAGCCAGCTGCTGTAGAGACTCAACCCTCTATGATGATTGATAGTGATTTACCAACTGCTGAAAACAACAATTTTATCGAAGATTTTCCTACAAATGATACACTTATGCCTATTGGAGCCACCGACCCTATTGGTGAATACGACAGATTGCCTGTTTGTGAGTTTTGTAATGATGTAATTAACACCAACGACGCATACTTAAGGATACGTGTAAAGAAATAGCTTCAGGAGAGACATCGTGATTTTGCAACTTGTATTTACATTCATAATTTCAACAGTATTAAACCTATATGCTCAACCAAAAATTCAAACAAGCAGCATGATGGAAATCACTTACGGGTCTAGCCCGTGGAATACTGATCCTGGCAAGGTAGACACTGCTTTTTTATTTGTACAAGACAAAAACACACAAAAAACAGTTAAAATCTTTTTAGAAGAGACCTCTGTCGACAGTGCCATCTTTAAAGGAAAATTCTCCCTGAGCTTGAGTTCAGATAAAAAATTTGCTCCAGCAATTTATATTCCACCAATGAATTTAAGATCAGTTAAAGCAAATGAGAGTTTTTATAAGTTGCTAAATCAAAAGAAAGTAAAAAGAAGACCTATTGTTTTTAAAAGAGATAAGCCCTATTCAAAATTAGAAGTTTTTGATACCAAAGAACAAGCCAAGCAAGCCGTTCAGGCCTTGAAAAAAGAGTTTTTTGCAAAAAAGCTTCAAAAAAAGTCAAAGACATCAGACAAACAAAAAATTCTTAATGATTTAGCCGTTAAGTCAGCGCAACAAGAGATGGATAGACTTAGGCTCTCTCAACTTGAAAAACAAAAAATTCAAGAACGCTTAGAAAAACAAAAAAAAATGAAGAAAGAGCAAATTGAACAACGAAAAAAACAAGCTGAAAACTTATCGAATGAAGCCTTAGAACTTTATAAGTTAGGAAAATACATTGAAGCTGAAAGACTTTTTAAACAGAGCACAGATTTAGATCCCACTAACACAAGTTATTACTTCAAATATGGAGTCACATTATATAGAAATGAAAAATACAATGAGGCCTTAGTTATATTTGATTTATTAAATAATCAAAGTAACGAAGAAGAAATCGAAAAAAGATATTATATGGCAATGATCCATTACAAGCTTGAAGAGCTAGATCAGGCCATTGAGCAATTTGAATATGTAAAAACAAAGGGCCACCCTGTATTGTCTCCATCTAGTGCCTTTTACAATGGAGTCATTCAATTTGGAAAAGAATCATATAAGCTTTCAAAAGCTAATTTTGAATATGTCTTAGACAATTCCAAAGACCCTAAAATGGATGAAAAGGCCGAAGAATTTATTGAGAAAATTGCAAGAATCCAACAATTCCACTCCAACAAAGCCTTAAAAAACAGCATTACTGGCCTTGTTGGATTAGGCTATGATTCCAATGTATTAAACTCCCCAGATAGCAGTGATCAGGGAACAGCCACCAACGTGGCCTCACCACGACTTATGGCTCTAGGCTCCTATCAAAGGCGCCTTATATATGAGTTAGACCATGAGTTCTCTGCAAAGCTTACCTCATTATATATGTACAGTTTGGATGATGATGCCGCCACTGCAGACCCCTTTTTAATCACCACCCAACTGCCCTACTCCTATAAAAGCAAACTCTTTAACAAAGGCTACAAATTTACTATATAACCGGGTTACGAAAGTCTGTTTATGGATGTTCAAGGAACTGGTACTAGAGACCAAATTCTGAGTAGTTTTATGTTAAACATTAACAACATGTTTATCATGAGTCCAAATTGGCAGTCTCAATACTCTTTAGATATTAGACAAGATGACTCATTACTTTCAGAAACAACGACTGACGACAATGCAGATGCATTGAAGTACACTCTAAAAACCACTCAATATTACTTTTTATCAAAAAATAAAAAAACAGCCTTTACGGGAGGTTTGGGCTATATATTAAATGATGCGACGGGGGAAAATAAAGCCTACAATCGTATTGATTTGTCCTTAGGTTACATGTCTTACCTTAAAAACTGGGACACAAGCTACAACCTTAACCTGACGACCTATAAGTTGAGTTACGACGGGGCTAATAGCCGTGATGAAGAAAACTACAGTCTAACAATGACTTTTAATAAACCCATTAAAGATTGGTTTATCGCCTCTTCAAATTTGAATTATACAACAAATGATTCCACAGCAGAGTCATACAACTACAGCAAATACACCATTATGTTTAATGCCATTTTTAATTATTCATTTTAGGAAGCAGTTGCCTAATATGATTTTGAACAAGGTTTGATATAGATTGAGCATGGGACTTGCTATAGTTAAGCTTTTCACAGTCTTTAATGTTTAGCCTTAAAAACTCAGAGTACAGTTGATCTTCGGGTAACACTCCTTGATAGTGTAAAAATTTAACTTCAAAGTGCAATTTTAAATTATTAATGCTGTCTATGCTTTCAAGGCTGGCTAAAGAATTGCCCAGAAGGTCAAAATAGGACTCTGAATCCAGACCACCATATTCTGCCACCTGATCAATTAACTTTAAAAAATAAAATGCTAACTCAAGTTTATCATAACTGGTTCTAAGTTTTTCAAAACCTTTGATCAGATGAGCCTCTTGTAATAAAAAAAGATCACTCTTTGTTTTACTAAAAACACCCTCAACAAAATGAGTGGGCTCTAGCACTCCCCCTGAAAAGCGTTTTTTACTTTTGCGAGCACCTTTGGCTATAAAATTAATTTTTTCACCAGTTTTAAGTAATGCGTGAATGATCAGATCACTTTCAGAATATTTAATAGATTTTAAAATTATAAACCTTTGCTTTTGATACACAATCACTCACTTTAAAACATAAAAAGACCAAAAAGCACACTAACTGCAAATAAATCTACAACAGCGGTAAATAATGGTACGGTTCCAACAAGTGGATCCACACCAAGTTTTTGCACACTAAAAGGCAGAAGACCTCCAAGCAAATTAGCAATCAACACCTGCAGCCCTATAACCGATGCCATCTTCCAATTAAATTGAAGCTCTGAAAGCAGTGTTTCAGACAACAAAAAAGACAAACAAAAAATAATAACACCAAATAAGACTCCCATTCTAAACTCAAGCCCAAGAGTTTTATTAAAGTCCCACTTGTTGGCACGAACAGAAGAAATTGCCACACTGACGGCCTGAGAACCAGTAGTTGCACCAATAGTTAATAAAAGAGGTAAAAATGCTGCCAATATTAAAAATGAGTTTTGAACATTGTTAAAGCTGATTGGAGCTAAATAATAAACAACTAAAAAACTTAATACCCCTCCAGTAAATGAGAATAGGACCCATGGAGCTCTTGCTTTAAACTGCTGTAAAAAAGGAGCATCAAATTCATTACCCGCCTGTCCTAAGGTTAGTAAGTCTTCTTGAGCCTCTTCACGGATAACATCAATAATGTCATCCACAGTAATCACACCCTCAAGTTTATTGTTTGAGTCCACAACAGGAATAGATAAAAAGTCGTAACGCTCAACCACTTTTGCTACGTCCTCTGAATCTGTATCTACACGAACAGAGATAACCTCTGGAAACATTATGTCTCTAAGTCGTTCTTGTTTTTTTGACAATAACAGTTGTTTTAAGCTAAGCACTCCAATGAGTTGTTCATTTTCATTAATCACATAAATATAAAACATGATGGTGTTGGAGTCTTCTTCTTGAATGGCCTGTATGCTTTGTTCTACAGTGCTGTTTCCGTCCATAGCAAAGTAGTCATAACTCATCAAACCACCAGCTGAGTCTTCTGGATAGCCTAAAAGATCGGCCACTTCCTCAGAGTCTTCAATCTCCATTTCATTTAAAATGACCTGTGACTGCTCTTCGGGCAAATGACCTAAAAGGTCGGCAACATCATCAGATTCCATTCTAGTTAATAGCTTTATAAGTTCGTCTTGTGAAAGCTGTTCAAGAAGTTGTGTTTGAAACTCTTCATCCAAATGACTTAGTATTGCAGCACGCTTTTCAAGTGATGGTTCAGATTTAAAAATATGAATTCTATCTTCATCATCAAATTGCTCTAAAATGGCAGCAATATCAGCTTCATGGGTTTTAACCAGTATTTTTTGAATATTGCTTTTTGCACCTCTTCTGTACAACTTGTGAAGTGTGGTAAAAAGCATTTGTGTGCGTTCATCTAACATCTGTCACCACCTGATTGATTGCTGCTTTATTTTTAACATAGAAATAACAGCCAACAAAGCCATAAACCAAAAGACTCATTTGAAAGACAGTGACCCCTAAGGTCCCTACATCAACAGCCTCTCCTGTATAAACCTTGAATAAATACAAAAAGGCCATCTGTCCGACGCCAATTCCTGCAGGCGCAATGGGTAAAGACATAATCATTAATCCTATAGGAACAGCAAACAGATAGGGGTACAAAGACAAGCCTGCGCCCATAGCATCACCTACTATTTTAAAGACCATAATTATGCAAAGTTGAGAAATAAAACTTAATAAGATAGCCATGATAACTTGCTTTAAACTTTTTCCATAAGAACATAAGGCCAAGTACGGCTCTTTGATAAAAGTCGGCAATTTGTTCAGTAAATACTGAACCCAAGGGATATTATGAATTTTATTTGAAAAGGCTATAATTAAAAACAACAATGCTCCAAATAAAATTCCAAGCATTGATATAAATATACTGTAAAGCTCTAAATTACTTTTAATTAATTCAAAATTCATCAACATTGAGACAACAGCCAACAAGAGCATAGAAATAAGACCTAAAAAACGGTCAACCACCACAGACATCACAGCTTTTGATTTTTGTTGTGAAGAAGATTTTACTAAATAATAGGCTTTTACTACATCCCCACCAATACTACTTGGCAAAGCAAAGTTAAAAAAGATACCGATGAAAGATAGTTTTAATGTGCTTGTAAAACTATAAATTAATCCTTGAGACTTTAACAACAATGTCCAACGAAAATTATTAACTACAAGTCCCATGAGACTCAGCAAAAGGACACCTGCAATAGAATAGATATTGAGTTTATCGAGAAGGCTTAAATCTAAATACCCTTTATTTATTAAAAAATAAATAAGACCAAAGGCTAAGACTAACTTGAGTATATTTAATATCGACTGTTTCAATGCTACCTCATGAATCCACTTTTAAGGCTTTAATATACTAAAAAAAAGGCAGACTCTCACCTTTAATGTCTAATTTTTTAATCTATATTTGATTATCTTTTAAAAAATGACTTATCGACCTTAGTTTAGGTAAAACTATCAGATTATTTAGACTCATCAACAGAAAACCACTAAAATAAAACAAAGGACTTAAGGCTTTTAAATTGAATATTGATAACTCAATCACATTTAAAGAGACTCTCAGCCGCTCAGAAGTGGACCAACTTCTTGATGAATTACTTCGTGAGAGAGTTAAAATTCAGCCTCCTTCAGGAGAAGAGTTTATTATTACAGACATTGAGAATGAAAAGATCTTTATTGATCTTAAAAAATCTCCGAAGTATTTCGAATCGGCTTTAAAGTTAGAACTTCGTTTAAACAAAATTAAATACGAATTTGAAACCCAGGTTAAAGCTCACAAAGATAAATTTTATCTTATTAAACCCAATAGTATTGTTAAATATCAAAGAAGAGAAAATTATAGAACATCCATTCCCAAAAATATGACTATAAGCTTAAAAACATGGGTCAATGACTCTGAAGTTAATAATGTCAGAGTTATTAATATCAGTTTAACCGGAGCTTTATTTGCTATAAAAGACTGTGATAATTTAGACTTTCAAGACCATTTTTCGGCAGAAATACATTATGACAATCAAAAATTTCGAATTGAAGGCGACATAGTCAGGATTGATCTACAGTCTGAAGAATTATTTTTTGCTATAAAATATAATACAAAAATGGCAGCCCAAAAGGCTGCCTTACATCAATTTTTACTGCATTGTTTTAGACTGTCGAAATCGGTGACTTAGATTCCTGATTTATGACGTTCCTCTTCATCAACCCTTGATAAAGCCCCACCTTTTAATGAAGGCCGGTAGGCTAAGTGTTGAATGTCGTAGTTAAAATCAGAGCCACAAAGGCCCGGGGTTTGCCATTCAGGTCCCATTCGGACAGCATCCACAGGACAGGCTTCTTCGCAATAACCACAAAATACACATCTTAAAATATCTATTTCATAATTTATTGGATACTTTTCAACAGTTGGATCTTCGTGCTCTGAAGCAGTGATTTTAATGCAGTCTGCAGGGCAAGCTGTTGCACACAGCATACAAGCCGTACATCTTAGTGAACCGTCTTTTTTAACAGTTAAAACATGGTTGCCTTTAAACCTTGAGCTATAGTTGTACTTTTGCTCTGGATAGTTGAGTGTTGGCATTTTATCTCTGTTAAAGATATTTTTTATCATGGTTTTAAAAGTAAAACCCATTCCAGACAAAATACCCGGCAGGTACCAGTTTGATGTTTTACTTGGCTTCTTTACAATACTCATAAGCCACCTCGAACTTGTGTAAAATAGTTCATTTTTCGTTTGTAATGTTCTGGGCTGTTATCAATTTCTAATGTTTTATTTTTAAGATAAGAAACCATATCAGTCAGACATATAGCATTTTTAACAATAACAGTGACTTTTTTAAAGTTTTGACGGCGCCCTTCGTAATTTACAAAGGTACCTGACTTTTCGACGAAAGATTTCATTGGAATTTTAAGGTCATTGATATTGTCATTTTTCACAGTACCAAGCCACGTTAACTGCTTGGCTTTAGAAAACATCTGCACCTTTTCGTCCATATCAGGGTACATTTCTACGTTTTCGGGAGCAACCACTATGATATGTTCAATCTCATTGGACTCTAGTTTTGAAGTAAGCTCAGACCAAGGCTTATTAAAGCCATTTTTATCCATCACTTCCAACAAGCCTTTGGTGTTTGGGTTCTTATCACCACGAATTAACAGACCATCGAAATCTTCAAAGCTGTCTGGATTATTGATCCAATGATAGACTTGGTTGATAGAGTTTTCTTTTAAATAACCTAAAAAGCTTTCGTACTCTTCAACGGTTTGTTGTCCTGTCACAACCACTGCTGTTTTAGATTTATCAATGCTTTTAAGGCGAGATTCGAACTCCGTGATGGCTTGATCGATAGTGATATCTTCTGAGTTAAGCTCTGGGTTTTGTATACGAACCTCTTTGTTGGCGTACTTATAAATGTCACGACCAAAATCACACATCCAGTAGCCATTCACATCTTCATTGTGTACTGGTTTAACTCTAAAAAGCCCCTCTTCATTGTAGTAAGTTTTAACACTACAACCCGTGGAACAGCCGTTACAAATAGTTTCAGAATTTTTTAAATACCAAACTCTTTGACGAAAACGAAAGTCTTTAGAAGTAAGTGCACCAACAGGGCAAATATCCACTGTGTTAATAGCATAATTATTATCTAAAGGTTTATTTTCATGGGTTCCGATTTCACTGCGATCACCGCGGTTAAAAATTCCTAACTCATGAGTTTTACTAACTTCATCGGTAAATCTCACACAACGAGAGCACAAAATGCATCTTTCAGTGTCTAAAACAATTTTTGGTCCAAGATCGACCACTTTGTGTTTTTTAACTTTAGGCTCAGCCATTTCAGAGTCGTATTTACCAAACTTCATATACTGAATTTGCAGCTCACACTCACCGGCTTGGTCACAAATAGGACAATCTAAAGGATGGTTGATCAGGTGGAAATCTAAGCCCCACTTCACAGCATCTTTAACGGCAGGACTTTCATTGCTCACAGACATACCGTCTTGAACCGTGGTATTACATGCAATTTGCAATCTTGGGTTGCCTTCTATTTCAACCATACACAAACGACAACAACCAGCAACACTGAGACCTGGGTGATAACAGTAGTGGGCAATGTCTTCACCAGCTTCTTTAAAAGCATCTATTAAACGAGTGCCTTCTTTAACTTCAATTTCTTTACCATTAATATTACATTTCGGCATAGGAAACCCCTTTAACCTTAGAACGTCCTTCTCGAACATAAAATTCAAATTCATCACGAAACTTAGAAACAAAGCTAATGGCCGGTAGAGCTGCGGCATCAGAGAGGGCACATATAGTTCGCCCCTTCATGTTTTCAGCCACTTTTAAGATTAAATCGATGTCTTGCAGGCGGCCTTCACCTTTAGCAATACTGTGAACAATTTTATTAAGCCATCCTGTGCCTTCTCGACAAGGAGTGCACTGACCACAAGACTCATGATGATAAAAATGCATAAGAACTGAAAGTGAGTCGACCATACAATTAGAATCATCCATCACAATCACGGCACCACTACCAAGCATGCTACCTTTTTGAGCCAAGCACTCATAGTCCATCGTGGCATCCAAACACTCTTGAGCTGTAAGAACAGGAGCTGAAGAGCCTCCAGGAATGACGGCTTTCAATTTGCGACCAGGTTTTAATCCGCCACACTCATTATTGATGAGGTCCATTAACGGGTAGCCTAAAGGAACTTCGTAATTTCCAGGCTTCACCACATTGCCACTCACAGAAAAAAGTTTAGTACCAGCTGACTTTTCAGTGCCGAACTTTCTATACCCCTCTACTCCATCTCTTAAAATATAAATAACAGCAGCTAAGGTTTCTACGTTATTAACAATCGTTGGTTTGCCCAAATAGCCCTTAATGGCAGGAAATGGGGGTTTTAGTTTTGGTTGACCTTTTTTACCTTCTAAAGAGGAAAGAAGACCGGTTTCTTCACCACAAATATAAGCACCAGCTCCCAAATAAATATCCATGTCGTGATCAAAACCAGAACCAAGAATATTTTTCCCTAAAAGGCCAGCTTTGTAGGCCTCATCAATGGCTTGTTTTACAACTTCAGCTGGGTAATTGTACTCGCCACGAATATAAATATATGATTTGTGTGATCCTGTTGCAAAGGCTGAAATGATCATGCCCTCAATCAATTGATGTGGGGCTCTTTCCATCATCAAACGGTCTTTAAATGTACCCGGCTCTCCTTCATCAGCATTACAAACTAAGTAACGAGGCTCACCATTGTCTGGTAAAAAGCCCCACTTTACTCCGGTAGGAAAACCAGCTCCCCCTCGACCGCGCAGACCAGCTGATTTAACTTGTTCAACTATGTCTTTAGGCTGCATTTTAAATGCTTGTTCCAACATCTGATAGCCGCCATGTTTTTTATAGCCATCAAGGAATCTGTACTCATCTTTATCATAGTGCTCTGTAAGAACTTTTGCTTCCATATCACACTTCCAATTTCTTTATAATTTCAACCGCTGATTCATGATTTAAATTTTCATAATAAGCATCATTAACTTGCATCATAGGAGCCGTTCCACAGGAGCCTAAACACTCAACAGCGGTTACAGTCACCTGTCCATCTTCGCTCACCTCACCCGGCTTAACATTAAAGCTTTTGCACAAGTGATCAACTAATTCTCTTCCACCATTCATGGCACATGATAAGTTGCAACACACTTGCACATGTTTTTTACCAACAGGCTTTTGATTAAACATGGTGTAAAACTTTAAAACCTCATTAATTTGAGATTCTGGAATGTCCATAATCTCGGCTAAAAAAACTACGGCATCAGGGCTTACCCAACCATGTTCTTTTTGCACCCGATACAGGGCCGGTATTATAGCAGAAAGTTTAGATTCATATCTTTCTAGCTCTTTTTTAATAAATTCAATTCCACTATCTGATAATTTAAACATACTCACACCCTATCTATCTAATTCACCAGCAATAAGGTTCATACTACCTAAAACCGAAATAACATCTGCCACAAGTCCTCCCGTGATTTGCTCTGGAAAAGACTGATAAAGAGCAAAACATGGCGGTCTTACCTTTAAACGATATGGGTTTCCTGTGCCATCGCTGACAAGATGAAAACCCAACTCACCATTTGCGGCTTCTGTAGCATCATAAATTTCGCCCTTTGGAGGACGAAGTCCATGAATCACAAGCATAAAATGGTTCATTAAACCTTCAATGTTTCCATAAACGTCTTTTTTCTCTGGAAGAACAATCTCTTTGTCACGAACAGTAAAGTCGCCACCAGGAATATTTTTAGCCACTTGCTCAATAATTTTAAGAGACTGCTTCATCTCTTCCACACGAACAAGGTATCGGTCGTAGCAATCACCCTCGGTACCAACTGGCACGTCAAAATCAAGTTGATCATATCCGTAATATGGTTCTGCTTTTCTTAAATCTAATCCAACACCACAGGCTCTTAAAAGTGGACCTGTGTAGCCCCACTCAATAGCTTCTTGTGCCGAAATTTTTCCAACACCTTTTGTACGTTGGATCCAAATTTTGTTTTCACTTAATAAGCCTTCAAGATCTTCTACACCCTTGCGGATCTCTTTACAGGTTTGAAGGACATCATCAAACCATCCCTCAGGGGCATCTTGAGCCATACCGCCCACTCGAGTCATAGATACAGTCAATCTGGCCCCACAAAGTTTTTCAAACAGGGTGTAAACCATTTCTCTAAATTTAAATAAATGAAAGAAACCGGTTAAAGCTCCAAGATCCACGGCGTTTGCACCAATACATACAATATGGTCAATAATTCGTGATAGCTCACACAAGATGACCCGCATAGCTTGTGCTTTGGCTGGAACTTCAATTCCAAGCATCTTTTCAACAGTTTTACAGTAGCCAACATTGTTCATTGGCGCTGAACAGTAGTTCAAGCGATCTGTATAAGGAATCACCTGATTGTAAGGATGAGTTTCTGCCATTTTTTCAAAACAACGGTGCAAGTAACCCAACTCAACGTTGGCTCTAGCCACCTTCTCCCCATCAAGCTCCACCATCACGCGAAGTGTTCCGTGTGTGGCCGGGTGAGAGGGACCAATGTTTAATGGAATTAAATTTTTGTTTGGATCCGGCACATAGTTATACTCATCCTGAAAGTGGATAGGCATGGTTGTGTTACAGTGCTGCTGATGATCGGCATCATAGTCTTTTCTTAAAGGCCAGCCTTTAAACTCATGGTGACACAAGATACGAGTTAAGTTGGGGTGGTTTTTAAATTCAATCCCAAACATGTCATAAGTTTCACGCTCAAACCAGTTGGCGGCTTTCCATACGGCTGTGGCCGAGTCAATGGCTTCGTTCTCTCTGATTCGAGTTCTAATTCTTAAGCGCTTAATGTCTTTTGTAGAAAAAAGCTCATAAAAAAGTTGAAACCGTTCTGTGCTATCAGGAAAGTCCACAGCACTCTGATTCATAAGTACATCGTACTGACCTGAGGACTTTAGGTGCTCAAGAACTGGGATTAATTTATCACTGCTGATATCAACAACGTTATTGCCATTAATAAAATTGTATTCAAAATTGCTTTCAGGAAACTTGGCTTGTAGATCCTGCTTTATCGCTTCAATATTGTTCATCTCCACTCTCCGGGCTTCCAATTATCTCTCCATGGGCGAGGAGTATTAGTCTCAATCATTCTTTGAATCAGCATCACACCATCAAGCACAGCTTCTGGTGTTGGAGGACATCCTGGCACATAAACATCAACTGGTACGCATTTATCAACACCTTGAAGTACATGGTAGGCACGATAAAAACCACCTGAGCTTGCACAGGCTCCCATGGCAATAACATATTTGGGTTCTAACATCTGTTCATAAATACGAGTGATCACGGGTGCCATTTTTTCAGTAATTGTTCCCGCCACCAAAAGTAAATCAGCCTGACGTGGGGAAAATCGTACCACTTCAGCTCCAAAGCGAGCTAAGTCATAACGAGGTCCCATAACTGACATCATTTCAATTCCACAGCAGGCCGTTCCATAGGGCATGGGCCATAGTGAGTTCTTTCGTCCCCAAGCAATGATCTTGTCTAACCTGGTTGTGAAGGCAAATGATCTGGTATCTTCAACCAGCTGCTGGTCCGTTTGTGTCGGCAAGGTTTGTGCGTTTTCAGCCATGTCCTCTCCCTGGCATATTTGTATGCCTATAAAATTCAGCAAAACAGTTTCAAAATTTATAGTGTTATCAGTTAGTTTTAAACTGGTTTTCAAATGTTTGTCACTAATACTAACACCAAAGTTACGATGCTTCATGAAATTTCAATGAAAAAAAAGGATTTTCAAAGTTTTACTAACTTTATCATGCCTGTTTTGTTTGCACTCTATGAAAATCTCGTAAAATTGCAATGTGGATTTAAATGATCAAAATCTTAAAAAAGATTCACTGATTTAGCCAAACAATATTATGCGGCGCATTTATTTTTAAGCGAATCCCTTGTGCTCTGACTTTGGTACTGACTAGACTTTAAATAAGCAGGGATTGCGAATAAGACCGCCAAGCTGGCGGTCAACACGTCTTAATGAAAGACCACGGAAGGGGACACAATTATGAAAAAAACACTAATCTCGCTTGCTGCCCTATTAACAATTGGGCAAATGGCACAAGCAAAGGACTATTTGGTTCAGCTCACTCCTGAGGGAATGCAGTCTTTTGAACAGTTCAAAGTTATGGTTTCAGGCCAGGACTCCGCAGTGGAGAACTTAGAGTTTAACAACTGGGTTCAAGTAAAAATGCAAGATGAGTTGACGGTGCAGTCGCTTCAGAGTTTAAAAAACTCTAAGCTTGTGAAGCATGTTCAGCCCAATTACAAGCTGAGCCTTCTAAAAAACCCAAATCTTTTAAAACTGAACCAACAGCAGGCTTTAAAAGAATTGGCTAAAAATCAAAAAGAAGCCCAAAAGGCCTCTGACAACCCAGCCATTCCAGCCCCCACTCGCCCGGGCTCAGGCTCTGATCCACTCTTTGATAAGCAATGGGGTATGCTAGACATTGAAGCTAAAAATGCTTGGAAGTCAGCTCCAAAACAAACTGAAATGGTCGTCGCAGTGATCGACACAGGAGTGGATTACACACATGAAGATCTAGTTGATAATCTTTGGAGAAATCCAGGCGAAACAGGCCAAGACGCCCAAGGGCGCGACAAAGCCACTAACGGAATCGATGATGACAATAATGGCTTTGTAGATGACAGCATTGGCTGGGACTTTGTCACTAACGACAACAAGCCTTACGATCTAAAAGCCAGCATGTTTGAAATGATTATGGGTGGTGGAAATCCTGGTCATGGAACTCATTGCGCCGGCAATGTCGCCGCCAGAGGTGATAATGGAAAAGGTGTTGCTGGAGTTGCACCTAATGTAAAAATCATGTCTATTCGTTTCTTAAGTGAAAAAGGACAAGGAACAACAGCTGATGCTATTAAGTCAGTAAAATATGCTGTTGATAATGGCGCACATATTTTATCAAACTCTTGGGGCTCTGAAGGTGAAGACAACAACAGTGCTGAGAACAAGGCTTTGAAAGACATCATTCGCTACTCACAATCTGAAGGACGCCTATTTGTGGCCGCAGCAGGGAATGGTCGACAAGGTGGTGGTTACAACAACGACACTGATTCTAAACCAGCCTTCCCTGCAAGTTATGACATGGACATCATTGTTAGTGTTGCTGCCATTGATGCGAATGACGCTCTTGGAAGCTTTTCAAACTGGGGAAAAAGAACCGTAGATATTGGTGCCCCAGGCGTAAAAGTATTTTCTACAACTGTTGGCAGTAAATACGACGACAAAGTGATGAGCTTTTTAGGTCAAGACATCTACTGGGATGGAACCTCCATGGCGACACCTCACGTAGCGGGTGCTGCGGCCCTTTACTGGTCCACTTACCCTAACAAATCTTGGCAAGAAGTTAAGCAAGCTCTAATTAGCTCTGCCGTAGAAGTCCCTGCCCTAAGAGGAAAAGTTTCTTCAGACGGCAAACTCAACGTAAACCGCCTTATGACATACTAAGACAAAAGGTACGGACTACCTTCAGACACAAGGCGGCACTTATAGTGCCGCCTTGTTTCTTTTGAGAGACAGTAACTATAATCTCACAATGCAATTCTTGAAGTCGCCTTATATTTATTATTTTAAAAAATTTCTGCCTTGGGTGACTCTTGGTCTTATTTCTTTATTATTTACCAATTTATTAGACATCACCATTCCCTACTTTATTGGTAAGGCCGTTGACGCCTTTACGGCACAGCAAGCTGATGAATTAAAGCAACTTATTTTTATACTTTTAGGTGTTTGTGGCCTGCTCATGATTTTTAGATTTTGTTGGCGCTACTTTTGGGGTCACTTTCATCATAATGTGGCTGCAGACTTAAAAAATAAAATTTTTAAATCCACCCTTAGACAAGATCCGCATTTTTTTAGCAAAACCACCATTGGTGACTTAATGAGCCTTATTAATAATGATGTAAATGCATTTAGAATGGGAATAGGCCCTGGGGTTTTAATTCTTTTAGACGGCATTATTTTACTGATTGCAGCCCCCATATTTTTATATTTAATGTCTCCAAAACTTCTACTTTATAGTGTGAGTTTTTTATTAATTGTTCCTTTCATAATAAAGTGGCTGACTAAAAAAATATTTGTTGGCTTCAAAGAAAGGCAAGATGAATATGGCCACACCTCTGGCCTAGCACAAGAGATTATTCACGGCTTAAGAACGTTAAAATCCTATGCCAAAGAAAAAATTTATCTAAAACACTTTAATAAGCTCAGTCAGCGCTACCAACTTAAAGCCAACGAAGTGGATAAGTATGACTCTGCTATAGATCCGGTCATGGAGCTTTCTGCTGGAATTTCAAGTGGAGTGGCTCTACTTTTTGGCGCAGTACTTGTTATTGAGAAACAACTCTCCATTGGTGAGCTTTTAGCTTTTTACAAATATATCAGAAAGCTAGTATGGCCAATGACCGCTTTAGGATACGGCATAAGCTTTATTGAAAAATCAAAGGCATCTTTCCAAAGAATTAAACATAACATGAGTAGACCGAGCCGAATACACTGGGACGGCAAAGTGGATGTGGATCACTTTGAAAAATTAGAGGTCAAAGACTTAAACTACACCACTCATGAAGGCCATAGTCTTTTAACTAATATTTCATTTAGTATTAACAAAGGTGAAACCGTAGCCCTATGTGGACCTACTGGAAGTGGAAAAACCACTTTGTTAGAACTTTTATTGGGACTAAATACAGCACCTGATAATAAAATATTTATTAATGGAATAGATATAAATCAAATATCTAAGAAAAGTCTTTGGAGTTTATTTTCCACCTGCTCACAAGAGACCTATTTATTTAACCAATCTCTAGAGTATAACCTAAGTCTTTATCAAGATATCGACGCTCAACTATTGCATAGAGCCTGTTTGATTGCAGACATACAAGAAGAAGTCGACCAAATGCCACAAAACTATAAAACCATGGTTGGAGAAAAAGGTGTGACTTTGTCCGGAGGGCAGAAGCAAAGGATCACCCTCGCCAGAGCTTTATACAAAAAAGCCGACATTCTTCTATTAGATGACTCCCTAAGCTCTGTGGATCAAGAGACTGAAAACACAATATTTAAAAAACTCATTGAGCTAGAAAACTTTAAGACCAAAATCATTGTGACTCAAAAGATATTAACAACAAAAAACTTTGATAAAATCATTTTAATTAATAATGGCGGAGTCGACTCAATTGGCACATATGAAGCCCTAAGTAAAGGCTCCCAATTGTTTCAGAATTTAATTCGCAATTCTAAAGGAGGTCTCCATGCAGGCGACCTCTAAGCCAAGCCTCTATATTATTAAAAGAATTTGGGAAATATTTAAAGATGAAAGGCGTAGCTTTTATGTCTCATTAATTTTAATAGCTATTTACATAGTATTAAGTCGAACGGTTCCCTTTTTGTATGGAGCGGCGATTGACTATGGGGTGAGAAAACAAGATTTAAATGCTGTATACATTATTTCTGCCATTTATTTAGTCTCTGTCATTTTACATTCAGGTTTTTCTTATTGGAGCAATTTCTACTTAATGAAAATGAGTAACTCTTGGGAACATATTTTAAGAGGACGCTTAATCAAACACGTACTAGCCCTTCCAATAGCCTTTTTTGATAAAAACTCTTCTGGTCGAACAACTACTAGAGTCACTAATGACGTTAGTAGTTTTAGTGATTTATTAAAGCAAGGTCTTGGAGAATTTGGATTTAGTATTATAAGCATTGCTTCTCTAATTGTGTCTTTATTACTTATATCTGTGCCGATCACTTTATGCGTTTTAGCGGTGATGCCAATCATTTTTATTGTTGCATATGTAATTTCAAAAAAATTAAGGGTTATTTTTTTAGATGTAAAAAGGTATTTGTCAGACATTAACTCTTTTTCAGCGGAGAGCTTTAGTGGATACAAAGTTATACACCTGTTTAATATTCACCCTAAAATTGAAAAAGATTTCAATTCAAAAACTAAAAAACATAAAGACTCACAACTTGAATCTGTAAAGTGGTTTGCTCTACTTTGGCCACTTTTAGATTTTATGAGCAATATCTATATCATTATTGCTTTGAGTGTGGGCTACTACCTACATACAGAGTTTAACTTCTCAGCTGGAGAACTGTCAGCCTATATTCTTTTGTTGCAGCAGTTTTTTAAACCCATCAGACAGCTTCTTGAAAAATACACTATACTACAATCAAGCTTTGCGAGTACCGAAAGAATTATCTCTTTGCTAGATGAGCCTGAGGAAAAAAGTTTTGCAAAAACAAATTATGTAAAAATGAATAAAGAAATTCTTGTTAAAAATTTAAATTTTGCTTATGGCACAGAAGCTGTATTAAAAAACGTAAATCTCAAGATTCCAAAAGGCAAAACCATTGCCTTAGTTGGACGAACAGGTAGTGGCAAATCAACATTAGTTAAACTTTTACAAAAACAATACCCCGTCGAAGATGATTGCATTTTTATTGATCAAACGGACATTAATAGTATTGACTCTCGCAGTCTAAGAAAAAACATTGTAATGATTCAACAAGATGCTTTTTTATTTAAAGATACTTTAAAAAATAATATCACGCTTAAATCTGGTAGCGAACCATCTTTGGATTTTTTAAAATCTACACAAGTCACTGAACTTGAAGCTTACAAATCAAAAGCTTTAGATTTTGAAATCGATGAGTATGGACAAAACTTAAGCTCTGGCGAAAAACAAATTATTAACCTTGCACGCTCCGTCTATCACAGCCCTGATATTTTAATATTAGATGAAGCCACAGCTCACATAGATGTATTAATGGAACAAAAACTTCAAAGGGCCATACAGAACTTACCATCACATGTTACAAAAATTTACATAGCTCACAGGCTATCAACAATTAAACATGCAGATATTATTTATGTGTTAAAAGATGGTCAAGTTACAGGCCATGGAAATCATGAAAGCCTTATGACCGATAATAGCTATTATCGGCAACTTGTTGAATCAAACGAGTTTATTCAAAAAAATAATGGCTCAAATGAAATTAGAATTTAACTACTCTGACCAACAACTACCAATCAACAATCCTGATTTATTTTTAACTTGTTGATTTAAGGTAGTTGTTAAGTTTTGAATTTCATCAATAGGTGTAGCATATGCAAAGTTTAAAAATAGAATCAATAATAATTGAATCATAATCCCCTCCCCCGGTAATGCTTTTAATCATTACCGAAAGGGGGTTGTAAAGTAAAAAGTCGTATTCAAATCAATATCTCATTAAAAAAAGCTTTTATTTTTAGTTTGAGGCAGTCTTGGCATGGTTTGCTCTGGAAACTCACCTGTAAGAGTGTTTAAAAAAACCACTATGTCTTCAATTTGCTTCTTTGTAAGCTCTTTATTTAATTGAAGTTTTGCCATGACTCTGACGGCCTCATCTAGGGTTTTAACAGCTCCGTTATGAAAATAGGGTGCAGTAACAGCAATGTTTCTTAATGTTGGGACTCTAAACATATACTTGTCACTATCTTGTTTTGTGACTTCAAAACGCCCTTTGTCTTTTTGAAAATTATATTGCTTTTCAATTTTGGCATCAGCAAAGGTAGGAAACTTCATATAAAAGCCTGTACCCTCTGGCAAATTAGGGCCAGCAAAGTTAACACCATTATGACAAGAGTTACACCCTACTTCTTTAAAGGTGTTAAAGCCTCGCTTTTCCTGAGCGTTAAATATTTTCTTATTCCCTTTTATATATTTATCAAACTTACTGTTTGGAGTGATTAAAGTTCTTTCGTAGGTGGCTATAGCCTTAGCTACATGATCAATATTAAAATTTTTAGTCTTAAAGACATTTTTAAACTGCTCAACATAACCAGGTATTTGTTTAATTCGACTAATAACAACTTTATGATTTTCCATGGCCATTTCCACAGGGTTGGTTAGTGGCCCCTTGGCTTGCTCTTCTAAACTTTTTGCTCGCCCATCCCAGAACTGCACACTTAAAAAAGCAGAGTTCCATACCGTCGGAGCACTTCTGCCTCCTAGTTTACCGCCAACACCGGCACTTAAGGGGCGCTGATCGTCCCCTCCAGCCATAACGTTGTGACAAGAGTTACAAGAGATGGTCCCATCTGTGGACAGTCTTGGATCAAAATACAGCTGTTTTCCAAGCTCAACTTTTTCCTTAGTCATTGGATTATCTTTGGGAACAGGAGCTTTCTCTGGAAGTGCTTCTTGAGCAGAAAGGCTTATTGAAAATATTAAATTCAAAAGTAAAGTAAACATAAATTCTCTCCATTAAACTGTTACTACTCTTATTTTCACAAAAAAAGCCCTTGGTATCAACCAAAGGCTTTTATGCTTAATGGGGATTTATAAAAATTACTTTAAATTATCGTAACGCTCATAAAGAGCTTCAGCAGTTTTGTGCTCTTTTTTCCATTTTTCAGCTTGCTCTTTATATGAAGAGGTCTTTTTGTCCCATTCTTGCTTTTCTTTTTGTATTTGAGTGATTTTTTGATCGATTGTTTTATAAAGCTCATCTAAGTTTTTCATTTGATTAGCCCATTCCTGCTTTTCTTTCTCAATCTCATTGAGCTTTTTATCATAAGCCGCAATGTTCATTTCACGCTTTTTCTTGTTATTTTCTAGCTGAAATAAAACATCTTTGAGTTTTTTAATTTCAGCTAAATCACTATTAAGTTTTTCTTGCTCATTTTTTTTATACTCAACAATTTTTAGGCGCATTTTTTCAATGGCCTCTTTGTTCTTATCAACATTTTGACTACTTTTACCAAGGTCTTTTTTCTGTTGTTTTAAGTTATCTATAGCCTTAGATGTTTGCTCTTTGTTGTCTTTTGCTATATCCAGATTTTTTTTATATTCATTATAGTTATGTAAGCTGTTATCAACATTTGTTTTTAACTGCTCCATATCTACATCAATTTTTACTTCTTTTGCATTTAACTGCAAACAAGCAAAAACAATCGTAAGTGTGTAAATTATTAATTTCATTTTATCCCCCATTAGTTTGCTCTTGTATTCTTAATTTGAAGCGGCACACTTTTATCTGTTTGTGGACAGTTATTTTTAAGCTGAGATCTATAATTGCCTATCTCATCTTCCCAATACTCACCTGTCACACTCCAGCTAAGTGTTTTTTTAGGTTTATACGACGAAGGTAAACGCTTTTCAGTTTTTGTCGTGTCTCCTCCTGCAAGACGAAACCTAATGTTCTCACCACTATTTGCAAGCACTTCATAACGAAGTAACTCATTATTATCTATAAGCTTAGCTAGTGTTTGCTTAATATCATTTAAATTGTTTTTAAGCGCTCTACCTGCAGCCACTCTGAACTGTGATTTTTCTTTTTCAAGCCTAGCAATACCCGACTTCTTCATACTTCTAAATGACTTTCTACCAGCTTTATAAACAGCAATTTGATAACCAAGAACATCCGATAAGTGGTTTTCAAAATTTCGTTTTGCAATGTAAGTATTTAGGTTCTTTGCTAGAGATTTATCTTTTTTAGCCTTTTCAATTCTATATGCGTACTGTTTAGC
Organism: Bdellovibrionales bacterium; assembly: GCA_022450595.1. Lineage (GTDB taxonomy): Bacteria > Bdellovibrionota > Bdellovibrionia > Bdellovibrionales > UBA1609 > JAKUPT01. The sequence continues at coordinate 22,357 of JAKUPT010000003.1, forward strand.
TCTTTTATTGGCTTGTTTTTGTCTCCAAATTAAAGAATTAATATCTTTTGAAATTAAACGCTCGATAAAAGCATATTGTTCGGCCTCATCCACTTTTTGATTAATAGCTTCTTGATGATTTAAAAAATTCCTTTTACGTGCAATTTCTCGAATCACTTGATATGGCAGCCCGTCAACATTATTGGAGCTTTTACCTCTTAAGTAATTACTTAATGTCTTATAATAGCTTGTAAAGCTTTTAGTCTTATCCACATAGGATTTAACATCCTTATACCAAGGCTCATAAAGCTGTTCCATTAAGTTCAATGTTTGATAAGCATCTCCATATTGGCAAATATTTAAATACCCTATTGTTCTGACCACATAGGACTCTGGCTTATAAACAGATTTAAAATAAGGAGAATGCAGTGAGTACATGTTACCTATGGCACCCGATGGATCATCCATTAATAATTGACTCCAAGCTTGCTCAGTCAAACCTTCAACCCAAAACGGACTACTTTTGGAAACTTTTAAATACTCAACAGTTGAGTCTTTGTATTTCCCCATTTGGAATAACATTCTTCCTAAGTTTATAGAAATTAATGATTCAAGCTCTTTATCAAAAACTTTGTTATTGGCAATATACTTTCTTAAGGATCTAAGTGTACTTATCGAAGATTTAAGATCATTAGAGGCATATTCAGCAACAGATAATATAAACTGTGCTCTTGGATAGTGCTTAGATGATTTAGACACCTTTTTTGCATAGGTTTTAGCATAGCTAAAGGCTCTATCGGTAGACATCCCCTTAGCAATCACATAGTGAGCATTATCTAAAGCTTTTTGTGGAATTAGTTCTCTGTTTTTTAAGTTTAATAAGGCTTTTGCCACTCGCTCTTCGTACTCAGCCGGTAAGTGTGAAACCACAACTTCAATGGCTTTTGGCGTAATTACTGGATCTTCTTTTTGAATAACCTTTATTAATCGGCTCACTGACTCAGAGTAAAAGCCCATTTCATGAGCACAGATACCTAATAAGTAGTTGGCTTGTTGAGAGTATTCTTTCACTGTTGAAAGATCATCAAAAAGACCTGCTACAACATGACAAGTTTCACCTTTGGCATATATCATTAAAGCCGTTAACATTTTTAAGTGGTTACGATCAAACTCAACATATTGTTTCTCTTCGACTTTTTTATCTTCATTGTAGTTTGGCAATGCTTTATCAATTGTAGCAAAACTAACAATTTGATCTAAACCTATCTGTTGTCGTTTAACGTCTATGTGATCTTTAATAAAATTAATTTTTTTATTTGTCCAATAAGTGATTTTAGAGGAATCCATTTTTTTAGGCTCTGGAAGTTTCTTTGCCGTTTTGTAAATAGCCTCCATTGTTTTTATTTCTGCTATTTGAAAACTATTTGGACTTAATTTAGGCTCTCTACCTATATCAAGCTTTGGAAGATTTTTAACCTTCACTTTAACTGTTTTAGTCTTACCATCTTTAGCTTTTTGTTGTTTTTCTTCATATAAGTCAGCAACAGGTACACCGGCTGTATCTTTTTTAAGATTAGGGTCAGCTTTTACACCTTGGTCCAGCACTTTAAGGGCTTTTGCTGATTTAGCTGAATCTAGTGCTTTTTTAATCGAAGTACCCATCTCTTTTTGGGTAGTTGTATTGTATTCCGGTAAGTCCTTAGCAATGCTTTGAATTTGTTTTCTTGTTTCTTGAGCCTCTTTAATTTGCTGTTCTTCTTCTTTGGTTCTATTCACTATTTCACTAACTTTAGTGTTAGGTCTAATAGGCTCACCAGTCATTTCACTGACTTTTTCTTGTGTGTACTGCTTAGCTTTATTCCAAAAATTCAAGACAGCAGACTTAGCTTCTTCGACTTTTTGTTGTAATTGCTCTTGATTCACAATAGAGTTTTCAACACTTTGTGAATCTGGCACTGCCATTTTTGCAGATACATTTAAACTCAAAATTAAAATTGCTAATAGAGTTATGTATTTCATAACTCCCCCCTTTATAATTGCTAGTTAGTCAAAAAACAGTGTTGCACCAACTAAAAATACTGTTGCTTGTGTTGTTTGATCTTTAATTTTTTCACCCGTACGGTAGTTAAGCAGCTCTTCACTATAAAATCTGTTTCTAATATCCGCTCGTAAAGCTAGGTATTTATTTAAAAACAAATACTGAGTGATATCTAAACCTAAAGTAATTGATGTCTTGGATTTAGTACTTCCCAACTCAGGACGTAATTGTTGGTCATATGAAACAACACCAATTGTTGGTGTAATTGCCATATCAAAGTATAAAATTTTACGGTCTAAAAAGCTTACCTTTGCGTATATTGGAACAAAATTATAACCAATTCCAATATAACTCGTGGTTTTTCCATGATCTGGCGTAATACCTGAGCCACTTGCTATGGTTTCTTTAAAGGCTGTAGTTGTTTGGTTGTCTTTCATATCAGAGTGAATATAAGTAAATTCCACACCATGACGTTCTGAAAAGAAGTAGTTTGCAGTTAATGAAAGATCAATACCCTCACTAAAGTTATCATTAATTACAGGACCCGCTAATAATGAAATCCCAATTTTTTTATCTTTAGTAAAAGTTCTATTTTGAACGACTGTAAAATCAGTGTCTTTAGGAGCCCAATACTTTTGCTCAAGTCCACTAATATCCAACTTTTCAGAGTCTTTCTTTTTTGTATCCTCTTTTTTGTTAGATGGAGCTGCTGGTTTTGCAACCTTTTTTTCTTGTCTTTGGTATTTAGATGATTGAGCCCAAGACTCAAAACTAAACATTAATAATACCGTTAATAATAGTGGCTTCATGATTTCTCCCCTCATCACTGTAAACTCCTAAACATAAAAGGATATTTGACAACCACTGACGTACCACCTTCTGGTGTAGGAAATCTCCAACCAGAAATTCTTCTTAAAATACAACCCTCCACCAAACTATTTTTTAGTGTTGTGGAAGAGATTTGTTGTGCACCGACTTTACCATTTCCAGAGATTGTGAAATTAACAATCACTTTACCGTACAAATCAGGCTGTGCACTTAACTGCCTTTCATAACAATATCTGATTTGTCCTAAATAACCTTGAATGGTCTGAGCAATGACTTCCCTGGCTAAGCCACCTCTAACTTCAGTTTCTTCTTCAACTATACCGACATTAGCTGTACCAACTCCTCCAGCACTTAAAGAGCCTGAGCCTCTTAGACTCCCAGAAGCTCCAGTGCCTTTACCAACAGTTGCTACACCACCTATTTTAAACTGTTCACCTTTTTTGGCTTTAACATCACCCACAGATGCTTTTCCAACACTTGCAAGAGCACGACCCGAGGCTTTAGAACCAGCTTTATTTCCTAGTGCTTCGATGTTTACCGAGTTTTTATTATTTCTTTTAGCAATTTTACCAATTAACTTACTAAGTCCTGCTTTTTTCAAGCTCTTAGAAACATTCACCATAGCTTTACTTTTTGGAATATTTTTAGAAACAGTAGTTTTACCACTGGCTTGAGAAGGCTTTGGTGTTGGTGAAGACTTCGCAATTTGTTTAATAATTTTATTAGCCTTAGCCTTTTGTTTTTTTGTAGATTGAGCATCATAGATTATTTTAGTGTATTTATTCATTTTTATTTCTGATTGCTCAAGTTTATTTTCTTCTACACCAGGCTTAAATATTAATAATGCAAAAAGTAATGCCACCGCACCAAAGGATGACAATAGTGGAACTTTAAAGTTTGGGTCCCACAATGTTTGGACTTTTTCAGGTAATGAATCTTCTGTATTTTTACTTTTTATAATTCTTTGTTGTATAACAAACTCACCATAATCAGAATATACCCAGTTGTCGTTTTCTGGAGGATTTAAATAAATTTTGTCTTTACCAAAGTAAAATTGATACTTCTCTTTTGCTTTTAAAAGTTTTGTGTGGGTTACATATCCTTGCTTGCGAACAATGACTTGATGATACTTTTGGCCTTCATTAGTTAGAGGCTTAGTTTCATCGGTAAAAATCTCACTATGCGTGTCATGTGGATACATTTTTAGCGTATGTTGACCAATATGAATAGCTGATGGACTTGAAACAGTATATTCAACAATATTGGATTTTTTAACCCATGTTCCAGTTTCACTTCCAAGATCAGACACAACCCAGCTATTCTCTCTACATTCAATGCTACAGTGTAAAGTATTTATTTCTTCACCAAGAAGACGAATAGATGCATTCCGAGCGGACCCAACTGTTATCAGCTCCTGCTCATGGGGTTTAAACTTATGTCTTCCGACAAAGCGACCTCTATATAAATGTTCTACTTCTAGTTCTATCTTACGCATGTTCTACCTCAGGAAATCAACTGAACTTTTAATTTCATCATCAAATTTTTTACGCACTTTATATAAAGGCATAAACTTCATTCCTTTTTTTTGCATCAAGTATGCTCCGTCAGGATTTCTAGCAACACCATCAATACTAGACTCATCAAAGCTAACTTCTTGCTTCTTACGATACTTAACCTTTTTAGCTTCAACTGATTGAACTCCAAATAAAATCGATAAAATTATTAATCGGACTATCATTGCTGTCCTCCTTTATTATCAGTTGAGCTTACATCTCTTTTTGCAGCTTCAAGCTGAGCTATTTTTTTATCAAATTGATCAATTTTCATTTTGAAATGTTCTTTTTTATGGCTGTATTTAGTATTTGATTGAGACATTTTGTATAAGTCTTTATACATATTCAGAGCCTCTTTAACTGTATCTTCTGTAGCCTCTAAGGACTCAGCATACATTAACATTAGATCAAAATTATTTTTTTTGACTGACAGTGATTTTTTAAGAAACGGCTGTGCCTGTTTCATTTTATTTAATCGGTATAAGGACTCTGCCATACCTAATACGACATTTTTATTTGAAATGCCTTTTTTATTTAAGTAGTCGTAGTGACTTAGAGCTTTGCTGTACTCAGATTCTGATAAGTAAATGTTTGCTAAAAAGAAGTGTGCACTTTTAATACGATTGTCTAACTCTAAAGATTTTTGTGTTAGACTAATAGCTTCAACCTTATTTCCTTGAGACCAGTGAATTCTAGCTTTTTGATAATAAAGCATGCCAAAATTAGGTGTCTTTTTTAAAGCGAGATCAATCAACCAATGAGCTTTATCAAAGTTACTTCTTTGCTCTTCATAAAGACTTAAATAGTATGGTCCCCACGGCGATAATGGAGCCATGATGGACAGCTTATCTGCTACCAAGTTTAATGTACTCCACGACCTGTCTTTGACACAGTCATTGGCCATTTCAAGCATTGTATTCCAATCTTTATCTTTTAAATCAGTTTTATTCTTAGGACAACTTGCAGAGAATAAACCTCCAGATTCCTCAATGGATTCTGCGTTAATATTTTTAACGTAGAACTCGGATTTTTCATTGGTCTTTGTACTTGTACTTACACAACCAACGAGGGGTAGTAATAGTAGTATAATTAAATATTTCATTTGCTACCTCCTGTTGGAACTACAATTTGCGGTGATGTCACGGAAGCTAAGTGACGCACAGAAGATTTCATATTGAACTTGTCAATTTTTGATTGAATCGTAGAAAGTGTGCCATCATAAAAATTAAGCTTTTTGGCCACTTCCTTGGCTTCCGTTAAGCTTTCAATAATTTTATCTTCCATCGGAAAGATTAAATTATTCATTTCAGAACGAAAACTTAGTGCATCCGCCTCGTTTAAACCATTTGGCAGAGGCATTTCTTTGATTTGTTTTACAAATACAGAATATAAGTCAGCAAGGGCCATCATTGATTTAACAGTCATTTCAGGGTCTTGATATCGAATGGTTGACTGATAAGCACTTTGTGCCTTTTCTAACTTCTCAGTTTTTATAGCTATAACCATGGCCACACGATCTATTTGTGACTTTAGACTTTGCTTTTCAAATTCATCAAACAATATTTGAGCTTGTATATAACGAGCCTTTGCTTTTGTTTCACTACTTGCATTTTTATACTTTAAAATATCCATTGCTGTACTAAAAGCTTTAGGATAGTTTTTATCATTAAATTGACTCTCTAAGGTTTTTAAATGAAGCTCACCCACAATTGGTTGAACTCCTTTTTGAAAAGCAAATTTGCGGTAATTTTTATTTAGATCCTCACCTTTGATTTTTGCTATATGATAAACTCTCTCTAAAACCTTTTTTTGAAGCTTAATATCGTTTGTACTAAATAGCTCGTCCAATATATCTTGGGCTTTAGTGAAAGATCTATCTAATATAAGAAAATCTGAAGCCAGTAATTTCCAATCATCTTTTTTAGATTTATCAGCATTTGTTTTATTATGAGCCAATTGTAATAATACTTCAGCTGCTTTATGTGTACGGCCTATATCTTCATAGGTTTTTGCGGCTTGTAATAAGGCTTCCTGCACATTGTCTTCTTTTGGAAACATCTTAGCATATATAAGACTGTCTTCTGCCCCTTCGCCAATTCTATCTAAGTCATAATAAATTTGAACACTATTCCACCATGCTTTGGGAGCAAGAGGCGAGTCAGTGTTTTCTTTAGCAAACTTTTGATATCCAGCAATAGCTTTGTCGAATTCTTTTTTCTCTTCTAAGTTTTGAACTTGAAGAAAATAGGACTGTTCGTACAGAGATTTAAGCTTAGCTATTCTTTTTTTATTATTGGTTTTTGCCATCAATTTCTGTGTGTACTTTTTGATATCTTCAAACTTTTTGTCTTTATTTAGAATATCAAGATACAAGTCCTGAGCTTTTATACCCTTGTCTTTTGAATTAAAATTATCACCTAATGTGTAAAATATCTTTTGAGCATAATCATAGTTGGCTTTTTCAAAAGCAATTAAGCCCTCTTTATATTTTAAATCTAAATGATGTTTACCCTTGGGATGAAACTCTAAGTACTTTGCTACAAGTTTTCTAAAAAGTGTTTCATCGGTCTCAGACCATTTTTTATCACCTGACTTTTCAACGTCTTTTTCTAAACCAACGGCCGCTGCATAATGTGCATCATGTGACATTTTTTTGAATTTTTTAGGCACAAATTGAATATTTTTATCTTTAACTTTTTTACTATCAAGAGTTTCATTCATAACAATCTGGTATTGCTCACTGGCTTTTCTATATTTTTTTCTATTAAATAAAAGCTCTGCATAGACATAACGGGATTTAAAGTAATTATCAGTATTTAATGGACGGGATAAATAAACTCTAAAAGCGGCTTCTGAGCTATCAGCAAACACCGGGTATGTGGGGTTTTTCTTCCACATTCTTAACCACTTTGAAGCAAGTTTTAATGAGGTTTCAGAAATAAGCTCTGTACAACTGGCTAGTGTCTCTTTATCTGCTTGATGAGCTTTGCTCCAAGAACTATCGGGTTTACATGTGGAATCAAACTCCTGTAGAGCTTGAACGGACTTTTTTCTATCTCTTGAAGCTTCGTAGTTATAAACCAGCGAATTTCTTACCTCAGGTATAGATTTTGATTTTCCTAAATTATTAATAAAATCTTTTAAAACAGTTTCTTCATCTTTATATTTGCTGTGAGAATTATAAATTCGACCAATCTTTATAAGATATGGTTCAACTGACAAATTCCCGGCCTGTTTCTTAAAATAACTATAGGCTTGTTTAGCTTCAAATATATCACTAAAAAATAAGGCCATATCGGACAAAGCTTCTTTTCTTAAATCAAGCCTTGCATCTATTCCTTGTTCTTCAATCATTACACCATAGTCAACGACACTTTCCATCTCTTTCATGGCACTCATAGTGTCTCGTAAATTGTAATATGACCAACCTGCTTTATATAAAGCATATGGATAAGCCCTAGAATTAGGATATTTTTTAATAGAATTAAATCTAGCCAAAGCTTTTTTAAATTTTTTGTTTTTAAAATCTATCTCACCAATTGCTAAATAGGCATCAGGAACTAGTAATGAGTTTTTATGACCATTAATAAGCTTCCAGTATAGACCAACTGCCTTTTTATCATAACCTACTTGCTGGCAAGCCATGGCTTCATTAAATAAAACCATGTCCATTGATGCAAAGTTAGGAAATCGAGCCTGTATTTTATCATAAATACTTATGGCTTTTTTAACATAGGCCTTTGAAGATCGGTTTGTAACTTTTTTTGGCATTAAAGACACCATATCTTCAGACTGACGATTAATTTCAAAAAACAATGCAGACTTAGCACGCCTCATATAAAGCTCTGCTAATCGAAGCAATAAATCAGCCTCCATATAAGAACCACGATATTTTTTAATCAGTTTTTCTAACTGAGAAATCGCTTTTTTCTCAGTTTTACCAATTAAAATTTCAGCCTTTAGGGCGTTTACGTCATTTTGTTCTGGATTTTTGGAATTTAGCTTAAGTTTGTTTAAAACATCATCATTGGCAAAAGACACAACTGGGCTAACAGACACTATTATGACTGTAATTATTAATAAATTTTTGATTAGCCCATTTCTTATCATCATACTGTCCTTACTCCATTGATATTGTCGCAAACTTCATCGCTGAATAACCAGCCATAGAAGATGTGTACATTACCTTTTTTAAAACTCCGTAGTCTAAGCGTGAGTCAGCTTGCATGACCACTTCGCCTTTAAATTTAAACTCTGTATTTATTTCTTCAATTTTTTTACTTTTCTCTGCGTGCTTATCTAATTCTTTAAATAATTCAGTGATAAATTCACTGTCGTTGGCATCCAATGAGGAGGCTTTGATATTTCCCTCTTCTAAACTAACAACTTTTTTATCATCAATATAGATACCATCTAATGAAACAATGAGCTTTAAGCCTTCAACCGGATCTTTAACAGATGTCGACTGCGGAAGTTTTAAATCTTCATTGGGTGTAATATTCACTGCACTTGTGGAATAGCTTTTTAATAAAAACACAATAATAATAGTGAACATGTCCACCATGGCTGTAAGTTGCAAAATAAATGCAGCCTTCTTATTGTCTCTTTTCATTTTTTCAACAGCTCTTCTCATTTTTTATCCTTCAATTACATTTCCAAAAACAACATCTGGAAACATGACATCAATTGCTACTTTTTTATTTTCTTCGTTTTCTAAATAAACTTTTGGATCATCTGATTTTAAGCTTCTAGCTTCATCAATAACCTTTATGATTTCATCGTATTTAATGTCTGGAGCAGGTGTTAAATCTAATCTAAATATTTTAGGAAACTGTTGCTTCACCTGTACCAACTGTTGATGTAATGAATCTAGATCCCACTGCTCTTGTTTTTTGGGGATTGTTACATTTTTAGCAGACTTCCCATCAATAGTGACCTTTAGCTGAAAGCCTGTATCTTTCATCATCACCACTTTAATTAAAATGTCGCGATCTTTTTTCTTACGATCTTCCTCAATGGCTTTTTCAACCACTTGAGGAATGTCTGTTTCTACAATTGTTACTTTTAAAAACACGGTGGCAAGTAACATGATTGGAATCAGACACACCATAAGTGAAAGCATTGGAGAAAGGTCTAGTTCGAAAGACGCCTCTCCGTCTGCTTGCATATGATCTTGAATTTGTCGTTTACGACGACTCATACTCTCTACTCCTATGCCATCTTTTTAGATGGTGCAGGTGGTTCATCTTCTTTAGGCTCTTCCATTTTGTCTAAGCCTAGATCTTGTGGAAACGCATTGTTTGATGAAAAGGCCTGGTAATGTCTTGTTGTTAACAGGTCTACAACCTTTGAAGAGTGTTCAGAGATTTCTTCCATCAAATAGTTTTGTCTAGAATGTAAAAAGGCATAACTAATCATTACTGGAATGGCCACTGACAGTCCAAGTGCTGTTGTGTTCATCGCAAGTGATATACCTTGTGATAACATCGTGTTCTTTTGTGCAGGATCTGCAACAGCAACCGCTTCAAAGGCTGCAATCAGACCAAGGATAGTACCAAGAAGACCTATAAGGGTTGCAACGTTTGCAATCATCGCAAGATAGCCTAAACGTTTACCGAGGTTTGGAATTACTTCTGATAAAGAAATGTCCAGTCCTGTGTAAATCCCTTCATCATCTCTGTCGGCTCGCTCCAAAACACCTTTTACGACGTGAGCAAGTGGTGCCTTCTTGTTAGCTGAACAAAAAGTGATCGCCTCTTCGACCTGATCTTTCATAACCAAACCTTTAAGTTGATTAGTAAAGTCATCAGCTTTAATGGCGTAATCAAAATACAGGGCTTTTGCTCTTTCTAAAATTAGAGCAAGTCCTATCACTCCCATTGTCATAATGGCAAAGCCTGCAAATCCGCTATCTATTATCATCTGAATTAAGTTACTCACCGTGTTTCCCCCTTAATAATATTCTTTAAAACCATAAATTATGCGGCGTCCTCGCCAGTTTCTGCATATTCTTTCAGTCGCCCTTGAGCATCTTCACTAATATTTGTGAACTTCACTCCATAGAGAACTGAAGAGTTTTTTTCTTTCACATTTTCATCATATTTTTTACTGACCACTTCACATACGGCATTAAATGGAGGAACTCCATCGCCAGGCTTAAAGTGCAAATACAGTTTTTGCCCAGGAACAATCATGGCATTATCCATAATAATCCCAGCACCACCTTGAGATATTTCAACGCTTTTACCCTTCCATACAGATTGATTATCATGCACTAAAATGGTGGCTCCATATCTCACACGTCTATGTCTTCTTCTAAAAAAGATCTCTTGAATTTCTGGCATGAGGGTTTCTTGAAGCTTTTTGATGTTTTCAAATTGAAAGGCTGTCATATCAGCGATACGCACCCAGGCCTTCATTCCCTTTTTCCACACATAATCAAACTCAAATATAAGTTTTTGCTGAAGCATTTTAATCACATCAGTAAATGCAAACGGACCAAATTTGTTTTCACCCTTAAGGATGTACCATTCGGCCATTATGTTTTGTTGGTTTTCTTGAGTGCTAGTCACTTCACGGGCTTTTTTCTCAGCTTGCAGGAAAGCAACATTTTGCGCCGAGGTTTCATGAAGTTCATTGGACTCTTGTTGCTTAGGAGGCGCTTTAGGTTTTGCCTCTTTAATATGTTGTAACAACTCTTGATGCTCAACAAAACCCACCCAGTCTTGTTTCGCCTCATCATACAAATAGTCCATAATGGTTAACGCGCCCTGATTGACCTTAGACACAATCTCTTCAAAGCTGTAGGGGCCTAATTGTTCACCATTATGTGAGACATAAAATTTTTGACTCATTTGCTTCCCCTTTAAGTTTTCAAAACCTTTTAATAACGGTTTACAAAGGCATCTTCGGCTTTTTTTATGAACGACTTTAAATATTGAGAAATATTAAGCTATTTAGACATTTGTCGGGGGGATTTTAGTCTTTTTTGTATAACTCTTTTACATGGACTTTTTAAAGTTAAATTTTTTGACCAACTTATGAACAAGTTCTTTGTGCTTGTGTCCTGGCCTTGAATCTAGCTCAAAGATTTAAATATATATGTCTTTCTGGACACGGCCTCCATGCCTCGCAGCTCGCGGTCCGTCCTGGACCGCTGAGATCCAGAAAGACATATATATTTAAATCTTTGAACTAGATTCACTTGCTAACCAGATGGGTGTGATTTGTGAATGGATAGGAAAACTAAACATTAGAAACAATTAATTATTAGAAAATTAAGCTCTCACTTTTTAAAGTAAATGGGTTTTATATATTTTTTTTATCGATACCAATTTTTTAATTTCAATTTGCGATTGTTTGTACAAATAGACTTTTACAATCTGAAAATAATTTTCCCAGGACACCATCATCGCATTTTTAAGTTTTCTTTTTATTTCAGCTTTTTACAAAACAGTCTTATGAAAGACCTCAGCGGTCCAGGACGGACCGCGAGCTGCGAGGCATGGAGGCCGTGTCTTGAATAAGACTGTTTTGTAAAAAGCTGAAATAAAAAGAAAACCTACCACGAACCCACAAATAAAAAAGGCCCCAGTAAAAACTGAGGCCTAATAATAAACTGAATTTTAGAAAGTATTATTTAATCGCTTCACGGATGTAAGCAGAGGTCGTGTCCATCACCCATACCACAAAGGCAATGACGAAAACGAGGCAGCCCACTTCTTCCCACATGGCTTGACCTTGGTATTGCATGATCATGGTACCAATACCACCACCGCCGACAAGACCAATGATGGTCGCCATACGCACGTTGATATCCCATCTATAAATGGTAAAGGCCGTGTATGGTAAAATGATTTGAGGAACCACAGCAAACCAAACAACTTGAAGGCTTGAAGCTCCCGTGGCCACAATGGCTTCAATAGGGCCTTCTTCAACACACTCAACAAGCTCAGAGTAGTTCTTAGCAAGTGATGCTACAGAATGAAGTAGCAATGCCAGCATACCAGCAAATGGACCAATACCTACCCAAACGGAGAACACAATAGCCCAAATTAGTGGTTCAATAGAGCGAGTCACGTTTAAGATAGTTCTAAGGGTGGCGTAGATACCAAAACTTACAGGATTGCTTCCCATAATGTTTTTGGCGCATAGAAAACTTAAAACAAAAGCAACCGGTACGGCAAACACTGTGGCCATAAAAGCTATAAAGATGGTTTCAATTACAGCCAAGATAGCTTTTGGTAAAATGGTCCAATTCGGATCAAATAAGGCTCCAAAAACTTTCATGGCACCAACAAGGCCATCCTGATCGGTCAATTCATAGATACTGATATGAGCTACATTTAGTCCTGTAATAAAAGCCACAATAAAGGCAACAATAAGTTCAATGCCCCAAAAGCTCATAGTCCAATGTTTGTCAGGTTGAGCTGTGAGTGCTTGAGGTGGGTCAAAAAGAATATTTCCTAAAGTTTTAATTTTAGCTTTTTGTAAAATAAAAACTAAAACACCACCAAGTGCCCATAGGCCGAAAAATATCATTACATTATTACCCATCTTAAGCATGGTCTCTTCAGTGGGTTGAATAGATACAACCAAAGCCACCAATGCAAGAAAAGTAAAAATAAAGCCATCAAGTAATATACATCTGATTAAAGTCTTTGCCTGTTTCATTAGTTTACATGTACCTCTTTTGCGGATTCACCATAAATTTCTTCAAACCAACTTTGATCAATATTTTTAGGGTCGCCTTCATAAACAAGCTTTCCCTCTTTTAAAGCAATCACACGATCTGCGTACTGCCTGACCAAACTTAAAAAATGAAGGTTACAAATAATTGTAAGCCCAAGCTCACGATTTACTTTTTTGAGATAGTCCATAACGGTGTGGCAGGTAGCTGGGTCAAGACTCGCCACAGGTTCATCAGCTAATAAAATTTGAGGTCCTTGAGTCAGTGCTCTTGCAATAGACACCCTTTGCTGTTGGCCGCCTGATAATTGATCTGCTCTAACATGGGCTTTTTCTTTAATGCCTACGAGGTCTAAATAATTAAGAGCCTTATCTTTGTCCTCTTGGCTAAAAAAGCCAAATAAACTAGATAAAATTGGAGTTCTGTAAAGAGCTCCCGTTAAAGCGTTTTTTAAAACTGAGTATCTTGGAATTAGATTGAAATGTTGAAAGATCATTCCAATCTCACTTCTTAGCGTTCTGGAGTCCTTTTTATTTAATCGAGTGATATTTCGATCTTTAAAAAGAATTTGGCCACCAGTAGGCTCATGAAGGTTATTAATACATCTAAGCAGTGTGGACTTTCCAGAACCAGACAACCCAATAATGACTAAAAACTCACCCTCTTTAACATCAAAACTAACCCCTTTAAGGGCCTTAACTCCATTTTCGTAGGTTTTTTCTAGGTCCTTAACCTGAAGAATCGTCTTACTCATATTTATCCTATTGATTAGTTCATTAAGTCGCTTGCTGATTTACCCATTTTAGAAAGAATGTCTCGGACCCCATCGTAAACAGAGTCAGTAGCTTCTACTAAATTTGTCACACCATATAGTTCATGAAAAAGTTTTTTGCCTTCTTCAGTATTAACAAATTTAATTAAAGCTTGTTGGACATCTTTTTTTACTTTTTCAGGTAAGTCTTTACGAAAGACAATAGGATCATTTGGAATGGCATCTGTCAGAGCAATAATCTTAATTTTTTCTTCAACATCAGGAAACTGAGTTTTCACCAAGCGTCTGGCATCCTGAACCTTGCCTTCTTCTGGCGGAGAATAAAAAGTCGCCCCAGCATCCACTTGCTTTTGATAGACCATGGTCACTACGTTGTCGTGACGGAGCGCAAACATATGCTCTTTGGGCTCGATCTCTTTATCTTTAAGCATTTTGGCTGGGAGTAAATATCCTGAAGTGCTTGATGGGTCTACATAGGCAAACTTTTTGCCCTCAATATCTTTAAGCTCTTTAATGTCTGAGTCTGCTCGAGCAATAATTTGACCTTTGTAATCTTTGTGACCAAATCGCTCAACAGTAAGAAGAGCCTCGGCTCCATACTTTTGGTAGGCTAAAATGTAGCCAAAGGTATTTAAGGAGGCGATGTCGACTCGTTTTGTTCCAAAGGCTTCAACAACCGCAATGTAACTTGTTGGAACCTGAATTTTGAATTCATATTCAGTGTTTTTTTCCAAGTACTCTTCAACTTCTTTAGCCTTTTCCGTCAATACTCTTGCATCGACCGACGGAACAAAAAAGAATTTAATAGGATTATCTTTACTACCAATTTCTGCTTTTTCGCGCGTACAACCTGCTACCGCAAGACATAAACTAAGTACACACCCCAAGTACCGTAACAAAACAGCCTCCCATTTTGAAAAGTTAGCTACGGAGATATCATTAATCTTGCGGTGTTTCAAATTTAAATCGAAAAAACTCGAATGGGACAACAGCTATGACGCGGGTTTTTAAACACTACTGCATTGCCTCATTTCTGCCTTGTTGATACCTTTTATATATGTCAGTGTTAAACACCATTTTATCTCATGCTGAAAAATATAAAGAAAAAGGCCAATTGGTGGCCATTTTTGATCTGGACTCTACGGTATTTAATGTCAGCCCCAGAACTCAAAAAATATTACAAGATTTTGCACAAAGTAAAAGCTATAAGTCTAAGTTCCCGAAAACACTACTTGAAAATCTCTCTCAAGTACAAGTTCGCACTCAAGATTGGGGCATTAAAGAGGCCCTGATTCGAAGTAAAATTGAAGCTCCGTTGGAGTTTTTTGAAAGCCTTCGAGATTATTGGTTTGAGCATTTTTTTAGCAATTCCTACTTGTTTCACGATGAGCCCTACCCTGGCGCAATTGAGTTTATTAAAACTCTGCACAAAAAAGGCGCGCGAATTGTCTACTTAACAGGCAGAGACAAGCATCGCATGGGCGAAGGTACTCATAATGTTTTAAAGCACTGGGGTCTTCCTTTAGACACCTATAATAAGCTTATTTTAAAGCCTAAAAAGGGAATGAGTGATTCTCTGTATAAGCTGGATATGATTGATCAGCTGTCGAAAGAACATCCCGAAACATGGGCCTTTGAAAACGAGCCTGTAAATATTAATCTTATTGCCAAAGAGCTCAAACAGGTCAATGTGGTCTTTTTTGAAAGCACCCACTCAAGACGTGAAGAGCTCATGCATGAAATGCCGATTCTTAAAGCCGAATTTCCGTTTTTAGCGGATTAAATCTAGTTTTGCTCGAACTAAGTTTAAGCCAGCAGCCATTAAACTGTGCTTAATTTCACCTTTTTCAAGGGCTTTAAAAACTAAGTCGATATCCCAAAGCTCCACTTCAAGATCCTCGAAAGGATCTAAATTTAGCTCACTGGATTTTTTACAGCTATGTGCCAAAAAAATATGATTTTTATTACTTTGAAGAGCTGGGTTTGGATAAAAATGCCCTAGATACTCAACGTTTTCACTGGTGTAGCCGGTCTCTTCTTCTAACTCTCTTAAAGCAGCCACTTGTATCGACTCCTCAGCCCCAGGTTCAACGCTCCCCCCTGGAAGCTCCAAAAAGAATTCGCCAGCGGCATGTCTATATTGCTTTACCATAACAAGTTTGTTGTCAGTAGTTATTGCAGCCGTTTGAACCCAGTCTGGAAAGTCCACAACATAGTATTTTGGCATAATTCTTTGATCGGGCAATTCACATCGATCCGCCCTTAATTTCATAAAAGGGGTTTTAAATAAAACTTCTGAATCTAAAACTTTCCAGTGGCTCATTTTTTTCCTTTTTTGGGAAGTAACATTAAAACAAACTCAGCTTTTTTTACTTTAACTTGGTTTATAAGTTTTTTGGGTGTTCCAAATAAAAATTTCTCTTCAGGCATCGTCAATGACAACCCTAACACACAGGTTGTTGATGGAGTAATGTTCTCCAATTCACTGAGCAATTTTTCAAGACGATAAGGAGTGTCCATAATCACAGTTGGAACTTTTATATTTTTTAACTGCTGAAGAGTGCTTTTTCTTAAATCTGGTTTACCTGGAATAAAACCAAAGAAATAAAATTGATCCACTTTTAAACCACAACCAGATAAGAAAACCATCAAACTAGATGCACCAGGTATGGTTTTCACCTCAATATTTTGTTTTCTACAAGCTTTTACTAAATCAGCGCCTGGGTCACAAAATGCAGGAGTCCCACAATCAGAAACAAGGGCTACATTTAACTGTTTGCATTGTGACAGTAAAAATTCTAAATCTTCTCTATCACTGTGCTCATTTAATAGTTCAATTTTTTTTTGCCCAATTTTATGAGTCTTTAAAATTAAAGCTGTTATTTTTCTCTCTTCACCAATAATTAGGTCCGCCTGCTTCATAGCCTCAATGGCACGAAGTGAAATATCAAGTGGATTCCCGATGGGGGTAGCTACAACAGATAAAGCCATAACCTACTCTTCGGTGGTAGTTTGTTTTTTATAAATTTCAGTATAAAGATATCGCTCAAACTGAGAGTTGTAGCGAGTCCAACTGCTCTCAACCTCTTCCTGTAAAAGCCCTTGCATAGAGTTTACTTTACTATCTAGGTCATCAATCATAGCAACTATTTGTGCCTCAATAAATTTTGGTCTTTTAGGTGACCCATACTCCAAACGCCCATGGTGACTTAAAATAATGTGTTTAAGTATGTCTTTAAGCTCTTGTGGAAAACCAAGTATTAAAGCCGCTTGCTCATCAACCATTTCACAGGCAATTTGCATATGTCCTACTAAGCGTCCACGGTCTGTGTACTGAAAACCTTTTTCTATACTCAGCTCCCACAGCTTTCCAATATCGTGGTAAATAGCTCCAAATATTAACAGATCTCTTTTTACAAAGGGATAGTGCTTAGCCATAAACTCCATGATCTTACAAATTGAAAGTGTATGCTCTAATAAGCCTCCAATATAAGCATGGTGAATGGACTTCGCCGCTGGAAATTTTAAAAGCCGCTTTTGTACCTCTTTGGTGTTTAAAGTGTTTTGTATTAACTGCTTGATGTAGTCATCTGTGAGTGTCGCAACAATATCTTGCAGTTCTGCAAACATGACTTCTGTTGAGCTTGCAGAAGACTTAATATAGTCTTGCATATCAATACTGTCTTTCGAGATCTCTTTGATGTTATGAATAACGGCTTGTAGTTTATTTTGATAGTTTTGTATATGGCCTTTAATGAAAACAACGTCTCCCACTTCAAAGCTAGAAGAAACCGTTTCCACATTATCCCACATCATAGCATTTAAGCTTCCAGACTTGTCAGAGATTGATAAAGACAAAAAAGCTTTGCCGTTTTTATCATGATTCCTGGACAACTGACTCAACATAAATGGTGTTGAGAAAGTGTCTTTTTCTTTTAATTGATTAACAAAGACTTTGTTCATAATTCACCTTTAAAACTTCAGCAGATCACATTGTAAATCAGCATAGCGTGAATCGTAAACACCTAAACTACCTAAATATAAGTTTTCTGCCTGTGTATAAGCAAAAATAAAGGCTCCCCCAGCTACAGATATGTATTTTTGGTCTGCAAAAGGTAAAACCATCCCCTTATTTGCAATAATTTGTTTAAAATAAGATGTAATATCAACATACTTATTACAACCCATTCCATACTCTTTATAATCTACATTTCTTTTTTTCTGATTACTCACAAAAAATACTTTAAAGTGTTTTGAAGAAATAATCTTTTCATCTGTGTCTTTTAATGAAAGCTCAATTTTTAACCGAAACCAAAGCTTTTCAATTTGTGGAAGAACTTGCTTTAAATCCACAACCCCTCCCCCCCTGGGCATAACAAGCCTGGTTGAAGATATCAGCTGCCCTTGAACATCATCAAAAAGATAGGCCTTTACTTCTAAAAACTTGCGCTTTAATTGCTTTACAACTTCTTGCTTAGTGGACGCTTCTGTTCTAACGGGGTCATAACTGAGCATTTGCTGGTAATACAGATCATGAATTTCATTCATTAGTGATTTGGGAATCTTAATTCCTTTTTCTGAATCAATAATTTTTCCATCAATAAATTTATCTTGGGATTTGTTCTCACTAGCGAATGCCAGATTCAACTGTAAAATCAAAATTGTGAGAAATATTTTTAGCATATTAATTCATCTTTTTTTTAAGTTTTAACAACGGCTTGTACTGTGATGAAATTTTATTGGCTTTATTATAATACTCTTTGGCAGAGACTTTTTCATTTTTATAAAATAAGACCTCGGCCATACCCGCTAAGGCACCAAGGTTGTTGGCATTAATATCTAAGGCCTTTTGAAATTGTTCTACCGCACAATCATAGTCTTTTGACTCAAGACAAAACCGCCCTTGCATTATATGAGGTATAATATATTGCCTCTCGCTATTCTGCCTTAAGGCTGCTGACAAAGTTGTTGAGGCGTCTAGGTTCATTTTTAGCTCTTTTAAGATTTTTGAATAATAAGATAAAATCGCAGGATGAGTTGGATTCTGGTTTACTGCATTTTCAGCTAAAGCTTTTGCTTTATTTAACTGCGAGTTTTTATAGTGACATATAGATTCAAAGGTTTTTACCTCTTCTGTATCATCAACCTGGCTTACTATGGCTTGACACCAAAACTCTAGAGAGGACCAGCTCAAAAATCTTTGGTCGATAAAAATATTTTGTCTATGATCTTCTGTCATATCAAGATCCATATCTATAGCTTTTTTAATACTCTCTGTGGCCTTTGAAAATTTATAGCCCAATGAATGTATATATGCTTCAACAACCTGAGCCTCTAATGAGTAGTTAATTTGTGAATCAGAGCTATAATCAACGTGCTGTAAAGCACTTTCAAGCAATTCTGGAGTTTTATCATCCGACCACTTTTTGGCATAAGATCTAGCTAATAAAAGCGATGCAATAGGGTTATTAGACTCTATTGATAGGGCTCTTTTAAAATCAGCAATGGCAGCATCAATGTTATTTTCTTGAAATTTTGAAACACCCAAATTTATTACAGCCGGCAAGTAGCTGCTGTCCATGCTTAATGCTTTATTAAATTCTTCGCGTGCTTTTCTTGTGTCATTTTCAATTAAGTAAGATAATCCAATTCCCGTATGAGCTAGTTTTTGATGCTCTAGATTATTAGTAATAACTTTTTGCAAAATGCTTCTACCAGCAAAAGTCTGTCTTTCTACCTGAATTAATAAAGCTCCATAATAAATATAAATGTCTTTATTTTCTGGATTAGATTCATAAGCCTTTTTAAAATATGTTAGTGCCTGTTCATAATCCCCAACATCAAAAGCCGCTAAGCCTTTTTCAATGGCAGCCTTTCCAGCTTGGCTTTTAACAATTGGTGATTTTAAAAAAGTTTTATATGAATAAAAGCCAATAAAACTAACTAACAATATGGCCACCGCCCCCCACATAATAAAACTGGTGCGTTTCCCCTCACCTTGAACTTCAGAACTGTATTCTGAGGCAAAGCGTGGAGCTTTGTTGGCCTTTGATGAATTTGTTTTAGCGCTTTTTTCTTCAACAATATCGTTATAAACGATTTCTTGATTATTGTTTTGAACATTTATCTCTTCAGTCAAATCAGAGTTAAAGTCTTGATCAATGTTTTCCGTCACACTCAATGTCATAGAGTCATCTATGGCATTAGTAGTTGTTGAGGTGTCGGTGTCTGTAGAGCTATCCAAAGATTGAATGCGAACTTCCTCTACAATTTTAGCAAACTGAGCAAGCTCATTAATGGGACGCCAGATTTTAAATGGTCTGCAGGCTTCATCCAACACCATGATCTCGCGCTCTCTTAAAAGCTCTTCTACTTTTTTTTGTGTAAATGGTCCTAAAATATGCCCATTGCTACGAATAAGCCATATTTCATCATTACGCTGAGATCCCAAGCTGAAGCTCCTAAATGATTTTTAAAAAGTGTACACGGCTTATATAATAGCACTGTATGACTAATGTTGAAAATGTCTTTGGCCTGTTAAGATAAGATTAACACCAAGGTCGTTAGCCATAGAAATAACCTCTTTATCTCTAATAGAGCCCCCTGGTTGAATCACCCACTTAATACCCGCTTCAGCTATAGGTTCTATAGAATCCGCAAAAGGAAAAAAGGCATCACTGGCAAGCACTGGACTTTGGACTTTGGGGTGGAAGTGCTTCATTCTATCGATGGCTTGAGCCACAGCATCAACACGATTTACTTGCCCCATTCCTAAGCCTAGACTTTGGCCTGATTTAACAATGGATATTGCGTTGCTTTTTAAGCTACTTACAATTCTCCAAGCTGTTAACAAATCTTGCTTTACTGCATCTGAGGGCTTATCTCCTAGAACATTCCACTGGTCATTCCAATGGTAAGGCCCTAAGTCTGCTGTTTGTTTTAAATACCCCCCAATAACAGTTCTGATCTTAGCACTATTAAGTTGAACCTGATTGATTCCTGGCCAGTTCATCACTCTAACATTTGGTTTTTTAGAAAAAACAGCCTGAGCCTCTTTAGATATTTCAGGGGCAATAATGCATTCAACAAAAAGCTGAGAAAGCCTCTCTGCGTGTTTTTTAGAAACCGGAAAATTTAGAGCAATAATGCCACCAAAAACACTTTTAGGATCTGCACTTAAACACTTTTCAAGTGCTTGATCAGGATCAGAGTCTGAGCCCACACCGCAAGGGTTGAGATGTTTAACAGCCACAGCTGTGGTTTGTTGCTCAAACAGTGATAGTGTTGATATAGCAGCATCTAGATCAAGAATATTATTATATGAAAGCTCTTTACCTTGAAGAATAGATGCTGAGTGTATTCCTTCTATACTTGCTCTGTCACGATACCAATTAGCTTGCTGTTGTGGGTTTTCACCATAGCGCAAGGTTTTAAAATGTTCTGCAGCTATACAAAGCTGATCTTCATTCAAGTCTGCAGTATCAAGTGTAGAAGCTATAAGAGCATCGTAGCTTGAGACATGACGAAATACTTTAGCTGCCATTTTTTGACGAAAAGATTCATCTAGGCTTTCCAAATTTAAAACCCTGTTATAATCCCCTGGATCACAAAGAGTTGTAATAGATTGATAGTTTTTAGCCGCTGCTCGAAGAAAGCTTGGGCCACCTATATCAATGTACTCGGTTAAGTCTTTTTCACTATTTCGCAAAGCCTGTTCAAATGGATAAAGGTTTCCAACAATAAGATCAAAGGGCTCAAGCTCATAGCTTGCCAAAGTCGCTAAGTCTTGATCGTTATTAACCCTTGCAAGAATGGCCATATGGATATTTGGGTGCAAGGTTTTAACTCTTCCATCCATCACTTCCTCAAAACCAGTTTGCTCACTCACATCAATAACTTTTAAACCATTTTCTTTAAGATGTTTAGCTGTGCCACCAGTTGAGACTATTCGCAGCCCCTGCTGCTGTAGAGGTTTTAAAAATTCAACCAGGCCAGTTTTATCACTGACACTCACTAATGCATTTTTAAATTTTGTATTCATTAAAAAGAAACCTTTGAAGCAAAAAGTTTTAAATCATCGTTAGTGATAAAAATACCCGCTCCCACAAAAGAGCTGACCATATCGGAATTCACTAAATTATCGCCACCACCAACAACATAAAAGCCTTTATAAAACTCATACTTCACATAGGATTTTACATTCAAATCATCAAAGCCAAAAAACTCTACTGCAAGGTTTAATCGATTACCGAGCATATTATAGTACAAACCCGCACCACCAGTACTTTCCATCAAGCCGGCTTTTACTGTAAAATTATAAAAGTTTTTTGCAAACAGAGCTGAAATTTTAATTTCATTTTTAAATGTTTTCACCTCGTCGGTCTCTGTGGTGGAGCCGCCAGTAGTGATTTTAGTATTAGTGACCGAAGTTACTCCCCTTGGATCATCTACAATGGAGATTTCATAAAAACGATCAAGCCCTGGTTGAATTTTAACTCCCAAATAAGATTTTGTTAACCCCGGTCCTGACAAATACTCAGAATGAAAATCAAAGCTGGTTTCTAGTTTTTCTGCACCACCTAAAAATTCATTCACATTATCAATGGCCAAATTAACTTTATCTAGGGTTTCGTCTTCATTAATTAAACGACCAATAGTACCTTGACCATTATTAATTTTATAGGTGGCTTCTTCAATATTTCTTAAACTGCTATCTATTCGGTTTAAGCTACTGACCGCATCTCCCCAGGCAGATTTAAAACCCTGTCTGGATTCGTCGTTTATTAACTCATCTAAAGTTTGAGTAACTGCAGCCACACGATCAACAATGTCGTTAACTTTGGCTTTGTTACCATTAGTTACATCAGCTAAATCACTTGTTACCGTTTCTAAATTTTTAACAATGCGTCCAATCACGGAATTATCATCACCATTGCCTTCAACAGCTTTTTGCAATGTTTCAGCAAGACTTGATAATGAGTTAGCTACACCGCTGATTTGCTCAACCACTTTATCTAAAGAGCCTGTGGAGGCCACATTAGTGATTTCACTTCCATCGGGAAGTTCAGCGTCAGTGTATTCTCCTTGGTTAAGCTCAATGTGCTTATCACCTAAAATTCCATCAGTGCGAACTTCAACTTCTGAACTTTTTGTTAGTTTTACTTTTTCACCATTAACGAAAATTGTTAAATGTGCTTTACCATCTATAAGCTCAATGCTTTCAATATGACCCACTCGAATACCGGCCATCTTCACAGCTGACTTAGGAATCAACCCACTCGCATCATCAAGTGTGAAGGTGTACTCCTTGGTAGAGTCAAATAGACCCGGACCATCTTGAACTTTTAAAGTCAGCCCACCAATCACTGTGGTTAGCAGCACAACAAGCAGCCCAACTTTAAATTCCGGTGTATTAATCATTCTTTCCGCCTGATTCCTTTATTCACAAATCTTCTCACAAATTCATTATCGGTATTTATAAAATCCTCTGGAGTCCCTTCCATTTTCACTAAACCTTTGTCAAGCATCACTATATGATCACCCAGTCTAAAGGCTGCGTGCAAATCATGCGAGATCACCACTGAGGTTGTCCCCTTATGAGACCTATGTGTGGAGTACATTAAATCATCCACCATCTCTGTTAAAATTGGGTCCAAACCCGTTGTTGGCTCATCATAAAGCAAAACTTCAGGGTCAAGGGCCAAAGCTCTTGCAAGCCCTACACGTTTGCGCATTCCACCACTTAATTCCGCCGGCAGTTTATGATAATGAATTTCGTCCAGTCCAGAGATTTTAAGCTTATGACGTGCTATCTCTTCTCTTTGTTCCTTTTTTAACTCTCTTCTGTGCTCTTTTAATGGAAATGCAGCATTCTCTAGCGCTGTCATATCATCAAATAAAGCTGCGTGTTGAAACAAAACACCCATTTTAATTCTTAATTTAATAATTTCTTCATTACTCATATCGCTTAATTGACGCCCAAAAACTTTTATAGATCCCGAAGTTGGCTGATGAAGGCCTAAAATATGTTTCATTAGCACACTTTTACCAGTTCCAGAAAAACCAATAATAACGGTAATTTTTCCCTTAGGAATTTTTAGATTCATACCTTTTAGAATAAAAGTTTTTCCACCATCAAAAGACTTTTTTAAATCTTTAATATCTATTGCAATTTCTTGACTCATAACGACTCCATAATTGAGTGATAGAGTCTTATTAGATTGGATGTAAAAAAGTTAAGAACAATAATCATAACCATACTATAAACAACACCCTTATTTGTAGCATCCCCAACTCCTTTTGCTCCACCTTTTGTGTAAAAACCCGTTTTGGTGCAAATAGCTGAAAAAGTCATACCAAATATTCCTGCCTTTATCAGCCCTTCATTAATAGCATCCGTATCCGTCCACATTTGGATTTTGTTCCAGAAAATCGCACTATCTAAACCTAAAAGGTTCACACACAAAAGCTCAGCACTATAAATAGCAACAGCATCGAACACACCACATAAAAGTGGCATTGTTAAAATAGCAGCCATGAGCCTTGGAGCGACTAAGTACTGCAAAGGATTGACACCCATCACCTCTAAGGCATCTATTTGCTCACTCACTCTCATTGTTCCAAGTTGTGCGGCCATAGCACCACCGGCTCGAGCAGCCACAATTAAACCTGTAAGCACTGGGGCCAATTCTTTAAAAATACCTAAGGCCACAGTGGGTCCTACTAAGTTAGTGGCATTGACTAAATTAAAGCCGATGTAAATTTGATAAGACAATGCAAGGCCTGTAAAAGCCCCAGTTAATAAAATAATTAATACCGATTGGTTGCCAACAAACTCCATATGAATAAGTAGGTCTTTGAACCTTGAAGGTTTAGTAAATAATAATTTAATGGATTGAGAAAAAAATAAAACAGTTCTTCCTGCTTCAAAAAAAAATGAAGAAAGATTTTGAACAATCTGTTCAAAAAAGGAATTGATAGAAGAGTTTAAATGGTGTCTTTTTGATAACCACCAACTGATCATGTTTCTCCAATATATGTTCTTTGCAAGCGACCACCCCATCCTGTCATGATTTCGTAGGGAATGGAATGGCTTGCCTTAGCCATCTTCTTTATAGATAAAATTTTCAGCTTATCTGGGCTAAAAAACAACACATCGGAACCAATACCCTCCTTTTGACTGAGCTCTGTCAAATCAACCATACAATAGTCCATACATATAGTGCCCACAAGCGGCACCTCAACATCATTAATCCAAACCGAGTATTTATTCGACAAAGATCTTTTTAATCCATCAGCATAACCTAAAGGAATCACACCAATTCGAGACTCACGTTCTGCCACCCAGCTCCAGCCGTAAGAAGTGCCCTCATTTTTTTGTAAATGATGAGTACGAATTATTTTAGATCGACACTGGAACACTGGTTTTAAATTTTCCTCTGCAAACTGAGTCAGTTTTGAATTTATAAAATCAGGAGCCACTCCATAAAGCGAGAGTCCCACTCGAGCGCCAACTTTTAGTGGGGACTGTTTCTGTGATTCGCCAATCAATCCTGCAGAATTGAAAAGATGAAAAAAAATGTTTTTATTATAGGAAGACCATAGCTTTTTGATAGTCCCAAAATTTTCAATAGCTCTATCATAATTATTAGAATTTTCTGATAATGCATATTCAGCATGAGACATATGAGAGCAAACAGACTCTAGGTTTAGCTTTGGAGAGTTTTTGAGTATTTCAATAATAGCTTCTGTGTCTGATGGTTTTAGAGAGCTTAACCTATTAATGCCTAAGTTGTATTTTATATGAAAAGGTAGAGACCAATTATATTTTTTTAAAAACTTTAACTCCTCAAAGCAAGAAACAACTGGTGTGAGGTTGTACTTTTCGTAAAGTGCTAAATCACCGGACTTAAAATTACTAAATACTAATATTTGAAAATCACCTGCAACATGATTTCGAAGAGAGATTCCCTCTTTGATCAAAGCCACACCAAAACTATGACACTGTTCTTTTTGGTAAAGACACTTTACAACGGCATTAGCTCCCATACCATAGGCATCAGCTTTCACCATAGGACAATAAAAAGCATCTTTGTATAACAATGATTTTAAAAATTGATAGTTATGCCTTAAGGCATTTAGATCAACAACGAGTTCAGATTCTCTCATATTTAGCTTTCGTGTATAAAGTCGGGTATATGATTATTACCGGCGGTAGCCAAGCATACTTTATTCCCTGTGGATTTATAAATATCATATAAAGCGCTATCAGCACTATCAAATAGCTCATTCACATCGCTACAAAGACTTGGGTACTCACTCACTCCAACACTTACGGTTACCAAATTCAAATTTTTAATAGATTGTGAAAAATCTAAATTTTCAATAATTTGACGAAGCCTTTCTGCTTTTATACATGCACCCTTTTTGGAAGTGTGTGGTAAAATAAGCGACAGCTCATATTCACCCACGCGACCCACCACATCTGTTTTTCTAGAGTTGTCCATAACAGATTTTGCTAAGAGTTTCATAAAAAGTTTTTTATCGTAATCATCCTTGTCTTTAAAAAGCTCGTCGGACTGATCCACTTTAAGAATAAGCAAAGACATCGGAAGCTTTAATCTACGGCTTCTGGAAATCTCTTCGCTCATTCTTTGAACAAAGTACTGCCGATTTAAAACATCAATATCATCATCAAATATATTTACTTCATAGAGTCGTTTTTTTAACAAGTGGTTTTCAACGGCTAAATTTAAAATCGACCAGTAGAGTTTAAACTCTGGTTCTTGATCAGGAGGGACACCAATAAAACAAAATATACCAACAACTTGGTTGCCTTGAATCAAAGGAATAAATTGATAATTTTCAACTTTAAAAACTTTTTGAATAAGGGCGTTTAATGATGCAATGTTTTCCGGTGTTTTTAAGCTAGAAGCAGAAAAAAACTCCCCCTCTTCTGCCTTTAAATCGATACCTAAATGAATATTTTTTTTAACATCTAAACCTATAGATTGAGATAAAATCAAAGTTTTATGTGGAGCTAAATATTTAAAATAAGCTACCCCCAGAACGCCCTCTAAATGACCATTCCAGTTTAAATAGTGTTCAACAATAGATTCTAGGCTTGTTGAACTAGAGATTTCACCTATTCTTTTTTGTAATAGATTTTGATCCATTTGCTTACTACTAAGATTTACCTTTCTTAGCCTCCTCAATTTGCTTTCTTATTTCTTGCATCTCTTCATCAGAAAAAAGTGGAGCCTGCCCAATCTCAGTTCCACTCACAAAACTGTCATGCTCACCTGGCTGCTGAGCTTTGATTGGCTGTTTATTGGTTTGTGTGGGTATAACTTTAAAGCTATCTAGATCAATATCCTCTTCAGTGATCTCATAAATATCAGTTTTAGCGCTCTCTGGCTCTGGAGCTTTAGGGGGCTTAGGCTCATTCGATGGCTCTGCCTTATGACTTGCCTCCATAACTGAGGTCTCAACATTTTGCAGTTTTTCAGCCAAGGCAAAGTTTGCAACTTTGTGATTAGGTATTAACAGTTTTAATTCTGTAATCTCAGCTTGCATATTAATGTTAAAACCCAAATTCATACGCATTAAAGACTGACCGATAAGCTTCCATGTAGGGTTGTTCATATTTGAAAAATCTGACTCATTAATGCTTTGAATATCTACAGGGTTCAAACTGCAACCCGAGAGTTTAAAAACTAGAGCTGGCTGATCGCCTTCCACCAAAAAATTAATCTGAATTTTTTTATTCGTGGAAAGTTCAACCCAATCATATAATTCTAGTAAAATTTGACTTAAAACAGCCATCCATCTGGACTTCACATCTGTGAGGCTTAATCTCTCTGAAATATGTGGTTCAAGCTGAACCCCTAAACGATCAATAAGATCTTTTTGAGTTTGTATACACTCAGAAAGCACTTCAGAAAGAAAAAACTCAGAGCTTGTACTTTCTGAATTCACTGACATGTCTACACGCTCTTTTAATGACCTTAAAGTTTGTTCTACTTGTAAAAACTCTTCAGTTTGAGCAAAGGCTTTATTTTTTTGCTTTAAAACCTGTAAAGAGCCAAGACTGAGCATAATAGGACGCTTAAGACTTTGCAGTAAATTTTGATCTTGAACACTAGATGTTTCTTTTAAGTTTTTTAGTTCTTGTTGCAGCCCATAGTTTTCAGTTTGTAAATCTTGGTGTTGCTCTTGAATCCAATGCTTTAGTTGCTTTACATCCGGCTCTAAAACACCAAGCTGAGAGAATTCTTTTGCCTCAGCTTGTAGGTTTTTATTCGCGTTCCATTTTTTAAACAACTTTTTAACATCAGTAACCCATTTTTCAGACTGATTTTGAAAAAATATAAAAAAGGCAACAACTGCTAAAACCACCAAAGCCCAAATAAATATATGTAAAGATAAAGTTTTATTTGAAAACACCAAAGGTGTTGGCGCAGGAACACCGTAGTATAAAAATAAATTTGTATTAGCTAAAGGCCTCTTAGTGCCTATATAAGCCATCCCCTCAGTGTTGGTAAACTCTTGTAATGTAGCACTTGCATTCTCTAACTCTTTATATTGCGGTAAACTTTCACCGAGATAATTAAGATCAGAATGATAGAGAGTTTGATTATAATTATCTACAACGTAAACCTCGTTTGATGTGTCTTGTATTGATGAAGACATTTCAGCAAGTATAGCTTCTGGCAAAAACCCCACTAAAATAGCAGGCTTTGCCTGATTATCATCACCTTTTTCAGGCAACTCAGTTGTTGGAATTTTTACTTTTTGTATTAAGGCCCAAGAAAAGCCCGAGTCTTTATTGGGAACTTTGTACCAAAAACTACTCACATCATCGAGCCTAGAGTATGGAAGCTGTCCCCAAACTTGAGTTAAAAAAATCTTAGACCATTTATCATGAATTTCAGAATTCAAAGACACCCACATTGGTGTCCAGGTTGGGTCTGGTGTTAATAAAGCCATACCTAAAAAAGGACTATCAATAAGTTGACTGCTCATAGCCTTTTCATCGCCTTGAGGCTTAGTCATTCTTTCGTAGCCTTCTGTTTGCCCAATTTCAATAAATTGTTTTTGTAGATTAGCCAGATTGTAGTTGATTTTGTCTGCCGCAAGCTCAGCTTGAATAGACAGCTCCGACTTTAGCATATCTTGTGATTGAGAAATAAATAGCTCTTTAAGTTGTAAGTGATAGCTAATGGCAACAATCGATATGGCTACAACGGATATGGCGATAGAAACGTACTTTGCTCTCATGTAGGACCCTACTTTATAGTATTTGCAGTGATTTTAGGTTTTTAGAGGGTTTATGGCAACCGTTGGCTGGTCCGTGGCCTGATACGTCACGACCAGATTCTGAAACAAATACCATTAGACTTCATATTTCAAAAAAATTGCTTGATTAGTTCTTATGTCTGTCTAAATTGTGTGCATAGGATAGGTTATGACAACAAAAAATTACCAATATGACTTCTTAATTATCGGCTCGGGCTTGGCCGGTTTAAGTCTCGCGCTGAAAGTAGCTGAACTGGGGCGAGTCTGTATAGTCACCAAAGATCAAATTAGCGCTACAAATAGTGCTATGGCTCAAGGCGGAATTGCCGCTGTCATGTCTGATGAAGATGACTTTGAAAAGCATGTGGATGACACCCTCACAGCGGGTGCTGGGCTTTGCCATAAAGATGTGGTGGAGCAAGTGGTTTCCCAAGGGCCAGAACGAATTAAAGATCTGGTTGAGTGGGGAATTAAATTTGATATTTCAGATAAAACCGGTCAGCAGTTTTCACTCACTCGTGAGGGAGGACATTCTCAAAGGCGAATATTACATATAGGCGACCACACTGGCCGCGATATGCACCAAGCTATTTTAAATCGAGTGCTTGAAAACAAAAATATTGATTTTATGGATGGTCACTTAGCCATTGATCTGGTGACCTCAAGACAAGTGGCTCCTTACAGTTTTTCTCCTTACAAAGTGGTTGGTGCCTATTTACTAGAAAAAAACACTGGGAAAATCTGTGCTATTAAAGCCAAGTCTACCATTTTGGCCTCTGGCGGAGCTGGTAAGGTGTATCTTTATACCTCAAACTGGGAAGGCGCTACCGGTGACGGAATTGCTATGGCTTTTCGCGCCGGAGCCCGTGTAGCTAACCTTGAGTTTATGCAATTTCACCCGACCTGCCTATATCACCCACACACTCGAAACTTTTTAATTACAGAAGCCATTCGTGGTGAAGGTGGAGAACTTATTAATCATAAAGGCGAAGCTTTTATGAAAAAGTACCACAAACTGGGCAGTCTTGCGCCAAGGGATATTGTGGCCAGGTCTATTGATGCAGAGATGAAAAAACACGGTATAGACTGTGTGTACTTAGATATTAGCCAAAAAGATTCTGATTTCTTGAAATCGCGCTTTCCAAATATTTACAAAAAATGTTTAGAATTTAATATTGATATCACCCAACAGCCTATACCGGTTGTTCCTGCCGCTCACTACATGTGTGGAGGAGTGATGACAGATATGAATGGCAGAACCGATGTGGAGGGCCTCTTTGCTGTGGGAGAAACGGCTTGTACTGGCTTGCATGGTGCCAACCGCTTAGCTTCAAACTCATTGTTGGAATGTCTTGTGTTTTCCCACAATGCGGCTGAGTGGATAAAAAAACACTATCAAGACATGAAGTTTGTGGATGGGTCTATCCCTGAATGGCACTTGCACAAAAAAAATATTGCCGATGAATTGATTGTTGTGTCTCATATGTGGGACGAGATACGAAGACTTATGTGGAACTATGTGGGAATTGTTCGCTCAAACAGACGCCTGGAAAGAGCCCACCACCGGATTGAAATCATCAAAAAAGAAATTGTAGATTATTACTCTAACTTTAAAACCCATGCAGACATTGTGGAGTTAAGAAATATTGCACTGATTGCTGATCTTACCATTAAGTGTGCCTTAAAGCGCAAAGAGTCTAGAGGGATTCATTATAATATTGATTTTCCATCTCCCAACCCATCAACGGCTGAAGATAGCATCATCACTTTAGAAAGTTCCATGCGATAAATTAAAAGTGAAACTGTAGCCCTCCGGCTATATATAAAGATGTGGCAGGTTTGATATTAAACTTCATATCTAAACGAAGTTGTACATACTTTCCAAGATCCGCCAAAAGACCACCTCCGACATGATTGCCTCCAACAAAGTGGCTCTCTCCATCCGTCCCGGTATACTTTGTGCCATCAAAGCCCAGGTAAACTGTGCCTGTCAGATCTTGAATATCCATATTGGTCCTAAAACTTAAATAAAAATTATTCCAAGTGACACCCTCTTCATCACCTGAAGCATTGCCGGCCTCAAGTATAAAATTTGTACCAAAGTCATAACCAATTCTTGCTCCCCATAAAGGCAATATCTCTGAAGCGCCATCTACTTTATTGGGTAATAATCTTCCAATTTGAGCACCAATTTGCCATCCAGACTCACCACTATTGTTTTGTTGTGCCCATATACTGGACGTAGATAAGATAAAAATTAAAAATACAATAAATCGCATGGTAGTCCTCTACTATTAGTCATTGCCCAGCTACATATAATAGCATAATATAAATTGCATATGAGTCAAAGATTTGAAAGCCATATTAATGGTTATGATGGTACAGAATTATTCTATCAAGGTTGGTTTGTGGATGAGCCCCACGGGTTAATAATTGTCACCCACGGATTAGGTGAGCACTCTGAAAGCTACAACAACTTTGCACACGAACTCAATTCAAAGGGTTGGAACGTTATTGGCTGGGACTTAAGAGGCCATGGACGCAGTGAAGGACAACGAGGTTACGTGGACTCCTTCAATGAGTTTGAAAAAGACTTAAAAAGTCTTACTGACCACATTAAAACTAAGTATTCACATAAAAACCTAGTGCTTTTTGGTCACTCCATGGGGGGACTCATAAGTTTAAAATACCTCGTGGCCTTTGGTTCACAAGGATTTAAAGCTGTTGTTTTAAGTTCACCAGCTCTAGGGGTGAATGTAAAAGTCAGTGAATTAAAATCTAAAATGGCGGACTTTGCAAACGACTGGCTACCAAGAGTGACCATGGGTAACGAAATCAATGATACAGACTTACACAGAGACCCCGAGCTTCTGGCCTTTTACCCAAAAGACCCTTTAAGACATAATAAAATATCACCTAGACTTTATAAGGGCATGTTGCAGGCTTTTGATCAAATCCCCCAGTATGCTAAAGAGATTCAAATTCCAATTCTTATCCAGGCCTCAGGTCTAGATTCAATTGTAAACACTGATGCTGCAAAAAGTTTTTATGAGTCTTTAACAGTTTCAAATAAAAAAATAATCATTTATCCGAACTCTCTGCATGAGATATTTAATGATTTAGAAAAACAAACCTGTTTTGATGATTTAGTGAGTTTTTTAAACCAGATTAAGTAAGGATATATAATGCACTTAAAACTTGTAATGGCTTTATTTTTTGTATTGTCCTCTGTTGCCTGTACAAGTATGAAAAAAAACAGTCTTGGCTTTAAACCAAAGCTAAGTCCTTCAGAATATTCGCATCTTATTAAAAACAATACTTTTAACAAAAAAGAATACAAAGGCTTTTATAATCAATTTGATGTTTCTGTGACCTTTTTGACCACCGAAGTTTACAGCGCTAATCTTGAGCGTATGCGCTATTACCATCAATGGGATGAAATCAAATATCAGCAAAAGCGTGAAGAAATGTTTCAAACGCTTTCAAACACATCAAAGGTGTTTTTAAGTTTCTACACTCCTGAACCCGACTTACGTAACCCTCAGCGCCCAAACTCTTTATGGGAAGTTTATCTTGAGGTTGATGGACAAAGGTATGAGGGAGAAATAAAATCACACAATGAAGCTCATTATCTATTGCAAGAACTTTACCCGCATCATACTCGCTGGAGCAATGGCTATATGATGACATTTAACATACCTATGTCTGTAGTTGAGTCCCAGAATTCTAAACTCGTCTTGACCTCACCTGCCGGAAAGGCGATATTTAATAAAAGCCCAAACAAATGATGTTGTGCCAATGAGAAAATGCTGGAGCTGACGTGAGCCAATATGTGAATACTAGAAAACACCCTAGGTTTAACCTGGATCATCAAATTTTAATTATAAAGCCTTATACAGAAACAAGTCCTGTAGAGGCAAAAACTTTTAATATCAGCTTAGGTGGCGTGGGTGTTGAGCTCGAATCATCAGTTTCTTTCATTAAAGGCGAAACTGTTCATATACAATGCTTAGGCACCCAAAGCGTTAAAGGGCTTTCTTTAATGGCGTCAGTTGCGAGACAAGAAAACAACATTGTTGGCCTTGAGTTTATTGAAAACACCCCCGAACAAACTCAAGCTTTAAAAGAATTTATTCTGATGCGCTCTGATCTAACAAGCTAATAAGCTGCTGCTCCAGTTCATCAGGATTATCAAACTCTTCTATAAAAAGCTTTTCTTCAAAAGGATATGCTGCAGCTAACTTTATTTTTCTAGGCCTTAAATGTTTATAAATAGCCAGAGCATATACTTTTAATTGCCTTAAAGACTTCTGATAACTCTTAGAACTCCCCGTTTTGTAATCCACCACCCAAAGTGTGTCATCCACAACTCCCCATAAATCCACCTGACCCTCGACCACATGAGTACCTACTTGCATCTGAAATCCCCATTCCACAAAACCATTTTGGCAAATTTGATGAAAGGGAATTTCTTGTTGTGAATTAAGGTGCTGTAAAGCTTTATAAATTTTAGGATGATGATCTTTTAATGAATTTAAAGTTTTTTCTGGGTTGTATTTATAGCTTTCAAGCCAACCATGAAACTC
This sequence comes from Bdellovibrionales bacterium, assembly GCA_022450595.1. Classification (GTDB taxonomy): domain Bacteria; phylum Bdellovibrionota; class Bdellovibrionia; order Bdellovibrionales; family UBA1609; genus JAKUPT01. Next base: position 56,099 of record JAKUPT010000003.1, read on the forward strand.
AATTCCAAACAGCACAGGCTCAAGCTTTGACTCCCAAGTGCCTTGAAAGCTGGGTTTTGCTTGAATCTCACTCTCTAAAGCTATGACGTCACTGACTGAGAAGCGACGAGATAACTTTTTTTCAGTAACAGTAGCTGCACTCTTTAAGGGTTTATAATTTTGATCGTCTGAAGCTGAAAGTGGCACCGCCTCAGGCACCTGCTGAAGGACTGTGTAGTTATAATTAGGAGTGGATTTATCAGACACAAATAACTCTTGTAAATGTTGCGCCCAAGAATTGGACTCCACTTTTGACCAACTTAATATCACTTGTTTTTTTGCTCTAGTTAAAGCCACATAAAAAACTCTTAAAAACTCTTCCGACTCTCTTTGTTTTTGCTCGGCAACAACAATATCCTCAAGTGGTGATCCAAAACGTTCTAGCTCCATAATACCAGAGACGGCAAAGCTAAAAACCTTTGAATATTTATCAAATAAGACTCCTGACTTCTTTGGTGCCAGGGGTTTTGAGCCCAAAAATGGCATCAAAACATATCCAAATTGTAAGCCCTTGGAGGCATGAACTGTCATAAGCTGAACTCTTGATGGCTCAATTGAGGAGGTGGCATTTGAGTTAGAGCTTGTCTCCTCAACGCTTTCTTTTTTTGAAAAATTATTTAAAAACTCTAAAATGTTAAAGCTTGGCTGCCTTTCCGCCATTTTGAGTTGATAAAGAAATTTAAATATATTTGCCTCTTTAAGGCCTGAACTGTCTTGATAATAAGACCAATCAACCATTGTAGACAACTGCTCTTCAAGTATTTGCACATAGCCTTTATCTTTTAATCCCTCAAGACAGAGCTTAAGACGATGAATAGCGGCTTGAGTTTGACTGTCATCAACATTTAAGTCTTTTAAGGACTGCCAGTAGCTTTTTTGTTTTTTTAACTGTTTTAAGATCTCAATTAAAGCTTGGTCAGAGGCTTTGAACCAAGGGGATCTTAAAACACAAAGTAAGTTATGGTTGTCATGGGGGTTAATAAAAAACTTCAGGATGTTTGTTAGATCAATAATTTCACGACGAGAATTAAAGCCTCCAGACTGATGCAGGTGATATGGCACTTTTAAACTCTCTAAAAAACCCGCAAGCTTTAAAAGATCATCATTTTTTCTAGCCAGTATACAAATATCTTCAAAGGCAACCCCCTCGTTGTAAAGCCTTACAACTTCACTACCCATGGCCTCTAATTCTTGATCTTTATCTTCTAATTGATAAATCTTTGATACTATTTTTTTATTTTCAAAACTATCAAGCTTAGGAGCCATACGAATAAACTGAGAAGATAGCTTTGTAAAAGTGTCGTTAAAAAACTCTAACAACTCAGGATCTGAGCGATAGTTTTTAATCAACTCCTCTGTCTTTCCTCCTGAGCTTTTCACAAACTGTTGTTTTTGCTCAAACACTGAGACATCGGCGCCTCGAAATAAGTAAATGCTTTGCTGAGGATCACCCACAGTAAAGTGGGGACGATCTGAAATAAAGTGTTTTAAGATTTCAACCTGTATAGGAGAGGTGTCTTGGTATTCATCTACTAACCAATAATCCCACTCCTTAGCAAATTCGGCGGCAACTTCAGGTTCTTTGTTGATGATTCTCAATGTTAATAGTTCAAGATCTTGCATTTCTAAACTAGAAGTTTTTATTTTTTCCACCATCACAGACTCACAGACTTCTCTAGCCTGTTCATAAAACTTCATATAAATTTCAACCATTGTTGGCCAATGAGAGGGGTTATAACTTTCAGAGGCAAACATTTTTTTGGCCTCTTTCAGCGCTTTAGAAAGCTGATCTTTGGTTTGCTGATCTACGGTTTTGTTTTTTCTCTCAACCGGAGCTCTTGGCAGGTTTGAAAGAGCAGAAGCCACATCTTCTACTTTAAGCCCTAACACTTTCTTAATTGTATCTACATACTGAATCCACTTTTCATTGTCGGATTGAGACTCAATATCAGATATGGATTTTAATATTTCTGTTTTAAAACCACTCCACCTTTTTTGTAGGCACTGCTTTAAAAAGTCAACAGTGGGTGGCTTCACATCTTCATACTCAAAATAAATGGGGTAAAAATCTTTTATATTTTGTAAAAGCTCTTTAAAACTAAAGTACTCTAAAAGCTCGGATTGAGTTTTTAAACTTTCACGCAATTGATTTTTAAAAATTGCGTTTGCAATGTCTGAATTTATAAGCTGAAAATTATTATCTAACTCAAATAAGTGCCCATACCTTCTTAAAAATAAAGACAAAACTCCATGAATGGTAGAGATATGAATTCTTTGTTGAGATGAAAAATACTCTAAAAGCTCTAATTTTTGCTCTTCGCAGGCTTTAAGAAGAAGCCTCTCTTTAAGCTCTTGCGTGGCTTTGCGAGTAAAAGTGGTGACCACAATGTTTGGATAGCGTTCGTGTTGTTTTAAAAACCCCTCTGCCACATCAACGACCTGTTGAGTGAGTTTAGTGGTTTTTCCGGCTCCAGCACCAGCTTTGTAAATTTCGTTCTTCAATTCAAATGTGGGGCTCGACAAAGCTCACTCCAATCACATGTATTACACTCTTTTATGTCTTCAGGATTTGCATGAATCAAACCGGACTTTAAGTCTTCAACAGCTGAGTTAAATAATTCAGAGATCTCATTATAGAGCTGTTGTTTTTGCTCCGTGGTGACAGAAATGTATCGACTAGGTTCGGGAAGCAAGGACTGTGATTGATCAACCACCTGAAAGCCCTTATCTCTTTTCATTTCTTTAACGTTAAAATAAAAAGCACCAACAACAGGCCCCTTTGGCAAAGATGTCGCTCCTGCCTCTATGGCCATTGCGTACAGAGCTAATTGTAATTTTTTGTTTTTCACCCAACTGCTATGGTTAGTTTGCCCAATGCCTGAAGACTTATAATCAATAATGACATAATTGCCCTGTGGGTCTTGATCCACTCGGTCGATAGAACCAAAAAAAGCCTGACCGTTTTCAAGATTAAAATTTTTATCATTTGTGTTCCAAAAACTTTTAATTCTCAACTCGGTGCCAACAGTTTGTGTTTCAGGGTAGTCTTTACGCCACTGAGACTCGAACAAAATAAAGTTTTCCGCCATATTTTGATAACGACTAAAAAAATTATTTTTCAAAAATTGTTCAAAAAATACAACTTGATACTCATCACAGATTTGATTGAGATAAGCTTCTATTACTTCTACTTGATAATTGAAAGTTTTGTTCTGAACAATTTTTTCAAACAAAGCATGCATGACCCGACCTGTGGTTAAATGATCTAAGTCTAAATCCAAATCTGGCAGGCTTTGTAATGAAAATAACTTTTCGCTGGTAAAGATAAATGGGCATTTAAGATAGCTCTCCATTTTTGACACGGATAAGCTGACTTCGGTTAAATCATTCTGAGTCTTTATGGGTAACTCCTCACCCATGTCTTGCAATAAAGCATGATACTGAACACTAAAAGGACGACTATCAATGCCTCGATAGTTTTGAATACTTTCGGGAGTTTGTCTTTGAATTTGATCCCAAGTGCAAAATTTTGGAGTTTTTATTTTTTGTATATCCTCGCCTTGCTCTAAGGCTTTTAAAATCCAAAGTTTGGCCGGAGCTTGAAGTTCGCCTTGTAGATCAGCCTCGGCAAAGCTTAAAAACAATTTTGCTGAATCACATTGATGAATCAGTTGATGCAGTTTTATCTCTAAACTCTTTGTTTCAGGCCTTTTAAAGTAAAAACCAGTCGACTGGCCAATACTTGAAACTTCATAATGGTTAATGGCACACAAAGACTGCTGCCCTTTTATGTTTTCATCAGTCAATCCCAGCACAAATATATAGTCTTGTCCCCAAGGATGAAAGGCCTCGAGGTTTTCACAAATAATCCCGTCAGCAAGCTTTCGTTCACTGACTTCAATTTTTGCTGTTAAGGATTTTAAATATTTAAGCCATTGGCTGTAAGGCAAAATAACTTCGGGTTGTAGGTCCAAATAGGCACGACTTAAAATAGTCACTAAAGAATCTGTGTCGGAGCTTGTGTATAACTCTGTGGCAAACTCGACAAACTCAGTGAAAGAGCCTTGTTTTTCTTGAAGGCTTGAGTGCTTGAGATCGTTTTTTTCAGCCAGCTGGGCAAAGTCTTGGTCTGAATGAATGTTTACAAATTGCTGCTTGAGCTCACTATAAGACAATGAATAGTCCTCAATATGGGCTGAAAAATCTGTCTCAAGCTCAAAAAACTCTGGCCGCTCAATGTGCTTATGGAGCTTTGCAAACCATGACATAATGTGTGGCAAAGAGTGCAGGTGAAGACTTTGGCGCTTTTGCACTTGCAAACCTTCTTCACGAAAGAAGGAATACATAAGAGCCCAATAGTCCTCAATTTGAGGAGCTAGCACAGCAATTTTTTGTGCTGGAACCCCGGAGTGAATCAATTCTTTTAAATGGGCACAGAGATTTTTAAGCTCCCCGAGCTGTGAAGAAAACCTTTGGTACTCGCACTCAGCTTTTGTGGTTAAAGCCTTGGGTTTGAGCTCTGTGTTCAGCTTTTCAAACAATAGTTGGTAGCTTAAAAAGTCATCTTTATAAATTTCAATTAAGGCTTCATTTTCGACCAGTAATTTTTTTTCACAATTGATCTTAAAAAACACCTCGGCCTCTAAGGGAGAAAGGTCATAATTTAGATCAATAATAAGATTATAATTATAATCAATTTCATCAAGCTGGTTTAAAAATGCGGGGGCCCATTCTGCCAACAGCATTTTTTGTTCCGTGATAAAGTTCCAGGCCTGAAAACTTAATTGGGCCCAGTGCCCCCAACGAATAAAGGCCGATGGGTTTTCCTGAAACCATTCCGACATCAGCTCTTGACCATTTGGAGTCGAGAGAGCTGGAAGCATGTGTTGCAAGTACTGGAGTAAAATGTTGCCTGCCCCTTTAGACCTAGCCACAGACCAGGTTTGGTTTTCCAACCAGTGATCAAGCCTGGTTTGCATCCATGCTTTCGAGACAATTTTAAGCTCAGGGCAGTTTTGCTTCAGTAATAATTGCCAAAATTCATTCACCCGAAAAAAAGCTCTCTCAGGTAAAACACCAAATTTTGGCAATATATGTTGTTGTAGTACTAATTTTTGTTGAAGTGTAGGAACCAACCATGTTGTGTTCTCGGGCTCAAAGGTTTCAAGCCATTGCTGTCTAGAAAAGTCATTGTTCACATCAAGTTGATTCATAACTTTAAAACATACTATTTGTTGCCCTAAAAAGGGCTTAGAAACTCTTTAATTTCGCAAGGCATCAAGATAGATTTACAAATAAAAATTAGCGACTACAGCAGCACACAAGTAAAAAACATTTGTTTATTGATCGGCTAGATAAGGCTTTAATAGTAAGATTTGAAAGATGAATTTTTGTTAACTTTTTTAGAGCAAAAAATCATGAGTAAAACTTCATATATCCCATGCAATTTATAAGGATTTTCTCATTCAAATTTCTTTGCCTGTATAAAAAATTCACGTTCTAATATTAAGCATTGTTAACATAACAATAATAACAACAGGAGAGTGTACCCATGAAAAAATGGATTTTAGCGCTTGTAGTACTGGGTTTTGTGGGCTCAGCACATGCAGGAAAAGTGGACGACCTAATCACGGCCGTCAAAAATACTTGCGGTAAAGACATCGACCGCCCAACAGCGATCTCAAACACACAAAAAGCCTTTTTGTGCAACCCGGGGTCAAAAGTAGATGTAGATGGATGTCAAATCGATTGTTTAAAAGATAACGCTGGTGCCGTAATCGGTAACTAATTTAGGGGGAATAGAAATGAAATTAATGACATTACTTAAAGCAACACTAGCCACTACATTTGTAGCTGGTATGGTTAACGCAGCCACTTTAGAAGAAAGAGTTGAAGAATTAGAAATCAACAACGCACTTAATACGTTTAAGTTTTCTGGTGACTTAACAATGTTTTATGACGGAACAGAAAAAGAAGCAAACTCTGTTACAACAACTAATAACTGGACTCGTTTAAAGTTTGGAATAAATTTTAATGCAAAGCCTAGCTCAGATATCCAATTTTTTGGTCGCTTAGCTGCTTCTAAGCATCTAAATGCCATTGGGAATGACTACACAAGCAATGATGATTTTGGTAGTTCAAGATCTTACGGTGGCTCTGATGTATTTGTTGAAAAAGCATATTTTGACTACACAATGACTGATTGGATGATTTTCTCAGCTGGCCGCCTACCAACATTTGACGGGGTTCCTTATAACTACTCTTATGGTAAGGCAAAAATGGGAACTTATCCAAAGCTTGCATACTCTGCAATCTTAGATGGTTTTGCTTTTACATTTAAACCAGGAAACTTTTTTTTAGATCAAGGCTCTCTTGATTTTAGAGTTATTTACACTCCGTTTAACTTACCAACGCAAAGACAAGGGGCAAGTAATCAAAAGTTTGGAAATGGCCAAGTAGCAGCTTCACATGTAGATATGTTAACTTTAATGTTAGATTATCAATCAGGAAAACTTAGCTGGGCTGACAACTTAGGCTTTATTGCTCAATGGATAAAAGCTAATCAGTTTGGTTTAAGTAAAATATATGCTGGCGAAGGTATAGACGTTGATGCAAATCAGAATGGTGCTGACAATGGGAATGCTCAAGCCCCAGTATCAAATGGTATTGCCGTTTATTTACCTTCAACTCTTAAAATGGGGTTAGACTTACTTACTCTTCATTTAGAATTGGATAATATCTTAGAATCAGGTGTTAATTTTTCAGTAACTAATTACTCTAATACTATTACTGAAACTGGTGGAATCTGTTTTGATGCTAGCAACCCTTGTACTGCAGCAAATAACTCACTAGGGTATTTCACTAACTCTACGTATGCCAACACAAATGAAATGAAAGCTGAAGGAAGTGCAACTCTTGCAGCCCTTGCCTGGAACTCAAATATGCCAATGCTTATGAATGCTATAATTGGTGCTGAGTATATGACCAGTGACAAAGACTATGGTTTCTTTGACTTTACAGCAGATAATGTTACAGGTTTTTATACAAATGCTGGTAAGGGAACTCATGCTTACATCACGTTACTTCCTAAAAATAACTTAAGTTTCACTCTTGGATATAGATTACAAGAAATTGAATATAGTAATACTGGGACTAAAGGGTTTGGTGCTCGTAAAGAAGTTACAACTGATGACACTGTATCAACTACTTATGCAAGACTTCGTTTAGACTTCTAATAGAGTTTAGATAATTAATGCAATTTAAAGGCAGACTTCTTAGTCTGCCTTTTTTTATGAGATAAGTTTATTTTTTGTACCAAGTTACTTTTCGGACCACGCCGTTGCAAAAAATTAATTCTAATATTTAAAAGATTATTAAATAGTATTACAAACTTTTGAAAATTAATACTAAGCAAATGTTGCTCTGTGGCCCTAAAAGTAACTTTAGTACCTAATCGATGAAAGTTAACAAAAAATAATGGCTTCTTGGTTAACTAAGAACTAATCGTGGATTTTGATGGGCTTTCTGTTTTCATTAATAGCAACCATCGTAAACTTACTATGAATCGCAAGCTCTCTTTCTTCGGAGTACATTTCTTCGCGGTAAACATCCACATCGACAATCATGCTGGAGCCTCCGACATGAGTAACCGTTCCCACAAGTTCTACAATTGATCCTGAAGGGATTGGGTTTTTAAAGTCAATTTTATCGCTCGATATTGTGACCATCTTTTTTCGAGAGTATCTAGTGGCTGTGATAAAAGCGACTTCATCCATCCATTGCAAGGCTGTGCCTCCAAACAGGGTTTGGTAGTGGTTGGTGCTGCCGGGGAAAATGGCTTTTACAATGATTGTTTTTGCCTTTTCAGCGCGCTTGGGATCAAGATTATTTTTAGCTTCAGTGGACATAGTAACTCCTTAATGGCGCTCAGATAAACAAATGTCTTTGAAAAAGTATATGGCCTGAGCACTATTTTATAAATGTTATAAGCTCTGTTTAACGAAAAGTTCATAAAAATTGAAAAAATGAGCCCTATTACTCTGAAATAATACTTTCCAAGATTGATAACTAGCTTTGTTAAAGTATCATCTCAAAAAGTAAGGTTTTATAAAAGAGCCATTTTTTTTATTAAGCATTAGTAGTACTTAAAATTTATCTTTTCACAAAAAATTCTATACGTAAGTTACTCCCCCTCATTAGGATTTAAAATAGATATCCCGCGTTAGAGGCTACTAATCTTTGTAAACTCAACTATGATGTTTGAGTACAAATTTTAAGAGAGGTCTAATATGAAGATATTTTTAATTGTAATGTTTTTTTCTTTAAATAGTTTTGCTAGCAGCTACTATGTGGCTAAACCAAAATCTAAAGGCACAACACCAGCTACGATTGAAGCTGTTTTTGAGCTTTTCAAATCATCTATTGCAGGCTCTAATGATCATAGCCTTAGCAACTCGCCTGGTGCCTCCGACTACACAGTTCAACCTAAGATCTTACAGATGGGTGGCACTGTTTTAGTGATTGCTGATAAAATTCAAAACAACAAAGTGATTTTCTCTACAAGAATGAAGTCAGAAGATTTGTCAGACTTAGACACTGTTGTGAATAGACTTTTTGCTTCCCTTGAAAAAGAAGAAAACATTAAGACCACAGCAAAAGTAAATAATGTCACAGAGGCTGAGGAATACCAAAGCACTCGTAGGTTTCAAGCCACCAATCAGTGGCAGTTTGCTTTTGGACCGGCTTGGGGGAATAAGTTGAACACTTCAAAAGCTGGAACTTTTTTTGGTTTTGGTTATATTTGGGGTTTAGATCCACACTTTGATTTAAAATTGAATCTTTCTATATTAAATCCTGATGACTCTGAAGACAGTGCTTACTTTAGGTCTACCATGTTGGGTATGAATTACTTTTTTGATCTAAACAAGCACAGCCCTTTTATCACAGGCAGTGTTGGTTATATAAGTGCTGCGGCTGACGATGGCAGTGACGGAAGTATTATCAATGACTCTGATGACGACGCTAGTGGCTGGGGTGTTGATGTTGGTATAGGTTATAAGTTTTTTAGAACATCCAGTGTTAACATTGCAACAAGCATTAATTACTCTTACCTGTTTGAGAAAACAAAGTTCAGCCAAGAAAACCCAGGGCTGACAAGGTTTATTATTTCTGTGTATTTCTAACGACGAACTTTGAGTTTACGAAATCTAGACGAGCTGGCGGGGGGCGACGCTCCCGGCCCAGCTTTTGAATCATCAAACAGATTAAAACCAATACCTACGCCAATATCAATGGCTAACTGAAACACATAACGACGATCTTCATGTTGCCCGGGGTAAGCTCCTCGTTCTACAGCATAAGTGGCCAGATCTAAGTTCAAAGGGCCCATGCCAAGACCAAGTCCTGCCGTGTAGTAGCCTTGGTAAAAGCCTCCCCTAACTGCAATTAAGGGTAAGTCTAACTCAAGACCCATATGAATTTTTTTTCCAATCTGTTCAGAAGTTTTATTTAAGCCTCTAAACTCTATACTAGGAGTCACAGTCACTAAGGGCACATCCACTTCAACTGCTGCCGCAAGAATCATATCCTCTTCGTCTGAAGGAGGGGAAATAGATGCGTCTTCAGATCTGTAACTTGTGGTACCAACGTTTTTCCAAACAAATGAAAAAATGGGTTTCACAAACGGAGCTGGAATCACCATATTAAATCCAAGATCTACCCCGTAACCAAGTGACTTGTTTTGAATTTGATTAATTATGGCGTCCGCATCTAAGTTTGATAAGGTAGAGCCTGTAAAGCTTGTGTCAGCTCCCATTCTGGAAACCCGCCTTACATTCATACCTCCATAAACAAAGCCTGGCACCACCGGAAAGGCAAAGCCTAAAACAACAGCTTTGTCCCAATAGACTTTGACGTTTAAGTTAGGGTACACCGGATTATCAAGTAAAAGCTCAAAATTGATTTGTTGATAGTAAGCGGCTCCAAAAAAAGGAAAAACAATGGCAGTTTTTGCTCCCCCACCAAACCATACGGGCTCGCCATAAATTCCACTTAAGGTGTCGGCAAAGCTTCCTGAAGTCGACCCGCTTGAGTCCGCTAACTCTTGTAATGCGGTGGCATTTCCAATACCAAGATTAGGATCAGCAATGGTCCAATACACTCCCCCAGTTCGGGACAAACCAGCTGGGTTGTAAAACAAAGCGTCGGCATTGTTCACAACAGCCGTATAAGCACCGCCCATTCCAACACCACGTACGGAAAGTGTGGAATCAAACACATCAGCTTTTAAGTCTGAGAGAAATATCCCAATAATACCTGCAATAAATAACATATAACGAAGTGGTTTTTTAATTACGGACAAAGACATGTAGACACATCCCCCGTACATTCAGCAATTCCAATGGCAGAGCTTTCTCTTATTACCGTTCTAATTCCACGCTGTTGATCAGCGGTAAGTGTTGAAGGGTCTGTCACCGTACAAAAGTTGGCAGATCCAGGAAGAGACGAACAAACAGAATTTAAGTCTGCTAAACTACCACTACCCACACCAATTTCAGAAGCCACTTGGTTCATACTATCAATAAAATTTCTAAGACCTGTAGCCACATGCCCGGCCTCTAAATCAGCAAGTGAGCCCGTGGTGCAAGCGGCAAAACTTCCATCAACGGTGTCATTGTTATCAGTGTCGGCATAAAAATTTAAAGAGCTTCCAATTTTAGCAAAACTTGTATACACCATTAATACATTTTCATCGGTGGTTCTATTGGCCGCATCGGGGTCAATATTTATTAAAGTGGTTTCGGCAGATTTACAATTGGCTAGTTGTGTGGCCGTTGCCCCAGTAAAGGTGGCCATTAAAAACTGTAAAAAATTAGTTGTACCAATATTTCCAAACTCAGTGGTTAGTGATAAAAAATCTAAACCACAAATTCCTAAATAAATAGTGGCTAATAAAAATTGATTGTCTCGCTTTGCTTGCGTTGTAGACTTTAAAGTTTGAAAAGCTGTTAATGCGTCTGCGTACTCTTTTTTGGCTTGGTGTCGATAGACTGTATACAAAATTGCATCTTCATCTTCTTTGTCGGCAAATTCCCTTAAGACGTTGCCAGAGCAAGAAAGTTGAAAAGATATTATTAGTAAAAAAAATATACGAAACAAAGCCATCTCTATTAGTATACAAACACACAGCCATTTAATAAGGTCCAGAAAAAGAAATTAGACATAAGTGCAAAAAAGGTCTTTGGTCTAGATTGAAACTCTGACTGTAAACCTTCACTGTCACATTCCGATACACCTTGTATGAAACCAATATTGATTATTTTTAGTATTATCACTTTTCATCTTCCACTTAAAGCCCAAGAGGTGCGTGAGTTCTACAATGGCGTCAGGTCACTCGGAATGGGAGGGGCCACCATTGCAGTCACCAACGATGAAACTGCACTGTTAAATAACCCTGCCGGCCTTGGTAAGTTACGTGATTACTTTTTCACAGTGGCAGACCCTGAGCTTGATTTGAGTGAACGCAACTACCCAATACACGGCTTAGATCTCATGGGAATGATTGATCCCGATGCCACATTGGGAGAGTTAAGATCTCGCCCCGGCGCCTCTGTTTACTCTAAAGCACAAATATTTCCCTCTATTGTTCTTCCAAATTTTGGAATGGGATTGTTTACAAAGTATGAAATGTTCGCCCAAGTGGCCAGCGACAGTAGCACGTACAAAGTTAACTACCAAAATGACATGGCTTTTGTTTTTGGTTTTAACTTTAGACTTTTTGATGGACGTTTAAAATTAGGGTTTAATACCAAGCTTATCAACCGTGTGGAAATCCTTAGAGATGACTTAGACCCAACAGCTTCTACCAATACAGTATCAAACCTTGGTAAACACGGCTTTGGTGTAGGCTCAGATGTTGGAATGATTCTTACGGCGCCATGGAAGTATTTACCCACTCTTGCCATTCGTGCCCGTGATGTTGGAAATACAAAATTTGATTTTAAAGACGGACTCTTTAAAACCACTGCTGAGTACCCGGAAGTGGACACTCAAAAAGTAGATGCCGCTTTTGCTTTGTTTCCAATTCTTGGAAGAGGCAAGCGCATGGTTTTTACTTTAGAAGTACGTGATGTTTTAAATATGAGCGATTATGAAGATCAAAATAAACTTTACCACGGTGGAGTAGAATTTAACTTTCATGACGCCTTCTTTTTTAGAGCCGGTTACAACCAACGCTACTGGACCTCTGGTGTAGAGCTAGCTGTAATGAACTATCAACTCCAACTGGCCACCTACGGCGAAGAGATCGGCACCGCCACCCAACCCCAAGAAGATCGCCGCTACGTCTTAAAATTCGCCTACCGCTTCTAACCCGCGTCAAAAGGTACGGACTACCTTTTGGAACCTCGCGCGAAAAGGTAGTCCGTACCTTTTGGAACACAGTATAAAAAAAAGCCATGTTTCCATGGCTTTTTTTGAATTTATAAAATTAAAAATGAGATCTTAAGGGTTGGCTAGTAGGTTTAAAAGTTGCTCTCCGATTGTGGAGGAGTTGCCGCCGCCGGCAGTGATAGCAGCTTCAATGTCTACGCAGATATCTTCTTCGGCTTTATCTCCTGTGCAGTAGGCATCGCTGATGGCAACAGCGGCTTGACCAATAGACTCTGGCTCACAGCTTCCAGATTGACAATCACTTACTATTTGATCTGCTTGAGTAATTAATTCATCTTCAGAACATTCATCTAAACTAGCATTCGGATTACCATTGCAATTAAGTGTTACTGTGTTTGTCATAACTGTACCTGTTAAGCTAAGACCCGCAATATATACAAGACCAGGAACGCCTGAGTTCGTACAAGCATTGAACATGCTTTTTGCTAAGTCCTTGGCATCTGTTTGTTTATCAGCGGTACTGCTGCCAATACCTTTAAGAGATAATACTGAAATTAAAGCTGCTTCATTTGAGGCGCCATCCATTTGGTCAGCGGCTTTTGCAAATCTATTGGCCGTCATGCCGCCCATTAAAAGTCTTGCTGAACATCTAATGGTGTTGGCCTCTTGAGTGGTCACCGTGCCTAGTTTGTTTTGACAGGCATCTGCAGCTGTTCTTAAGTCAGTGTAAGGCACTGTTTCATCAAGGTTATCAAGACAAGCTTGAGCATCATAAATTTTTGATTTGGCTTCATCTTCACAACCAGTGGCGAAGGCTAAAAGAGCTAAGAGTAAAATTGCGATTTTTAGTTTCATAGGGTTCTCCTAATAAGTATTGTATCTAAAAAATTAATTAATCAATAGTGGTCGTCTCAATATAGGTCATTAAAAGTCCATACTAAGTTCTACCATGTATCTTCGGTTCTCCTCAGGGCTTGACTCTGTTCCAACCTCATCGGCATATGTCACAAGATCTATTTGAAACCAAGCAAAACGAGCTCCAAAACCAGCCGTAGGGTACCCTTGATTCAAACCAATGGTCCAAGTCCCTTTCCACCAGTCGTACATCTTCCAGTAAAGTTCAGCCCCGACATGAACACCTTTTTTAACCGACCAGTTGTCATGAAGAATGTCTCTAATGTCTACAGCCAAGTGAGGATCAAAAACCCAAAAATCAGGCAGGTCCCACTTTGATCCTAAATCAATTCGACGTTGCAATTTAGGTGGCTCTTTAGAGTTTTCATCTAAAATATGAAAGTTTGTATTAAAGCCGTAATCAAAAAGGTTTCTGACTACAAAGGCAAAACTAGGTTTTGCAAGACTCCACCAGCTCTCACCAGACACATCAGGAGTGAATAAAAAACCAACATCTGCATCTAAAGTAAACCCTTCTGCTGCGTCACTTGGTTTAAAAATCTCACTGTCATTCACAAGGTCTAAAGCATTCACCGAATCGCTGGCAAAAATTCTATGGATACCTTTAACTGTAACACCAGCAGAAAGAGTTCCAATCTTGTCAATTCCAAACCAATCCACGTTGCGTCCGTATCCATAGGCAAAGGTGGTGTCTAAATAAGCGTTTAAATTAATCGCTGGCGCCCCTTGACGGTGCACACTCAGGTCAGTTGTTAAATCAGCAGGTAGAATTGCAATTCCCCAATTTGGGCGCATCCAATAAAAGCCAAGTGTTGGAATACGGCTATAAAAATTTTCACCGTAATACTTATTTAATACTTCATTTAATCTTTCAGCTTCAGTTTTACCTGAGCCATCGTCCTCAGAGGCTTTACTGATCTCGTCAACAAAATCAAGATAGTTGCCGGAGATACCTCCACGAAGCTGCATATGGATGTTTCCATCTTTTCTTCTTGCAAGAGCTGCTGGGTTATAAAACAAAGCACTGTGATCGTCCACTACCGCAGAGAATGCGTTTCCCATCCCCATAGCACGCGTACTTATGTAATCTTGGTGGATCGAAAAATCTAAGTTTTTACTAGCGACCTCTGACCAAAGCATAGGTGTGGCAAGCATTGTTAACAAAAAACCAGCGACATTGAGTTGTAGCTTCATAACTTTTCCCCTAACTTGTATGATGTACTGAACAAAAGCTTAAAAAAAATAACCCAATTAGTTAATGAGAAATCTATGAAAGCAGTAAACTTCGTACTTTTTTTGACCTTAGTCTTATTCACATTTACCGGTTTTGCGCAAGATGAAGACCTTATTATTGACACTAAGGATTTAAACCTAAATTCTCGGCAAGAGTTAACTGCTTCAGAGGGAAGTCGTATATTCCTATACGATCAATCAATGTCACCTAGACTCATTTTATCCTTCGACTTAAAAGATCTGACTAATATTGATTATGGATTTGGCATCAACTACATGTTTGCCAGTCAAAGCTCAAAACATATTGAAATTGGAGCTGATTTTTTAACCAAAGATATTGGTTTTTTTAGAGTGGGACAAAAAAATATATTTTATAAAAAACAAAGCTTTCGCCCTTTTATAAAATACGGAGTTGCTCTTTCCACTCATGCTGGTGAACAGTTAGCTGGCATTGTAAATTATGAAAATTACTTTTTAAACTTTACAGTGGGACTAGAGGATTTATTAAAAATTCCTATGAGTGTGCGCATTGAAACAGAAGTTTATATCTCCTCGAACCAAAGCTATTGGTTCAATGTGCTAAGCTACTCCTGGGCCTGGTAGGTGTGTTCAGATAAAAAGCTCTCAGCTGCTTTAAAGATTCGTTGTTTTTTCTCAGCAGAGAGTTTTTCAAGCATCCTTGTCATCATCGAAAGCCTGTGGTTGGAATTAAAAAAGTCTTTGTGCTTATCAATAAAACGCCAATACAAACCATCCACCACATCTGTCCACTCCCCTTTCGGGAAATCACTCATCTTTAGTAGATAGTTAGAGCCACAGATATAAGGCTTTGTAGCAAAAATGCCTCCGTCACTAAATTGGCCCATGCCATAAACATTAGGAGTCATCACCCAGTCGGCTGAATCTACAAAAAAGCACATAAACCAGTTGTAAACTTCTTTAGGATGAATCTCACATAAAAGCATCAAGTTACTGAGCACCATAAGCCGCTCTATATGATGAGCGTATCCATAATCTAAAGCTTTTTTAATACTGTGATCTAAGATAGGAATTCCGGTGTCCCCAGTGTACCAGCTAGGTGCCATTTGATTTTTATGGTTAAAGAAGTTTGTATTGTTTTGTTTTTCATCATATTGATCATAAATTCCTTTAATAAACTCTCTCCACCCAATAATTTGACGAACAAACCCCTCAAGACTGTTCATTGGGATTTTATTTTTTTGAGCATAAACAAGAGCCTTATCAATAACCTCTTGAGGTGTTAAAAGACCCAAGTTCATTATTGGGCTTAATACGGAATGATAAACAAAATCAGAATCTGCAGAAATCGCATCTTCATAATCACCAAATAACTGAAATCTGTTTTTAAAAAACTCATTCAACCATTTTAAGGCCTCATCTCTTGTTGTGGGATAGAAAAAATAATCTATATGACCTGGATGATCGCCAAAATGATTTTCAATAAGTTGAGCCACATCTTGGTTGATGTGAGATGATTTTTTTAGCTCCGGTGGCAGATGTTTTTTAGGTAATTTTTTTCGATTGTCTTCATCAAAAGACCATTTTCCACCTTTGGGATTATTTTGTGCATCCACTAAAATCTTATGACGTATTCTTTGTTGTTTATAAAAGCTCTTCATAAAGGGTGACTTATGGGCCTTACAGTATTCCTGAAAGACTTTTTTTGAGGTCATAAATCCAGGAGATTCAAGCATTTCAAGCTTTAAATCATAATCTTCACAAAACTGTCGGACTTGTTCATAAAAAAAATGATCTGAGATTTCATAGCTTTGAATTTTTTTAACATTATGTTGATCAACTGTAGATTTTAAAACTGAAAAGTAACTCTTCGAAGAGTCTAAAAAATTGTAGGACAATTTGGCTTTTAAGGGCCACGCCTTTTTAAACTCACGCATGGCAGATAAAAAAAGCATTATTTTTTGTTTATGATACTTATGATGGGTGCAAAGTGACATATCTTCCATCATAAAAAAAATATCTGCTTTTAAAGGCTGGTAAAATTTTTTCTGATCAAAAAGCTGATCTCCTAAAATAAGATGCAATGTTTTCATAAGGCCATTTTACACAATTTCTAATTTTTAAAAGCAAAAGATTATAAAAACCATCAAACTTCACAACTTGTACAAGTGAATCTCAAGCCATTCACGAGGAGAATATTTTCAGATCCCAACAAGCAAAACAACTAGGTGTGGTTTTCAAAAAGAAGCGTGATTATCTTTCTATGAGTTCAGATATCCGTGTTCATTTTTATGATTGATCATTGAGATCTTCAAGAAGTTTAGTAATCTGATTCTCAAGATTTTCATGATCTGAAGTATTATCCACCACAAAATCACATTTTTTGATTTTATCATCCATTGAGACTTGGTTTAAAATTCTATTCACAGCCTGCTCTTTGGACATATTGTTTCTAGATTTTAAGCGCTCAATTTGTTGATCCATACGACTATAAACAACAACAATTTTATCAAACATCGATTCCATGTTTTTTTCAAACAACAAAGGCACATCATAAAAGGCCATCTTATAGCCCTGACTTTTTAAGGAGTCTTTTAGCTTTTTAGTCTGTTCTCGAACAATAGGATGAATAATACTTTCTAACTTCTCAAGTTGAGACTTATCTGTAAAAACAATTTCAGCTAAAGATTCTCTGTTTAATGTGCCGTCTTTATTTAAGACATCCATACCAAAGGCCTTAACCACATTTTTGTAGCCCTCTGAACCATGGATGATGGCATCACGAGCCAACTCGTCGGCATCGACCACAGGAAGACCTCTTTGTCTCAATATCTGACTTACTGTTGATTTCCCAGAGGCAATGCCTCCAGTGAGTCCTATCCAAATCATACACGACCTTCATCTAGTAGATGAATAAAGTTTAAACGTTTGCATTTATTATACCGATGATTTGTTTATAAAAATAGGTGTTTTTTGTGGCAAAAGAATTTGAACGCTTCGGCAAATACATTTTACTAGAAAAACTCGCTGCTGGCGGTATGGCAGAGGTGTTTTTAGCGCGCTCAACCGGTGCCAGTGGTATCGGTAAGTTTGTGGCTATTAAACGCATTCTTCCGCAATTTACCGACAACAAAGAGTTTATTCGAATGTTTAAAGATGAAGCCAAAATCGCCATGAACCTGTCTCATGGTAATATTGTTTCAATTTATGAGTTTGGTGTAGAGAACCAGCAGTTCTTTCTTGTTATGGAATATGTGGAAGGTAGAAACCTTCGTCAAATTCTAAACAAGATGAAAAAGAAGTCCTCAAAGTTCAGCGTTGAACAAATTGTTTATATTATTAATCAAATTTCTGCAGGGCTTGACCACGCCCACAGATGCTTAGATGGCTCCACTGGAAAGCCATTAAATATCACTCATCGTGACATGAGTCCTCAAAACGTAATGCTTACCTTTGAAGGTGAAATTAAAGTGGTGGATTTTGGAATAGCAAAAGCAGAAAGCCAAATAGAAAGCACCAGAGCTGGAACCTTAAAAGGTAAGTTTGGATACATGAGTCCTGAACAGGCCGAAGGTCATGAAGTTGATTTAAGGACTGATATTTTTTCTTTAGGTATTATTTTATGGGAACTTCTCACTAATGAGCGTTTGTTTGTATCAAACAACGAGATTAACACTTTAAGAAAAATCAGAGAATGTAACATTCCAAGCTTAAAAAAATACAACCCAAACATTCACCCGGAGCTTGAGCGCATTACAATGAAAGCGCTTTCAAGAGATAAAAATTTACGTTATCAAACTTCTGCGGCACTCAACCGTGATTTAACACGATTTTTAAACCGTCAGTTTCCAGATTTTTCACCTCAAGATTTTGCGATTTCTATTAAAACCTTATTTGCTGACGAAATCTTAAAAATCAGAAAACGTATGGTCTCTTATGCTAAAAAAACAGAGATCACTGAAGAAGAAGACCATGACTTTGATGAATTTCAAGAAAGCATGGCCGAGCCAGAGAAAGAAAATATTTTAAGTCGTGCTGAAGCCTTTGGGCAATTTGAACCAGCAACTAAAACAGATTCTGATGAAGACAGTGATGAAGAGAAAAACATTTTAGACACTGGGGCTCTTAGCACTCAACTTCGCACTTTAAGTGACGTTCGTGGTGCTAAACCTATCAGTTTAGAAAATCAAGGCACAAACTCCAGTATTCCCCGTGGAACTCGTTACACTATCACAAACCACAGTACTCGTAGTCGTTCAGGTAAGTCAGATCGTGTGGGCACCATATTCAGTGGGCTATTAACTGTGGCAGCCGTCTTAATGATTATATACTACTTTTATAGTTCGCAAAACGGTCAACACAACAATGCCTCTGTCGCTCCACAGCCTCAATTGACTCAACAACAAGCACCCACACCGGAGCCTTCACCGCCAACTTATAACCAACAGGAGTCTGTAGAAATCACACGTCCAGCAGTCAGTGAAACGACTCCAACGGAGGCTCCTCAGACCTACTCAAGACTCCCTATTCAAAGTGTCCCGTCTGGTGCTGAGATTTTTATAAATGGTAAAAGTACAGGACAAACAACTCCATATGCTGTGAGTGTTCCAGCCAACAAAGCTTTTACTTTAGGCTTAAGAAAACGAGGCTACGTTGAATACGTTAAAGAGAGTTTTGAAGTTAAAAACTTAAATCAACCTATATTAAAAGCCACTCTTATTGAAGAACAAATTGGCTATGTCAGTATTGATGTAAGCCCTCCATATAATGCCAGAGTGTTTATTAATGGCAAACAGCTTAATGAGAGCTTACCAATTCGTAATTACAAGGTTCCAGCGGGAACAACTATAAAAATTAAAGCGGAAAACCCTTTTTCAAAAAAGGTGAAATATGAACAAATCACATTAAAGCAAAATGAGCACAAAAATCTTATTTTAAAACTATCCGATAAAAACAAAAAGTCTTACAATCAAAAGTAAATTTATGGAAAACACAATTTGTTCTAATTTTTTAAATAGAAGAAACCAACACTCAACAGCCTATGCCTTTAAAGCACAAAAAAAATGGCAAAAAGTGAGTTGGAGTGATTTATTCAAAAGTACAGAACTTATTGCCTGTGGATTAAAAAAATTAGGACTCAAAGAACAGGATAAGGTTATTATTTTGTCCGACACCCGGCCAGAATGGTTAATTACAGACATGGCCATTATGGGATTAAAGGCGGTTACAGTCCCCGTTTATCAGAGCAGTCGGCATGAAGATCTGGAGTACATTGCCAACCATTCAGAGGCTTGTTTTCTCTTTTGTGAAAATAAAAAACAATACAAAAAATGGCAAAAGGTTTCTAAAAACTGCCCTACCGTAAAACAAGTTGTAGTGTTTGACTCTAGAAACATAGAAGCTGCAGACAATGTGGTCTGCTACCATGAGCTTCAAAACATCGGACAAGACTACTTTCAAGATCATCCCAATGAATTTCATCAAAGCTGTAACCAAGTAAAACTAAAAGACCCAGCCAGCATCATCTACACTTCTGGCACAACCGGTCTCCCTAAAGGAGTGCTTCTCACTCATGAACAGTTTATGAACGAAATGCAAACCACCTTTGGAGAGTTTGAGGTTGGGAGCCAGGACCGCTCTTTGATCTTTCTCCCCATGGCTCATGTGTTAGGACGAGTGGAAGCTCTAGGGGCTATATATACTGGGTTTAGTTTGTACTTTGCCACGAGCATTGAGAGAATTCCTGAGAATTTATTGGAAGTTAAACCCACAGTTATGGTGGCCGTACCTAGAATTTTTGAAAAAATTTATCAAAAAATGCAGTCAAAGCTTGCAAGCAATTCAGCATTAAAGCTGATGTTTAAACAGGCTAAATCCACAGCCTACAGTTGGTCAAAAGCCAAAATGAATAATAAGCCTGTAGATGCAAAAACAAAAATCATGTACAAAGTTTTTTACCAAATGATATTTAAAAAAGTGAACAAAGCTTTTGGTGGTAATATTCGTTTTGTGATTTCAGGTGGAGCTCCCTTTTCTGAGGAGCTCGGTTATTTCTTTTTGGCCTGTAAAATTTTAGTTCTTGAAGGCTATGGGCTCACGGAAACCACAGCGGGAGTCTGTGTGAATCGACCAGAGGACTTTCGCTTTGGCTCTGTGGGAAAACCCATCACCAATGCTATATTTAAAATTGCCGATGATGGTGAAATATTAATTAAATCTAAAAATGTGATGAAAGAGTATTATAAAAACCCTGAAGAGACTCAAAAAGCCTTTCAGGGAGATTTTTTTTGCACCGGAGACATCGGGCACCTAGATGACCAAGGCTACCTAGTGATTACTGACAGAAAAAAAGACTTAATAAAAACATCTGGTGGTAAATATGTGGCCCCCCAAAAACTTGAAAATCTATTAAAACTGAGTCCTTATATTTCACAAGTGCATGTTTACGGAGACAAGCAAAAGTATATTGTTTGCCTTGTCACACTTAATGAAGACAACGTGCTTCAGTTTGCAAAAAGCATTGGACTCAACACTCATGAGCTTGAAGAGCTTAAACAACACAGTGAAATAAAAAAACTCATTAACTCTGAAATCAAAGCAGTAAATAAGAAACTTGCCAGCTATGAGACAATTAAAAGACACTCTATTTTAGCAAAAGACTTCACAGTGGAGTCCGGTGAACTTACACCTAGTTTAAAAATTAAAAGAAAAGTCATTAACGAAAAGTACAAAGAGGAGCTTCATAAGCTCTATGCCAGTTAAGGCCTGGACATATAAAATCTAAAAGCAATACCTAAAAATAAACTGCTCATATCTAAAGTTCTGTCTGTGCCATCATTAAACTTTGCACGAGCGCCCTTGGTGGTGCTGCCTTGAAAACTCGTCACCGCCGTATCATATTCTAAACTGTCAAATTCCATCACTCTATAACCCAAATTGTATAAAAAGGTTACGTTGTCAGTAAAATGCATCTCTTGGCCAAAATGTATTGAGTAGGAAATGGTAGAACCGCCAGTTTCATCTATATAATTAGACACTGGTGAATAGGCCGTTGTTCCCGCCGAGGTGAGTTCATAGGTGTTATCAACGTCCACTTCAGCTAAGCCAATCCCAAACCCTATAAAGCTTCTAGATTGTGGGCCTTGCATCAAATCCACCTCAACCACCATATTAGGATTGAACACAAACACTTTGCTATCAAGCTTCATTAACTCAGCACCTGAAGAGTTCTTACCCGAGACATCTGTTAGAGAGTTTGTTTGTAAAATCTCGGCTCCAAATTTAAAGGTCACCGTTCGAATTTTTAATGAAGCTCCCAACTCAAAACTTTGATTGTAAGTCACGCCCTCAGAAAAACTAGTGGTTTGACTGCCACTGCTATTTTTAAAAGCGCCTTGATATAGATCTGAATAGCCAGCACTTCCGCCAAAAAATACCGACAGACTTTCATCGCCAAAATCGAAAACACGAGCATTGGCTGACAAAGCAGAACTTAAAACTAAAATTGCAGATAAAATTTTAAACATAAATATATTGTAACTAAGAGTTTTGGGTTTTTATCTTTGAAGCTTTTTTTTTGGACCAAAGCTTGGGTTTTTTGTAGAAAACCCGCAATTTTAGAGTTTAGAGTGTCGATTCAGACACGGCCTCCTTGCCTCGCTGCTCTACGGTCCGTCCTGGACCGCAGAGGTCTTCATCGACACTCTAAACTCTAAAATTGCTGGTATTCATGTGAGACAAAAATAAGAGGTAAGAGCTTGTTTTTAATTTTTGTTTTTATGGTTTAGCTCATTTTTCTAATTAAAATACTGAAGGCATTTAGATCATTTCAGCAGGGACGGACACCTGCTAGCTATGGGAAAAAAGAGACTCAACTCTTCCCCTTCCCCCTAAAGAAATTTGAAAAAATTAGAGTGACGGACTCTGGTTTATGGTGAGTAAAGCCACTATTTGAAGGCTTTAGCTCTTAGTCTTTGAAGAAATTATAATATATGTAAGTGATTGTCAGATTTTTTTGCATAGCGCGTTATTCTAAGCTATAAATGCAGCGCATAAAACATATAGGGAGTTTATTCTATGTTTAAAAAGCTTGTAGGTCTTTTTCTTTTAGCAAGTGTTTGTGTGGCCACAGTAGGCTGTAGCGACAACGACACTCAACAGCACCCAAATTACG
The DNA here is from genome assembly GCA_022450595.1 of Bdellovibrionales bacterium. Taxonomy (GTDB): domain Bacteria; phylum Bdellovibrionota; class Bdellovibrionia; order Bdellovibrionales; family UBA1609; genus JAKUPT01. The sequence goes on from JAKUPT010000003.1 coordinate 78,828, forward strand.
GATACGGACACGGCTATGCCGACTATGACCCGTACTCTTCTCGTTACTATCGTCAAGACCGCTACTGGGACTATCGTTCTGAGCGTCACCAAGTACACTGCGTTTACGATGATAGTCACAGCCGATACTTGATGAGAAAGTATCGCGATTACAGATATCAAAACGAATCTTGTAGCAACGTAAATAACTTTATAACTACTTATAATAATTATGGTTTTTCACCATATTACATTTCAAGTGGATGCCCTACTGGCTACAATGCGGTTTACTATGGATATTCTTTGTTTTGTGCACCCTGGAACTACTACAATGCTTGGAACACCTATAATTACAACAACTCTTACTTGGGTTTTTATTCCTGGTGGTTAGGTGTAGGCTTATACCTCGCTTTTAATTAAATATTCGCTGCAATGTATCTGTGAGGCTCTTTGTAGCCTCACCCCTTATCCCGTGTTAAAAATAGTACAAATTAACACTAACGGGATAGGGAGATTATGAATCCATTACTTAAAATATCTGAGCTACCACATCGAGCTGTTCCCTTTGATAAAATCAAAACTGAACATTACTTACCGGCCCTGAATGAGGCCATACAAATAGCCAAAGCCAACATTGAGCAAATAAAAGCTCAAAAAGACCCAAACTTTTCCAATGTGATTGAGGCTCTAGAAACCGCCTCGGACGAGGTCAACTATGGGGCCGGGATTTATTTTAACCTGTTGAGTGCTGAGGCTTCTGAAGAACATCAGGCTTTAGCCAAAGAAATAAGCCCGCTGCTGTCTAATTTTTCAAGCGACATCAACTTAGATGAAGAATTGTTTTCTCAAGTCAAAAAGGTTTACGACAATAAAGCTGAGCTGAAACTTTCAGAGGAACAGCAAAAACTTTTACAAGAAACCTATGAAGGCTTTGAGCGCAATGGTGCTTTGCTGGACAAAGACAAAAAACAGCAATTACGAAAAATCAGCGAGCGTCTTTCGCAACTCAGCCCTCAATTTAGTGAAAACATTCTTAAATCTACCAATGCCTTTACTTTGCACCTCGCAGACAAGGCCGACTTAGAGGGCTTGCCAGAATCTATTGTTGAATCAGCCGCTCATGAAGCTGAGACAAAAGGTAAAGAGGGCTATGTTTTTACTCTTCAAGCCCCAAGCTTTATTCCTTTTATGACTTACAATAAAAACCGAGCTTTAAGAGAAAAGATGTGGAGAGCTTATACGAGTCGTTCTTTTAATGATGATTTTGACAACCAAGAGAACATCCTCGAAATCATTAAACTTCGCTCTGAAAAGGCTAAGCTTTTAGGTTATGACACTCATGCTGATTTTGTACTTTCAAAAAGAATGGCTGAGAGTAAAAAAACAGTGATGGATTTTTTAAACAAATTATTAAAATCTGCAAAACCTGCTGCAGAAAAAGAAGTTCAAGAGCTGTCAGAACTTGCAAAAAAAGATGACATTGAACAACTTATGCCTTGGGATGTGGCTTACTACACAGAAAAATTAAAGCACATAAAATTTGATTTGGAAGAAGAACAACTTCGCCTCTACTTTAAATTGGAAAATGTAATTAACGGAGTTTTTGCTCATGCCGAAAAACTTTATGACCTAACCTTTGAAGAAAAAGACATTTATCCCAAGTACCACAAAGATGTAAAAGTCTTTGAGGTGTATAAAAAAACCTCCAAAGATTTTATTGGTCTTTTTTATGCCGACTTTTTTCCAAGAGACACCAAAAAAGCTGGCGCTTGGATGACCAACTATTACGAGCAAGGCTTGTTTCAAGGCAAAGTTATGCGCCCGCATGTAAGCATTGTGTGTAACTTTTCAAAACCCACATCAACAAAGCCCTCGCTTTTAACTTTAAACGAAGTGCAAACCCTATTTCATGAGTTTGGACACTCACTTCATAGTTTACTGTCTCAGTGCACTTATAGATCACTGTCGGGGACTAATGTGTATTGGGACTTTGTGGAACTCCCCTCGCAACTGATGGAAAACTGGACCTTAAAAAAAGAGGGTTTAGACTTGTTTGCAAAACACTATCAGACCCAAGAGCCCATGCCCCAAGAGCTTGCTGATAAAATTAAAAAAAGCTCTCAGTTTATGGCGGGATACCAATATGTGCGTCAGTTAAGTTTTGGCTTAATGGATATGGCTTGGCACACAGCCGATCCGAATTCTATCACTTCTGTTTCGGAGTTCGAACAAAAAGCTCTTGAACCCACAAAACTATTACCAACCGTTGATGGCGCAGTTATTTCATGTGGTTTTTCACATATATTTGCTGGTGGCTATTCTGCAGGTTACTACTCTTATAAATGGGCTGAAGTTTTAGAGGCTGATGCCTTTGAAGCTTTTGAAGAAAAAGGAGTGTTTGATAAATCTGTGGCCACTTTATTTGAAGAAAATATTCTTTCTCGTGGAGGAACCGAGCACCCAATGACACTTTATAAAAACTTTAGAGGACGCGAGCCAGACCCTAACGCTCTACTTAGACGTGATGGCTTAATTTAAAAAGGTAAATGAAATGCATAAAAAGTCCACGTTATTAAAAAAGCCCATCAAAAAAGTCGCTGTTGTTTACAGACCTGGTAGAAAAGCCACCTCTAAAATTGCCAGCGAGGTGGCCGAATGGCTTATGGAGAGAAAGATCAAAGTCTATTCTCATCCTAAACGAAAATTTAAAGTAAACTCCAAACAGATTCCTGTTTGTAACAAACCCAAAGAGCTCGACTTAATTGTTGTGCTTGGAGGGGATGGAACATACTTAGAAGCTGTAAGACTCATTGAGGGCTCCAAGGTTCCTATCCTTGGAATCAACATGGGCTCATTAGGGTTTTTAACTGAAAACCGTTTAGAAAACCTGTACCCATCACTTGAGATGACTCTCAATGGAAAGATGGAGGCCTGCCCTCGTTCCATGTTAAAAGTAAAAGTTAAAAATGGGAAAAGTAGTAAAGAGTTTTTAGCTTTAAATGATGTGGTGATTGAAAGAGGGGCTCGCAGTCACCTGATAGACCTTGAAGTGTTTAGTGAAAAAAACTTTGTGTGCAACGTAAAGTCCGATGGTTTGATTATTTCAAGCCCCACCGGATCAACGGCTTACAACTTAGCAGCCGGAGGACCGATACTGCATCCCGAGGTCGACGCCGTGGTAGTGACCCCCATCTGCCCACACAGTTTAACCAATAGACCTTTAATTTTTCCAGATGACAGACTGCTTTGTTTCCAGTTAAAACCAGGCAAACAAACAGCAAGCCTTACTATTGATGGATTAAATTGCGGCGAAATTAATGATAAAAAACATGTCAGCATTGAACGAGCAAAACAAGATCATTACGTTTTAAAAAAACCGTCTCACAATTATTTTACACTCCTCACAGAGAAACTCCGTTTTGGAGAAAGGGACTAACACATGTTACTTGAACTTAAGGTCAACCATTTTGCAATCATCAACAATGTTCATATCCAGTTTGAACCGGGGTTTAATATTCTCTCTGGAGAAACTGGGGCTGGAAAAACAGTTCTTATAAAAAGTTTGGCTTTACTTATGGGAGCCAAAGCCCAGTCCGACTCAGTAAGAACAGGATACAAAGAGGCCATCATCGAAGGATTTTTTGATTTAGGTCACAGACCAGATGTGATTGAACAATTAAGTGAAATGGGAATTTCTGTAGACGAAGACCTACTCAGTGTGCGCCGAGTGGTTAACGCTCAGGGGAAAAGCCGCGTGTATTTGAACGGCAGTTTGTCGGCTCTCAATGGACTTAAAGAGGTTATCGCTCCACTGATTGAAGTTGCTGGAAGAAATGCGCCGCTGATTGAACTCACCGGACAGCATGAAAACAAACACCTACAATCTAAGGCCTATCACTTGGAGCTTTTAGATCAGTACTGTGGCACCACTGTAGAAAAGCAAGCCTTTAAAGAGCTTTTACAAGAACTCACTGAACTTAAATCTGAGCTCAGTGAATTACAAAAAACAGAACGCGACCGCGAACAACAGGTTGATTTTTTAAGATTTCAAAAAGAAGAGATAGAGCTACTTAAAATTCAGCCCGGTGAAGAAGAAGACATCAAAAATCAAATGTACCGTCTTAAAAACATCTCTAAACTTCAAGGCTTTTTAGACCAAGTTGAAGACACACTTTACAACGAAGATGACTCAGCACTGACCAGAGTAAATAAAATTCTCAGCCAATCCAGAGAGTTTTGTGATGTTGATAGTGATCTGGATAAAAAATTTGAAAACCTTCAATCAGCCTACGCCCTTATTGAGGATTTCACTTATGAGTTAAGAGACTACAAAGACAACTTGGACATTGACCCGCAACAGCTCAACATTTTAGAAGAACAGTATAGTTATTTTAAAAAGCTACAAAAAAAATATGGTCAAACAGTTGAAGAAATTTACCAAGCCCTTGATGAGGTTTCAAAAGAACTCTTTAAACTAGAAAACTCTGAAACTCATTTAAAAGATTTAAAACAACAGATTCAACTTAAAGAAAAACAATGTTGGAAACTGGCAGAAAGCCTTCATAAAAAACGCACCGAAGGTTCACTACTGCTTGTAAAAACTGTGAATGATGAACTGAAAGATTTAAATATGAAGGGGCTAAAGTTTTTAGTCTCTATGGACAAAGACCAAGAGCTTAACATGTCTGGTTGCACACAAGCTGAGTTTATGATTAAGGTGGCAAAAAACGACCAACCAAAAGCGCTTACCAAATATGCCAGTGGTGGAGAGTTAAGCCGCATCCTGCTTGCCTTAAAATGTGTTCTTGGAAAAAGCGAACACCCTCGCACCTATTTCTTCGACGAAGTTGATACCG
>JAKUPT010000030.1 GCA_022450595.1 Bdellovibrionales bacterium
GGGAAGAGAGTTCGCCTTGGACCAATTCTCTTTTTATTTCTAGTCCCACAACAAAAAAGAATATAACCATAAGGCCGTCATTCACCCAGTGCTGAATGCTATGAGACACCTCTGTGGAGCCAAGCTTTACCCCAAGATCAAAATGAATAATGGCATTGTATAGGTTATATAAAGGCGAATTGGCTAAAATCATGGCAATTACAGCAACTAACAATAGAATAATACCACTGCTGGATTCCATTCTGAGGAAGTTTTCCATAGGAGAAAGAATTTTACGTACAGCTTTTATGGCTTTTGGAGCTTTTTTCGCATTCATATTCAACGTCCTTTTACTAAAGATGTTAAATTAGAATATGACACACGAAATCATCAAGATGATTCGAGTTTACCGATACTTGTTAAGAACTTGAAAAAACTCCTCCTCTGAGATTCGAGCTGTTTTTTCATCCAATTGTGTTAATGGTTGGTCTGACAGGTTCATAAGTTTTTGCAAGTTTGGCTTTTTTGAATCTAGGTAAAACAGCCCGGTCAAAATTTCACCCTTACTGCTGCTTTCTTGAAGGCTTTGAAGAGCCACTTCTCTGTTAGAGATGTCATGATTTTTTGAATCAATTTTTTTAAGAAGAAGCTTGGAACCATCAGCCATTTCTACCTCTTTGTATTCTCCTTCTTCATACTCGACTTTTATTTCTTCTTGGCTGTGGATATAACCTAGCTCTTGAAGTTGAACCAAGTGCTCTTTGACGGACTTAAAGCTTTTTGTTGAACCCTCGTGATTTGCAAAAGTAATACAGGGTGAAATAACATCAATCACACTGGTTCCAGGATGTTGAAAGGCGGCCTCAAGCAAAGGCACTAACTGTTTTGCATCTCCAGAAAATGATCTAGCCACAAAACTGCATCCCAGTTGTAAGGCCATACTGCATAGATCTATGCTATCAAAAGGATTTACTTCACCAGACTTTTGAGTGCTTCCTTCATCTGCGGTTGCAGAAAACTGTCCTTTAGTGAGGCCGTAAACCCCGTTATTTTCAATAATGTAGACCATGGGAATATTTCTACGGATCAAGTGTGCAAATCCACCAAGTCCAATACTGGCTGTGTCACCATCCCCAGATATCCCAAGGGTTGTGAGCTCTGGGTTGACGAGCTTTGCTCCTGTGGCTGTTGGAGCCATACGACCATGAATAGAGTTAAACCCATGGGAAAGACTTAAAAAATAGGCCGGTGTTTTTGATGAACATCCAATGCCGGACATTTTTGCCACTTTGAAGGGGTTCACCTTGGATTTGAACAAGGAAGTGATTATGTGATTGGTCACACTGTCATGTCCACAGCCTGTGCAAAGAGTGGACTTTAAACCTTGGTAGTCTTTTTTGCTGAACTCTCTCATGAGGAAATCTCCTTATTAAGAGATTGTAAAATAAAGTCGGCAGTCATGGGAAGGCCATCATACTGACAAACAGAAACAAGTTTTGTATTTGTTTCCCATTCTTTTTTAATAATTTCTAAAAGCTGGCCATCTCGATTTTGTTCAACTACATAGATTAATTTTTTTGATTTTATAAAATCAAGCACTTCATCACTTAAGGGAAGTGCCCGCACTCTCATGTAACTTATATCTAAGTTGCAAATGCTTTCTGTTAAAGCTTCATGAGTTGAGCCAAATGATAATATTCCCAACTCAGATTGAGAGTCTTTGTGAAGTACTGGCTTGGGCACTAAAGCTTTTGCGGTTTGATGTTTTTTATCTAAGCGGTCCATTAAGGCTTTATAAACTTCTGGGCTTTCAGTGTAATTTGATTTTTCATCATGACCTGTACCACGTGTAAAATAGGCCGCCTTTTCGTGTTCCGTTCCAGGCAATGTTCTATAGCCAATTCCATCACCATCAATATCTTTATAGCGAGCAAAACTTTGCACTTTTTCAAGCTCTTCGGCGTCTAAAACTTTGCCTCTATCAAAAGCTGTTTTAGGATACTCAAACTCTTCAGATTGATGAAGGTTCATTCCTAGATCTAAATCACTCAAGCCAATGACTAAGGTTTGCAATCGTTCGGCTAAGTCTAAACTCATTTGTGAAAACTCAAAACACTCTTTGATGTTTCCAGGCATTAAAACCACATGTTTTGTGTCTCCGTGGGACAAGTGATAAGCAGCTAAAAGGTCGGCCTGCGATGTTCTGGTTGGCAGTCCGGTTGAAGGGCCCACTCTTTGTACGTTCCAAATTACCGCCGGGATCTCCGCAAAATAAGAAAGTCCCGCAGCCTCTGCCATCAGAGAAAGTCCAGGGCCTGAGGTGCAAGTAAAAGATCTTGCTCCTGCCCAACCGGCACCAATCACCATTGAGATGGCAGACAGTTCATCTTCTGCTTGTACAATGGCAAAATGATTTTTGTTCTCTTTTATACGATATTTTTCACAAAAGCTTTGAAAACTCTCAGCTACAGAACTTGAAGGCGTGATTGGGTACCATGACATAAAGCCCGCACCCCCCATTAAAAAGCCAAGGGCTGCGGCGGTGTTGCCATCCATCAATAGCTTTGAGCTTGTCTGTTGTGTAGCTTTCACTTTGATTGGAAAATCAATCTCAGAGAGCTTATTCTGAGCGTATTCAATGCCAGCTTCAATAGCCTTTTGATTGATTGAAATCACTTTTGGCTTGTCTTCAAAAAAATCTTCAATGACTTTATTTAAAATAGATTTGTCTAAATTTAACAGCTCAGCAAGAACTCCCACGTAAGCCATATTCACGAGTAATTTTTTAAGTTTTACAGAGTCGGTCACACCCTTGATAATTTCTTTAAAGGGGATGGGGATGGACAAAATATCATCTCGCAATAGCTCAGGATTTACTTTTAAATCTGAGTTATAAATAAAAACCCCACTTGGTTTTAAAGAGTTTTGATCTTTTAATAAAGTGTCGGGATTCATTGCCACAACAATGTCATTTTGTGCTTTTCGTGCCGTATACCCCTCAGGATGCACTCGAATCGTGAACCAAGTTGGAAGCCCTTGAATGTTAGAGGGGAAAAGGTTTTTTCCACCCACAGGTAGACCCATACGAAACAGCGTTTTAACTAAAATACTATTAGAAGATTGAGAGCCGCTTCCATTTATTGTTGCCACATTGAGTACAAAATCATTTTCTTTAAACATACATCCAACCATGAATTAAATCTTAAGCCTATACATAGTACATTCAGCCAAATTACCCAATATTTTTTTGGTGGATATGGACAAATCCTACGCATTCATCTGATGATTGAGCGAAAGTCTAATTAGAGGAACTCTCATCTTGTTTCATCAGTGGTGGGTAGGCATTGGGATTGATTGATTCCACCCATGCCCTGTAGTTTTTATCTACCACATCTATGGGAGCAGGGGGTTGGATAGGACCTATGTGAATGGTTAGATTTCCAGGCCGCGGTAGGCTTCCTTTAGGCATAAGTTCCGCGTTGCCTTCTAGATATAAGAATAAAATAGGGGTGTTGGTTTTTTCACTAAAAATACTCACACCACGTTTAAAGCGTTGAATGTATCCATCTTTTGATCTTGAGCCTTCTGGAAATAGAATCATCCATATACGGTCTAGGTCAGAAAGCAAAGAAGTGCATAGTTTGACGGCCTCACCTGTTCTATCTTTGCGGTCAATGGGGACTGCTCCTAAGCAGTGCTTAGAAAAAAAGGTAAAAAGTGGGTTTTTAAACCAATAGTCTTTGGCCGCTGCAATATATAAATCTTTCCAGTACTGAAACGGAATAGAGGCCGCAATACTCACAGCATCTAAGTGGCTAGCATGGTTAGAAATTACTAAGAGTTTTGGATAGTTTTTATAGATTTCATGAAAATCACCAACCACTTTCAGTTTGATATAAAATTTGAAGGTTAATTTTAAATAAATGGCCCAAAGCACTCTAAAGATAAAACTCGTAAAATCAAACTGACGTGTGAAAAGCGGCAAATGCTTTAAGTGAGAAGGCAGATCTACCCATTGATCATTTTCATAGTCCCATTTACGCATTCATGATCCTTTCCATAAAAATATAAAGGTAATAAAACACAGGGCCTACAAAAATCAATTTATCCATTCGGTCAATAATATCACCACGACCAATAATAAAAACTCCCGTAGCCTTAATACCAAGGTCTCTACGAATAGTAGATAATAATAAAGCTCCTAATTGCCCTGCAAAGGTTACAACCAGCCCAGACATAATCCAATAGGGCTCAGTTCTAACGGGGAGTAAATGCCTGATGGCCCAAGCAAATAACAAAGACATCACTGTGGCCGCCAATATTCCCTCAAGGCTAAACCGGCTAGTGACATTTTGAAAAAGTTTATTTTTTCCAAAAAAGCGTGAAACACCCAAGCAGGTGTTTTCAGATATTTCGGATAGGATATATATATACAAAACAATAAAGGGGCCTTTTTCAAACTCAAAGATGCGACCAAGATGCATAAAGGACCAACCAAAGAAGATAAAAGCCATTAAGCTTAAAGCCATGTACTGAACCATGTGTTTTGAAGAGTTGCGAAGCAGTGGAATCAGAGATATGGTCCCTAAAAAAATCATTGGCGAAATATTAAATAGTGTTTCACTGCCGGTGTGAATGGCCCACCCAAGAAAACCAATAAATAAATAGCAGGTTACAACAAACCAACTACGATGATACATGCCAATCATTTGAAAGAACTTTTTACTGGCATAAATACCGACAAGGCATAAGCAAATAAGTGGTGCAGGCCACTTAATACCAAAGGCAATAAGTAAAAGTGGGCCCACAAATAGCCAGCTTTTTAAACTGGCCCAAGCAGCCAAGGTGTGTTTGTTTTTATTGCGAAATGAGAACAGAAAAATACAAATTAAAAAAATAAATGCTAAAACAAGCGCCGATGTCTCTAAGTACATGGGGTCTTGCCAAAGGGCCTTGTTTCTCATTTTAACTCCATTCTAGGCTGTAAGCTTTAATCTTTTTATATAAGTTTGAACGGGATATTCTAAGCTGTTTTGCCGCCTCGTCAATATCCCTGTTTTTATCTAAGATTTTTTGAATAATTAAAGCTTCATACTCTTTGACTAGAGTCTCTAAACCCCTTGATAAATCAGTGGTTTCAAGGGGTGCTTCGTCTTGACTGTAGGTCAATAGGGATTTTACATCTGTGTCACGAATGATGGGTAGCGGTGATGTTAGGCTTAATTGCTCACAAACGCGTTTTAATTCTCTAATGTTTCCTGGCCAGCTGTATTGGCTCATTAACTGTTTTGCTTCTTCAGAAAGAGTTTTAGCGCGTGAAGCATTTTGTTTTAAAAAATGTTGCGCTAACGTTTGAATGTCTTCACGGCGTTCTTTTAAAGAGGGAAGGTTCAGCTTTACTCCGTTAATTCGCCATAAAAGGTCCTCACGGAACTCTTTGTTTTGAACCATCTCCTCTAGGTTTTTATTTGTGGCAAGAACAGTTCTTACTTTTACATGATTGACTTTGTGATCGCCAAGTTTTTTGACCTCGCCACTCTCTAAAAAACGCAAAAGCTTCACTTGCATGTTTAAACTCAAAGCTTCCACTTCGTCTAAAAATAAGTCTCCACCATGAGCTGCTTCTATAAGTCCCACTCTGTTGCTGTCAGCCCCGGTAAAGGCCCCTTTTACATAGCCAAACAGTTCTGCTTCAAAAAGATTTTCAGGAATAGCTGCAATATTCACTACAATCATAGGGCGGCCTTCGCCCTCTTGTTGGTGCAAAAGAGTAGCAACCACTTCTTTGCCTGTGCCTGAGGCGCCTTCAATTAGTATGGGGCCCGGTTCAGATTTTAATTGAGCAATTTGTTTTAGTAAATTGGTCCAGCTCTTTGATGTGCCGATAAAGTTTTGATCTCTATTTCTGGGATGAGAGTTTTTTAATAGCTGCAGCTGTGAGTGAAGTTTATGGAATGTGTTTGTCACCTCATTGGGGTTTAACGGTTTTGCTAAAAACCGAGAGGCGCCATGCTCTAGAGAGGCCTCCATCACTTCCCGGTTAATATGACCTGACATTGCGATGATTTCAATTTGTGAATTGTGGTTGATCAAATTTTGCATCACCTCAAGGCCATCAAATTCGTTGTTTTTGCCGGAAAGGTTTAGGTCCACCAAGGCCACATGATAGAGATTTTCAGGATTAACTTCTGGTGCCGAATTGGCAACTTCTATATCCCATTGGTCATTTAAAAGCTCATAAAGAGCATCTGAGACCAAATTATCATCTTCTACTATTAAAAGCTTAAAATTTTTCATAAATAAAGAATCCCATTCCCAATTTCTGGTGATTGATTTATGATTGCCCTCTGCTAAACTTTTTTTATATTGTGATTTGTATTTACTCAAAAGTAAAGAACCTAAGGAATTGCTATGAGCGCTCATATTGATCAAAGCCCAAAAAACATACTTTTACTTGAAGGCATTCATTCTATTGCTAAAGAACAATTAGATAGAGCCGGATTTAACGTCGATCTTATTTCCCATGCTTTAGCTGAAGATGAATTGATTGAAAAGATCAAAGATTATGATGTGGTTGGTATTCGCTCCAAAACACAAATTACTGAAAAAGTAGTAAAATCTTATCCGCAGTTAAGTGCAATAGGTTGTTTTTGTATTGGAACAAATCAAGTTGATTTAAAATCTACAAATCTTTACGGCGTACCTGTATTTAACGCCCCTTACAGTAACACTCGTAGTGTCGCCGAGCTTGTGATCGCTGAGTGCGTGGCTCTGGCAAGAAAACTTGGAGACATCAACACCAATGCCCACAAAGGTGTATGGCAAAAGTCGGCTAAAGGCTCTTTTGAGATTCGCGGTAAAACTTTAGGAATTGTGGGCTATGGTCATATCGGCTCACAAGTAAGTGTCTTGGCCGAGAGCATGGGTATGAATGTGATTTATTATGACATTATAAAAAAACTACCTCTTGGTAACGCCACGCCAATGAACTCTTTTGAAGAGCTTTTAAGGGCTTCTGACTTTGTAACCTTTCATGTGCCAGCCACCAATGAAACCAAAGATATGGTAGGTAAAACTCAATTAGATATGATGAAAAAGGACAGCTACTTAATCAACGCCAGCAGAGGTAGCGTGGTAGTTATTGAAGACTTAGCTCAAGCTTTAAAGTCTGAACACATTGCAGGGGCTGCCATTGATGTGTTTCCTAAAGAGCCAAAAAGCAATCAAGAGACTTTTCACAGTGAACTTCAAGAACTTAGCAATGTCATTCTTACTCCTCACATTGGTGGAAGCACGGAAGAAGCTCAACGTGCCATTGGTGAAGAAGTGGCCGAAAGCTTTATTCGCTTTATTCAAGTGGGATCTACTTCTGGTGCCGTGAACTTTCCAAATGTGGAGCTTCCAAGAAACGACAGTGCTAGACGAATTATTAATGTGCACAAAAACGTCCCAGGTGTGTTAAGCCAAATTAACGGCATTGTTTCAAAAGTCGGGGCTAACATCGAAGGTCAGTACCTAAGTACAGATCAAAATATTGGTTACCTAGTTATGGATATCAAAGGTGCTACAGCCAATGAAGTGGCCAGCCAAGTGGGTGCACTGGATTCATCTATTAAAACCAGAATGGTTTACTAATACATTGGTCGCGTGCCAAATTGATTTAATAGATATAAAGTCTATTTTTATATAAAATAAAAGTATGCCTCTTTTACTTTTACTACTTATTAATAATTTTTTGGGTGCATCAGCTTTTGATTCTAAAGTTAAGTGTTTAAAAAAAATTATTTGTTCAAATTATTATATCAATGAACAAGGCCAACCTGTACCAACAAATCAAGTAAGATTAGACAATCATTTGCTATCAAATTGTGAAGCCTTTTCTAACAGTTTTAAAGTTAAAGTTTTTAAAAATAACCTTACTCTGTCTTTGCCTGATCGGCCTTCAATTTTGCTAAATTGTAATAGGGATGAGGAGCCAGAAAAGATTGACTGTGATACTAAAAAAACTTCTGTAGAAACTATTGTTAAGACTTCATCAGAACTGTATGTTCCATATTATCAAAAAAAAGAAAATGGTGTCATAAATCATAAATGTTCAAATCGTGATGAAATATATATTGATGTTAAATATATTAAAAAAAACCGAAGAGAATCACTAATAAATAATCTAGCAGGATTTCAACTTCGAGAAATTAAAGAGGAAACACATTCTTGTATAAGTTGTAACGACTATCATAAAATTATCGGTGTTGAAGCCTCAGATGAGAATTATTTTGTTCGTAATGGAGACGAAAACATGTGCATTAATATGCATGGGGGATGTTTGGAAGGTCAGCACCGAGTGAGAATAAAGAAAGATAAAACTAACGATTCACAAGATAAATACGTTGGATTTGTTGGAGGACCTATTTCAAATAATGTTGGATCAACAGTTTCATATTCACCTGAAACAAGATGTGTAGAAAAATGTCCTAGTGGACAAATAAATAACGCTATTGGAGGCTGCGTGTTTGAAAGTTGTCAAAAAATTTATGACAGCGCAATGAGCCAGATAGAAAAAAATAAAGCTCTGCCGAGTAAAATAGGAAAATGTGATTCAATGACAATACAAAGTTTATGGGCAGACTATAAAAGAAAATATCAAAAAATGGCTCAAAAAAACAAAGAAGCATGTCTAAGCTATAGTGATGAGACTTTTATCCCTATGCATTATTCAATGATAAACTTTGCTACTGTAGTGCTTCCAGTATGTGAGGTTTCAAAAGAGACACTTATCAATGATTTACCAGAAGATGTAATAGAAAATATTAGTTTTATGCCGGATGGATTTCATCAAGATAATCAACCTGAAACACTCATAGATTATTATGGTCAAAACTTACTTGAAATTTACGATGATATCTCAGGTCCCAGCTTAAAAAATAATAATAACATACCACTACTAGAATCAAGCAAATCCTCACCAGGCAAAATAGAAGGGGGAGGTGGATTTGGCTGGCCAAGTCCGTCAAATAATCAAAATGCAGATTGAAAGAATTAATTAAAAACTTTACCTGGATTTAATATCCCATCCGGATCAAAAACCTGCTTTATAGATTTCATGATCAGTATTTCTTGCTCCGAGCGAGTGAACTGTAAGTATGGTTTTTTGGTTAAGCCCACACCGTGCTCAGCGGACACACTGCCTTCATGCTTTTGAATGGTTTGAAATAAAATGTCATTGGCTTTTTGGCACTTGGATAAAAACTCGTCTTTGTCCATATCTTTGGGCTTAAGCATATTGATATGTAAATTTCCATCACCAATGTGACCAAACCAAACCACTTCAATGTCTGGGTATTGCTTTTTTAATATTTCATCCATTTCAGTTAAAAACTCGGGCACTTTTGAAATGCGCACTGAAACATCGTTTTTATAGGGCTGAAAAGCACTGGTGGCTTCAGAAATATCTTCTCTTAAACGCCACAGGTCTTTTGCCTGTTGAGCATTTTGGCTAACAGTTCCATCTTCCACCCAGCCTTGTTCCATGCAGTGTTCAAAAATATTCATCGACTCTTCAAGGCTTTGTTCAGAGTCGTTTTCTACTTCAACCAACACATAATAAGGGCTCTCGGTTTCAAAAGGACGAGACAGGCCTGTAGAGTCAGTCACATACTTTAAGGCAATGTCTGTGAACATTTCAAAGGCTGTAAGGCTCACTTTGCTTTTGTAGGCCTCAAAGATATTCATCACGGCATCTAATGTGGGCACTCCAAATACAAACACAGAAAGCTCTATAGGGGGCCTAGGCACTTTCATTTCAAGCTCTGTGATAAAGCCCAGGGTTCATTCGCTTCCAATAAACAAATGTCTTAAATCATAGCCAGAGGCATTTTTAACTAAAGCATTGTTAAGTTTTAAAATCTCACCACTGCCTGTAACCACAGTCATTCCAGCCACCCAGTCGCGAGTCAGCCCGTAACGTACAACCTTTATACCGCCGGCATTGGTGGCCACATTTCCACCAATTTGGCTGGAGCCACGAGCTGCAAAGTCCACAGGGTAGAATTTGCCTTGCTCTTGAGCGTACTCCTGAAGTTGCTCTGTAATCACACCAGCCTCACAATGAACGGTTTCATCAATAGAGTTATAAGAGTTGATTTTATTCATTTTTTCAAAAGAAACCACAACTTCGCCATTCGTAGCTATGGCAGCACCACTTAAGCCAGTTCTACCTCCAGAGGGGACAAGCGCAATCTTATTTTCTCTGGCCCACATAACAAGCTTTTGAGTCTCTTCTGTGGACTTAGGAAACACAATAGCCAAAGGCTTGGCTTCAATATGCTTGGTCCAGTCTTTTCCATAAGTTTCAAGACTGTCTTTGTCGGTTTTGATTTGTTCTTTAGATAAAAAATTAATTTTGTCTAAGGCCATTTTTATGCTCCCGTTAAAGCTAAATTCTAACTCCTATAAAAAGCCCGTCAACATAAGTCTTTAAAACTAAAAAAAGCACTTTGATTTGTTGAATAATTTACTGTTTAGACCCCACTTTGGTCACAAAAAAAGCCACCCATTATAGGTGGCTTTTAATAAATCAGTTTTAATTGAATAAATTATTTTAAACGCTCCATCTTGGCCATTTTATCAAGAATCGTTTTGGCCTTAGATGAGTTTCTGATGTAAAAACCGGCCTCAATAACTTCGTCCATGCCTGGCATTGGTCCCTCTGGGATCTCAATCACAATTTGGTGCCATCCATTTTCACAAGCAACATCAGCAAAAATTCTGGAGACATTATTGCTTCGGATTTTTGTAAGTGGCTCATTGTCTGAAGCTATTACAGCAAAGCCATACTTGCTAGAAGCAGGCTTTTTATTATTACAAACACCTAATTCTTCAGATTTAATTTCAATATCTCCATATGAGCCTTGCTGGAGTTCTCCAAGTGTCACCTCAATGCTTTTCATTTGTGTAAAAAGTGCGGTCTCATAACTTAATTTATAGGTTCCTTGAAATGCAGCAAAGCTAGACGTCGTAAATAAAAAAAGAAATAGTCCTGAAAGTATTTTCATTTAAACTCCTTTGTAGAAATTAAAAATTGTTTAAAAACTTAACACAATTTAAACTCCAAGCTTTGGCAAAAAGATGTTTATGTAATTTATATAAGTTATAAAAATAAGAGAATTAGAATTTCCTCGTGTATTTAGTAACTTATGATTTTTTGAAATAAAATAAAGCCCGGATAGTTAAAGGGAAAGTTAAGCGACCTTATTGTTTTGATAGACCTCTGTCAGTCGAAATTCAGTGATGGTAAAGTAGAATTCTGTGCCTTCCCCTGGAACGGAGTGGATACCAATACGGCCACCATGCTCCTCAATAATAGCTTTTGTGATGGCAAGGCCAAGTCCGGTACCTTGTTTGGCCGAGTGGGCATCACCTAGTTGAGTGAATTTGTCAAAAATTCGGCTTTGATCTTCAATAGAAATTCCTTGTCCTTGATCGATCACGCTTATATATAAGTTTTTATTTTCTAAGGCCACTTTAATTGTAACCGTAGAGTTTTCTGGAGCAAATTTTATAGCATTAGAAGTTAAGTTGGTGATCACTTGTTGAAGTCTGTCTGGGTCTACGTGCACATCATAGTCTTCTTCACATTGCAGCTCAAAGTTTAAAGACTTTTTTTGAGCGCTTTCAATGTTAGATATGCAATTTTGTATAATAGGTTTTAAACTTTGCCATGACTTTTCAAGAGGAAGCTGGTGAGATTCAATTTTTGCTAAGTCTAAAAAGTCATTCACAAGTCGAATCAACCGAAAGGTCTCAAGCTCTGCCATGTTGATAAATTTTTGTTGCTTTTCGGTGTCAGTGGCAGGGATTTTTTTTAATAAACTCAGTGAGCCGCTAATGGCTGTGAGTGGAGTTCTTAATTCATGGCTTGTAATGCTGATGAATTCACTTTTAGCATTATCAAGAGTTCTTAGTCGTTTAAATTGATGTAAAACTGTTTGTGCCATCTCGTTGAATTTTTTTTCAACCAGACCCACTTCATTATTTTTAGGCACTGCAAATTGGAAGCTGTAGTTGTTGTTTAAAAATCCATGCATTTTATCTGTAAGATTTTTTAATGGCACAAACACCTGAGTTTTAATTCTAAGCATGAGCACTATGCAGCTTAAAGTGATTAAAAGTAAAAGGCCTGTGATAGACATAACCGTTTTATCTGCATAAGTTTTTTTGTTTGTGTTTAAATAATCCTGATAAGCCTTTTCGTTTTTAATAAATTCTACGAGGGCTTTTTTTGAGGGGCGACCATGACTAATAAGCGTGTTTAAGTTTTTCTGCCTCATTTCAGGTTGAAGCTCTTTAAATTCTTTGAGGTTATTTTTGTTTTTAAAACCACTGCTTTGCCATTCAAGCATAGCAACTGATAAGTTTTGACTTTTGGTTAAAAGTTGATCTGTGAGTTGAATTTTTTGATGCTGCGAAAAAACAAAATATGCCATTGCGTAACAACAGCAAAGAGTTATAAATATTAAAAATAAATTTTGTTTTTGTAGGCTCTTCATGTCTTCCTTAAAAAGTTAAAAAAACTACTTAGTCTTTTTATCGGAAGATTGAGATGGATCTTTGATTTTTAATATTGAATAGACTGGACAAAAGCCCCAAGAACCTGTGGCAAGAAAGTATAAACCAATATATCCCCATGTAGGGCCTCCACTAAAGGCCCACATAAGTAAAATTATACCTAAAGACCAGCGCCAGATGCGCTCAAATCTTGAGAGGTTTCTCATAGTTTGCTGATCATCTCTTTGAGTTCGCCGTTTTCGTACATTTCCATCATGATGTCGCTGCCACCAATAAGTTCTTTATTAATATATAACTGAGGAATTGTTGGCCATTGTCCGTATAGTTTAATGCCTTCACGGATGCTGTTGTCTTCAAGAACATTCACAGCTTCAAACTCGGCGCCGACTTCATTTAAAATGGCAACAGATCTTGCAGAAAACCCACATTGTGGAAATTCTTTTGTGCCCTTCATAAAAAGGATCACTTTATTGCCTTCAACCATTTCTCCAATTTTTTTTAAAACTTCTTCGCTCACAATCTTTCTCCTTATTTTACAGTGTTCTAATACTTAATGCGTGCACTTCGCCAGAGGCCAGTTCTTCACTAAAAAGCCCCATAATGGCCTTATGCCTTTTAATGCGTGGTAACTCATTGAGCGTTTTATCTGAAATACGAACTTCCCAATGATCTTGAGTGCCGGTAAGGTCCATCACCACAAGGTCTGCTTCAGGGTAGGCCTCACTAATTCTTTGTTGCATCTGCTCTTGAGTCATAACTCTCCACTCTTTGCTCAATGTTTAAGCTTATTGAAAATGTGTTTTACTCTGATTAAAAAACATTTGCGATCTGCGACACATGGTGTTATCAGCTTTTCATGGACTGGTATGAATCTGCATCTGAAAAACATAAGAAAAAAGAACGAGAAAAAGCACGAGTGCTAAGAAAGTCCCAATGGTGGAAAGCACAGTTAGCCTCAGGGGTGTGCTACTATTGTGCGCAGATTTTCTCACCAGAAGAGCTGACCATGGATCATAAAATCCCCGTAGCTCGAGGCGGGCGCAGCAATAAAGGCAACGTGGTCCCTTGTTGTAAGCAATGTAATACAGAAAAAAGGCACAAAACCCCAGCAGAACTAGCTTTGGAAGAGCTGAAAAAATCGTAACACAGGCTCATAGCCGCAGGCATAAGTCAAAGCTGCGTTGCTGCAGTTCATCTCAAGCTTGTGAATTCCGCTTGTATGTATTTAAAATAATGAAGGATTTTTAATCCTACTAAGAAAATTAATCTCTATTGCAGGATATTTTGACTTGAGTTCAACTCGAGTTACAGCTTAACATAATTTCGACTTAACGAATGCAACAAAGGACAAGAACACAGTGGCCAATCAGATAAAGTCCAGCAGTACTGCCGAATATTTTGCTAAAAACTTACAACAAGTTGGGTTTTCCTCTCCTTTAAAGGCGGTTTTAACCACCTTAAAAGAAGCTGTAGATAACTCTCTTGATGCTTGTGAAGAGCATGACATTCTTCCGGAACTCATTATTGAAATCAATAAAAAGGGCAAAGGCTCTAGTCGTTCTTCAGACCTAGTAGAAATTATTGTTGAGGACAACGGTCCCGGGCTTGAAGTGGATATGGTCGGAAAAGTTTTTGGTGAGTACTTAGCCTCATCAAAATTTGGCCGTGGTCAATGTTCTAGAGGGCAGCAAGGTATTGGTATATCAGCTGCCACCACATGGGCCCAGCTCACCAACGCCAGTGGTGTGGTTGTCACCACCAAAACAAAAAAAATGCGAAAAGCCGTTCGAGCCAAGGTGGATGTGGACATTAAAAGCAACAGAGGTGTGATCAAACAAAAAGAAACCTTTGATTGGCACAAAGACCACGGTGTTCGTTGCGAGTTTATTATCGATGGACGTATTCAATTAAATGGAGACGGTGGGATTTTAACTTACTTAGAGGGAACAACACTTGTGAACCCTCATTTAACTTTAAAATATAAACTACTTGAAAACGACTGGGTTGAAATCCCACGAGTGAGTGATGAAGTGCCAAAGGTACCAAAGCCCACACTTCCTCATCCGCACACAATGAAACTGGGCGAGTTTATGACCCATGCCCATATATACGGAAAGATCTCTTTAGACAAATTTCTTAAAAAGGGTTTTTCAAGAGTTACAGACAACTCCATTAAAGACTTTGTAAAGCGTGGAATGCCGCAGGCTTATTTGAAAAAGAATTTAAATAAAATGAGCGAAAAAGAGTTTAAAAATGTCTTCTCAGCCATTCAAGACTCGGAACTGCCCAACCCATCTACCAAGTCCGTATTAACTGTTGGAGAAGAGGCTTTATCGAAAAGTGTGCTTCGTATTGGTGTGGTGGACTTTTTTAGTGTGGTGACAAGAAAACCTAAAATTTGTGACTACAAGCCCATTGTTGTTGAGGTGGCTATCGCCAGATTTTTAGACCGCGGAAGAGACGCTGAAGATAAGCAAATCCAGCTATTACGTTTTGCCAATCGTGTGCCTCTACAGTTTGATAAAGCCGGTTGTGCTATCACAAAAGCCGTAGAGTCCATCAACTGGCGCAGTTACGGTTTGGCACAGTCAAAAAACTCACTTCCTATTGGCCCATATATTATAGCGGTGGCTGTCACTTCTCCGTTTATTAAATTTAAAAACGCATCTAAAGAGACCATTGATGCTAGTGATGAGTTAGTAGAAGAGCTAAGACGTGCTTTAATGCAGGCCGGGCAAAAGCTAGGTCGTCACATTAAGCGAGAAGAAAAGGCTGCAGACCTTGAAAGAAAGCTTGCTCATATTGAAAAGTTTGGCCCCATACTGGTGGAAGGCTTAGCTAAAATCATCGGAGCTGGTGAGCAAAGAAAAAAGCGTGCTGAAGAAGGTTTAAAAAAGCTTCTGGGGCGTGACACTTCCGCGGCAGAAGATGATCTTGCTGCCGCAGAGCAGAGACTGAAAAAACAACGTGAGATGCAAAGGCAGAGACTTGGCTTTGATGCACGTCAGTTGATTGAAGAAAGCAGTGTGAATGAAGAAGTCAGTGTGAATGCTGGTGATGAGCCCGAAGAGGCTCCAACTAGTAAAAAAGCCACTTCTAAAAAGGCAACCAGTAAAAAAACAACTGCTAAGAAAAGCACAAAAAAAGCGACTAAAAAAGTAGCCAAAAAAGCCACTAAGAAAAAGACAGTGGCCAAAAAGGCCACAAAAAAGTCGGCAGCAAAAGCTAAGAAAAAATCGAATAAAAAAGTAACTAAGAAAAAAGCGACCAAAAAAGCTGCAAGAGCCAAAAAATAAAGGGTAGTAACTATGGCATTGATGAAAGTTCGAAAACTGAAAAAAGACATACCTAAAGAAGCAAAAGCTCTTTGTGAGCAGATGCTAAAAGATCTTGAAAGAGCAAAGCGTCCCACGCTAGAAGCGATAAAATGCTCTTTGGACAATTCATTTTATAATCCAAAAGTGGGCTACTTAACTCCGGGTGATAAAAGAGTTAGAACAGAGCTTAATGTGTCTTCTGTTCAAAAGCTCTCACGTACTATTTTTATGCTCGATATTCTTTTAGAGAACATTTACAACGGTTCAGTAAATACCAAGCGTGAGCTTTACTATATGGCAAAAGGTTTAGTGAAATCCACTAGGGGGATAAACTTAAAACCTCTTGATTTTGATGATCAGCCTGAAAGTGATGCCATTATTGATTTTATTTGCGATATGTTGATGGTTTACCGTGAAGAAGTGAACTGTTTTGCCAACGATCGTGGTGGTCAAACTTACTCTCAGTGTTTAAGTGTGACAGAAACTTTGCCGGATGGCTCTAAAACCACTGTGGATTTAAAAAACTTAGGTACCGCTCCTTTTCAACCAAAAAACCGTCCACAAGCCTTAAAGCTTAAGGCTACTAAAAAGATTGAATTTTGCTTAGTTGTGGAATCAGAAGGTACCGCCAACACATTGGTATCAAATGGCTTTACTAGAAGAAACAACTGCATCGTTATGGGTGCTCAAGGGGTGCCTTCAAACGCTGTAAGAGCTTGGTGTAAAACCATTCAAGATCAACTTAAAGTGCCTATATTCTTTTTTGGTGACCTGGATGCTTACACCTTACAAAACATTTACAGAACCTTGAAAGCCGGATCTGCAGCCAGTCTTGTCAGAAACTCCGACTTCTCAGCTCCTGAGGTAAGATTTTTAGGAGTGCTCCCTGAAGATGTGAAAAAATATGATCTTCACTGTTATACTGTGTCTGAGAAAAACGCCAGTGATGCAAGATCCCTTAAAAAAGCCCGTGATGTTTTACAAAACGATCCATTTTTTAAAGACAAAAAAAATAAAGACGTGGCAAAGATTCTCAACTGGTTGATTAAACATAAAGTCCGTTGCGAACAGCAGGCTTTTTTCTCAGTGAATCCTAAAGATCCACTTATGACAGAAAAAATTATTTTAGATAAAATTAGATCTGGTTCTTATGTTTAAAGCTTCCCATTATAAGGGTGAGCATAAACTTCTACATTAATTACATTTGTAGATGAGCTAAAGTTACATTTTTTATAATCATTGTCTGTTCCCATATGTCCTTGGTAGGCTCCAAGGTTAGGCGACAGTATACATGTTTCATTAGATTCACATAGACCATTATTGTTTCCAATAAAGTCAGTATTTATTTCGGCGGCATTAGACAGATAATATTCACTAACACCAACTGAGTTTTTGTATATTGCTTCTTTATTTAGAGCGCTACTACAATCTGGATTATTAAATTTCCCAGTACTTGGGGCGTAGTTATTATTTGAGTGGGCAACTCCTGAAAAACTATAAGATGAATCAAGGATATTAGAGTTACTTCTATTTAAAGTAATACTATACAGAGTACATGTTTGGCTTGTAGAGCAACTAGATGTACTATATAGCCAATAATCATAAATGCTTGTATTAATCCAGTCAGAGGTAGTTACAGTTGTTGTTGTTGATGGCGAATAGAAATCTCCAAAGGTAAAAGTATTTGTTTTTCTAGGATAAGAGTCGCAGGTGTCATAGTCTCCGCCACTATTTTGTAAGTTACAAACAGGATTTGTGTCACTATCTAAATAACTATTGTAAAACTCTGGATTGGGACGCACTTCGCTACCAGACGTAACATTATGTTTTAAGTATATATTATTTAAGTGATTACTAAACCCTAATTGAGAAAAACTAAAATGAGAGTTTGAGTCTTCATAAGAAACAAATACAGCATCATTATCAGGAATGCCATCTACAGTTAAATCTGATCCTGTGGAGTATATTTGGTTAACTGTCAAATTCTGAAGCGTTGAATTTAAATAAATAGACTCAAGTGAGTTGTTACTAAAACTAACATGGTTGACATTTGTTGAAGCCAAATTAATATTTGAGTTTGTTACCCTTATAGGAGAGGATAATTCTCTAATACCTACAATAATTGATTGAGAAATGGAAATTTTTGGGGCGATATTGATGTTGGTAGTGTCAAAGCTCACACCACCATATGAGTTAGAAAACTTTGAATTTGTTATATATAAATTTTTAGTATCTGAAGCCAATAAAGCCCCTGAGCTTTGAATATTCATTATTTTAGTGTTGCTTATGTTTATATAATTGGAATTTGAGATTAATAACCCCTTTGATGAACTGTGAATATTCGAGTTAGATAGAGTAATATTTTTTGAGTTACTAATATTTAAAGGAGTGTATGTTGAGTTGGAATTGCTAACATTCACCTCTAAAAATAAATTTCTACTATTGTTGACTGTTATATTTGAACCTCTCGAGGATGTGTCAAAATTAAAACGATTCTGAATAATACTTGCATTTGAAATACCATCTAATATTAAAGGCCCAGTATGTGATCCTCCAATGATTATTATGTTTTGGTCTTTTTCAGATCCTAAGGTGGTTTGAGAAGTGCTATTTAATACATTTACTGGATTTGTCCATAGTGTTTGTGCATTTAGGCTATTACTTTTAACCGTTCCATAATTTTTATCTTTTAACAATACATTAAAACCAACAAAAGATGATAAGTTTATTAGGCTATTAAGTTTAAAATTATTTTTTACACCTACGATTTGAAAGTCAGCAAAATTTGCTCTTTGCACACACTTCCATAAAAATGGAACAACATTGTTATCACTAGATTTTTCAATCTCAACTTTATAATCATTACAACTAGTGGCGCCAGGTATTTCGATATGCCACAACAGCCCAGCGTTTACACATTCGTTAGGGGAGTTTATTGAGTTAATAATTGTGTCCGTGCATTCATTTGTAAAATTAGTTAAGTCATGAGGGTTAGCCATTGTATTAGAAATGTAATATCCCCATTTTTTACTATTCTCATCTCGTTTTAATAGTTGAATGTAAGACCATTGATCATAGTCAACAGGTGTTGAGCTGTTTGGAAAGGCCTGAGAATCATAACTCCATACTCTAACATAGTATTTTTTGTTTTTTGCTGTAGAAAATTGAATTTGGTTTTGACTATTGATGTTTGTAAGTGCGGCATTATTAAAATCATTCTTAAGGTTGGCAGAGTTATCACTATAATCTACGTAGTAAGTTATAGCAGGATTAAGCCCTGAAAGAGTTAATGTGTCACTCCCAGATATTCGGTTTAAAGTTAAGCCTGCAGGTGGAGTGGGTTGATCTTTCATCGTAAAAACATCATTAATTACATATCTATTCCATTGCGCTGGAGAATTATTGTTATAAGCACATACTACAATATTATATCCAGTGTCTGAGGGTAAGCCAGGGATGGTATAGTCAGGCCCTGTAAGAGATCCTGTCCCACTACAAATTGGTAAAGGATCTGTTGTCAGAGCATGAAGAACTTCAAAGTTAGTCGCACCATCAGCTGATATACCAGATACTAAAATACTAGTGTTGTTGGGGCTTGATGCCATCGCTGTTAAAGAAAGCGGTTTTTTGTAGTAAACCATAGAAGCTGGGCTACTTTGGTTTCCTGAATTTTTTCCACAAATAGAAATAGTAATGTCATTGCTGTTTAAATCAAATGAGGTGGTGCCATTTCCAGAAGAAATATTAGTTGTGGCATTTGACTGTGCAGGCACTTCAAAACCAGAGCTACAGTCAGGAGTGACGTTGCCATTTTTGATGCTAATCACTACCTCATCATTTCCATGATCATCGGGTAGAGCCCATTTAATATCAATTTCTGTGTTGCTAATATAATTGATTGAAGAAATAGTTGGCACAGTGGCCTGAGGAGTCGTTGGGGGCGGTGAAGTGTTGTTGTATATAACATCAATCTGTTGGGGCTGTGATTCGCCAGTTAGAGACACCGCTCTTAACCAAATTGATTTAGTTTTATAATCATTAAGAGCAAAGCCGAGCTCTTCGAGCTTAAAACTGATTTTAAAGTTTTCATCACTGCAATCACCATCACTGTTAGATAGTAGAGTTGTCAGTGTGTTCCAGTCTTGACCTTCAAGTTTAACTTGTAAGTTTTTAATGTCCGAAGAGCACTGGCCGGAGATTTCATAGGGTGTTGAAAAATGTGAGTCGTTCACCTCATAAGGGCCTTGGCCAGATAACTTTGGGCTCAAGGATGAGAACCCAATAAGGCTGATCACAGGATCTTGCTTTGAGCAGCCAAGTGTGAATGTTAAGGCCAAAACTGTTAGCCACAGTTTGTGTACGTACGACATAAGTCTTTATCGACAAAAGTAGAGTCTAGCTTGAGGTGAAAATTGTTTAAATTGCCTAAATTTCTGACAAACAGGGCTTCATATAGATGTTTCAATATAAGCCATTTCTTTGCAGCATGTTAGTTTTAACAAAATCAGGCTCTTGTCTCGGTGCCGATTGCCTAAAGATGAGTTAATCACTAAGATAATGAAACCCAATTGAATATTGAACAGGGAGAAACCAATTATGGCTCAAATCGAAACAACGCCGGATATGGTGAAGTCTGTATACAAGACCACCAGAGATAAACTCGAAATTATTAAAAAACGTTTAAATAGACCTTTAACTTTGGCTGAAAAGATTGTCTACGGACACTTGTCAGACCCAGAAGGCCAAGATCTGACTCGCGGAAAAAGCTTTTTGCTTTTAAACCCAGACCGTGTGGCCATGCAGGATGCCACCGCTCAAATGGCACTGCTTCAGTTTATGTTGTCAGGAAAAGAAGAAAGTGCCGTTCCTGCCACAGTTCATTGCGATCACTTGATCCGTGCTTATGAGGGCTTAGAGCCTGACATGAAAACGGCCATGGATGAAAACAAAGAGGTTTTTGACTTTTTGGAATCAGTATCTAGCCGCTACAACATCGGCTTTTGGAACCCAGGCGCGGGGATCATTCACCAAGTCGTACTTGAAAACTATGCCTTCCCTGGTGGATTAATGATTGGAACCGACTCTCACACTCCAAACGCCGGAGGCCTTGGTATGGTCGCCGTTGGTGTTGGGGGCGCTGACGCCTCAGACGTGATGGCAGGTATGAACTGGGAAGTAAAAAACCCTAAACTTGTCGGTGTGCACCTTAAAGGCGAAATGAAAGGTTGGACGTCACCAAAAGATGTGATTTTAAAACTTCTTGGAATTATGACCGTTAAAGGTGGAACCAATAAAATCATTGAGTACTTCGGCCCAGGCTGTGAATCCATTAGCTGTACTGGTAAAGGTACAATCACGAACATGGGGGCTGAGCTTGGTGCCACTTGTTCTGTATTTCCATATGACAAGCGCATGAAGTCTTACCTAGAAATCACAGACAGAGCTGAGCTTGCTAAAATTGCAGACGAAAACAAAGATCTACTTGAAGTAGATCCAGAAGTTTTAAACTCACCTGAAAAGTTCTACGATGAGATCATTGAAATTGATCTTTCCACACTTGAACCACATGTTGTGGGACCTCACTCTCCAGATGCGGCTCGTCCTATCAGTGAAATGAAAAAAGCTGTGGCAGACAACAAATGGCCAAACAACTTATCAGCAGCACTTATTGGCTCTTGCACCAACTCTTCTTATGAAGACATTGGGCGTGCGGCAAATGTTGCCAATCAAGCTTTAGAGCATGGCGTAAAAATGCCACAACAGTTTATGGTCACCCCTGGGTCTTCACAGATTAAAAAGACCATTGAGCGTGATAGTTACATGAAAACTTTAAATGATGTGGGTGGAACCGTTCTTGCCAACGCCTGTGGCCCTTGTATCGGTCAGTGGAAGCGTGATGATTATAAAAAAGGCGAGCCTAACTCCATTATTAACAGTTTTAACCGAAACTTTAGAGGCCGTAACGACGCCAACCCAGAAACTCTTTCTTTTATAGGAAGCCCTGAGATCACAGTTGCTATGGGCCTTTCTGGTCGTTTAGATTTTAACCCATTGACCGATGAGTTAAAGGGCAGTGATGGAAAGCCATTTAAACTTAGAGCACCAAAAGCTGAAGAGTTACCGGAAAAAGGCTTTGTCAGTGATCCTGAAGCCTATCAAGCGCCTAAAGGAAAAGACGCCGAGGTGCAAGTGTCTCCTACTTCTAATCGTTTACAGCTGCTTGAGCCTTTTAATGCTTGGAAGCCTGAAGACTTTCAAGATATGCTTTTACTTTGTAAAGCAGAAGGCAAGTGCACAACTGATCATATTTCTCCAGCAGGCCCTTGGCTTAAATACCGTGGCCATTTAGACAACATCTCGGACAACATGCTTATTGGTGCCACTAACGCCTTTAGTGGTGAGATCGGAAAAGGTAAAAACGTACTAACTGGTGACACAGGCGTTGAGTATTCAAAAGTCGCTCGTGATTACAAAGCCAAAAACAAAGGCTGGATCATTGTTGGTGACGACAACTACGGCGAAGGCTCCAGTCGTGAGCATGCCGCCATGAGCCCGAGATTTTTAGGGGCACAAGTGGTTGTGGTCAAAAGCTTTGCCCGTATTCACGAAACAAACCTTAAAAAGCAAGGTGTCCTGGCTTTAACATTTGTTGATCCAAGTGATTACGACAAAATTAAAGAAATGGACACTTTCAAAATTGAAGGTTTACAAGACTTTGCCCCAGGTAAAAACCTGCAAATGGTTGTAAAACATGAAGATGGTTCAGAGGACAAAATTGAACTCACTCACTCTTTCAACTCTGAGCAAGTAAAATGGTTTTGGGCAGGCTCTGCTTTAAACCTTTTACGTAAAAACGCTTAATAAATTTAAAGCAAATTATAACTTTAAAGCCTCACCAACATGGTGAGGCTTTTTTTATTCAGAAGTCAGTTAGGTGAATTATTGAAATGAGAAACGTCTTTGATCTCTAATTATCGGTACACTTAAATCTACAATGAAAAGGTTGATAAAATAAAAAAGGATTTAATTTTATAAAATAATTTATTTCTCAGGATTAATAACCATATTAGTGTTCAACAATGAAGTTTAACTTTCTAAGTTGATCTTGAAAACTTCTTGAAACTCCATTGTTATAAAAATAAAAATGCATTCTAATATTGTAGTTGTTTTCATTTAAGATTTTTAATGCTTTTGAAATCAGTTCCGCTTTAAAGAGTAGTTTTTCAGTGGGAGACTTTTGCCCTCTGTTTTTCTTACTGGTTTTAAAAGGCATGTTTTCTTTAAAGGTAAAGGCATAGTTTTTGACTTCACCCCAAGAATGACCATTGTTAAAAACCACATCTATTTCAAAAGATTTGAGTTTATCAATCTCCTCTTTTGTCATACCTTTTTCGTACAAAACTGAGATCATATGATTAGACAGTAGTTTTTCAACATGTATTCCTTGTCCAACAACATTGGGAACATGCAGACTTGTCACCAGTTCTGTTAGATAGCCTCTAGTACTTCTTGAAAGATAGGTGAGTTTTCTTTGTAAAAAGGGACGAAACTCATAACTTACATGGCCGTCTTGAGTTCTTTGTTTTTGTGAAAACTCATGATGTTGAGCGGCTTTTTTACCTCTTTTAGTATTTAAAAAGCCCATGATGTCATATTCATATATTTCAATAGTTTTAAGAGTGTCTTTAAAGGCTTGATTAAGTGGGTGTCTAGGGTGTTGTTGTTTAAATTCTCTATGCAGCTCTAAAAGTTGAGAGTGTTGCTGCTTTCGGATGTCAGCTAATTTATAAACAATTTCATCGTATCTATGTGACTTATCTGTTGTGGCAATATCTTTGAAGTTTTCAGGCATCATGGCTTCAATGCGCTCAACTTCTTTTTGATAATATAAAAATGGATTCTTTTCACTGTGCTTAGATGTGTAGACATGAACTGTGGATTGACTGAAAATCTGCAGGCAGGCTCTCGTGGCCGAATATGATGTAACTGACAATAGAAGAAGTAGTGATACAGTAGATGCAAGCCTCAAGATCCCCAAAAATCCCCCCTTAGGACGTCGTAACAAAGACGTTACATGAGGCCTGGTGTGGTTCCAAATAGAGACTTAATTGTGTGTAAAACTTACTTTTTATTTTTTAGAATTCAATTTTTTTTGTGAAACAAAGTCAGAGAGTGCGTCTAAATTGAGCACAGAGGTGCTTGTTAATAAAGTGCTGTTTTAATAAGAAGACCATTTTAAACAACAGCCCAAATTTTGAAATTTATTTTTTTAAAGGCACTAAGTACTCTGTCTTCATGCCGTTTCCGTAAACTGTGTAGGTTTCAATAATGGCGCCATTTTGTTGCTCGGTGTTTTTAAACAACCAGTCTTGAATAGCCGGATAAACTTTCATGGGACCGATGGCTGGAGAGCCTTCAAACTCTGCCTTTAAATAAAGCTTCGGCTCAATGTACTTATAACTAATGTGCGCAGGCAGGCTTTTAGGTTCTGCGTTTACAATGCATCCTCCGTGGCTTTTAAGTCGGTCAGGATCAATACGGGAAGGATCGTCAAAGTACTCACCAAAAGTTTGTGGGCAGTCTATTTTTTCAATCTCAGCCCACTCTTCCACCTCAGAGATGACTTTATTGATTTCATGATAGGCACCTCGGTGCTCTTTATAGATCAAGTGTAGCTCAAGAGGGTTTTCCATTTTCTTGAGGCTGACGTCTTTGTAAAACCCAAGTCTGAAATAAAAAAAGATGGCGGTGATTAGAAAAAAAGAGGCAAAGCTAATGGCGGCCCATTTAAAAATTTTTGGCATTTTAGTTTCCTTTTATTTCCACTTAATAGAGCATCCCATGGAAGGCACTTGATCTTCAGGGGCTGGCTTGTTTTCTAATAAACTTGCAATGGCATTTTTAAGTTCTGGCACTTCTACTTTTGATTCATCTTTCCAAGAGTCATCAAAGCGCCCACGATAGTATAGTTTACGGTCTTGATCGAAGACAAAAATATCGGGTGTGCAGACGGCCTTAAAATCTTTGGCCACTTGTTGAGACTCATCAATCAAATAAGGAAAGCTGTAGCCTTTGTCTTTTGTTCTTTGAAGAAGAGCCTCTGGAGTGTCTTCAGGGTAGTCTTTGGCGTCATTTGAGCAAATTCCAACAAATTGCACTGAGCTGTTTTCAAACTCTTTAGCAAGATTTATATAGCGCTCTTCAATGGCTTGCACATAGGGGCAGTGGCCACAAATAAACATCACCACAAGGGCTTTTTTGTCTTTAAAATCGTTCAAATTATAGGTTTTGCCTTCCACAGAGGGGAGTTCAAATGCTGGACAGGATTCTCCAAGTTTTGCCTGTGGAGTGTAAGTAAGTGCCATAATATAGCCTCCAGAGAGGTTTAGATTTCAGACCAATGATAGGTCTTATCTTTAGTCTTTAAACTGCCATCTGGCAAGACTTGCTCAATGGGGCCAATTTTTTGTGAGCACTGTGACAGAGCCTCCTGCAAATCATCGGTGTTGTCTTTGCTCAAACTGTCTTTGCAGGCCTCAGTGAGTCTAGATTTTAATTGACCATAGAGTTGAGTTAAAAAGTGATCCCAATGATCAGTGATTTTTTGAGGGGCAATAAAGTCTTTTAAGCAACAGGCTTCTACGTCTACCTGAGGGGTTTTAAAAACATTGAGTCCCAATCCAATGATCACTTTGTGTTCAGAGCCTTGAGAAACCACTTCTGTTAAAAGGCCAGCTACTTTTTTGTTTTTAATCATAATGTCATTTGGAGCTTTTAGACCAAACTCAATATCCGGCCAAATAGTTTTTAAAGCTTGAAACACGCCAAGGCCCATTAATGGGGCAGTGAACTGTTGTGGGGCCTCATTAGATTTAAATGTCCATGAGCTTAAAAGTTGACTGCCGTCTTCGGTATCAGTCCATGTGCGCCCGTCTCTGCCGCGGCCATGATGTTGATGCTCAGATAAAAAAAGCGTGTAGTCTTTGTCACCAAATTTGGCGATGTCGTTAGTGCTCGAAACTTTGTTTTGATACCAAAAAGAAATGTTATGTTCTTGGGCCCATTTCTTGGATTCTGTATATATGTTTTCGCTCATGATTCACTCCATTCAAATTGTAGGCTGATATCGGCACAAGGTGCTGAGTGAGTCAGGGCTCCAACACTAATAAAATCAACTCCAACTTCGGCAACGGATTTCACTCGCTTAAGTGACATATTACCACTGGCCTCTACTTCAATATGATTTGGAATAAAGGTCAGGGCCTCAGCCATTAGCTCATTAGGCATATTGTCTAACATAATTCTTTGTATGGGAAGAGAAGATGCGGTTTTTACCTCTTCTAAATTGGTCACCTCCACCTCAATAAAGCCCTCAGTCTGCTCACGAAGCTTTTTGACCGCAGCCTCTATACCGCCTGAGATTCTAAGGTGATTTTCTTTCAGCATAATTTGATCAGAGAGATTTTTACGGTGATTGTGCCCGCCGCCATCTTTAACCGCTTTTTTTTCAAGGTCTCGCCAAAGGGGAGTGGTTTTTCTGGTGTCCAGAATTTTACACTTGGTGTGCTCCACCTCTTTAACAAAACACTTAGTTAGAGTAGCAATGCCGCTCATTTTGCCCAGCAGATTTAATCCCGTGCGCTCAGCTTTTAAAAGTGAGAGCATATTGCCCTCAATGGTGGCAATGATTTGATCTTTTAAAACAAAATGTGAGCTTGGAAAAGACCAGTGAAGTTTTAAGTCTTCATCTACAAGCTGACACACCTGATGAAACACCTCAGTGGCAGAGAGCACAAGGTCTTCTTTAGCCACCAAATAGGCTAAACCTTTGTAATCAGTCAATCCCAATTGATCAGTGGTGATATCCCCCTGAGGGAGGTCTTCTTTGAGGGCCCATTTTAGACGTTCTGTTAAGTCCATATTTATTGAAAGTTTTCTTTTTCACGAATAAGTTTTTGAATTTCTTTTTCTAAAACTTGTTTGGCAAGTTCAGGAACCACTTTCCAAACAATATCCTCAATGGTGGATTGGCATTGAGCTTTGATATACTCTTCAATCTGCTGAGCGCTCACAGCTCCAGCAGCAGGGGAGTTTGTGGTAGGCTCGGACTGTAAAGAGATCTCTTCCACTTCAAGCTCGTCGGCCACGGGAGCTGGCTTTGTTGGCACTTCAGGCAGTGGTCTGTTGAGCTTTTCTGGATCTACTTGGAACTGAGAAATGCTTTCTTGCACCCAATCGGAGTCCATCTCTTCCACATCTAGCTCTTCAGATTCAGAAGGTGGCTGTTGAGAGCTGGAAGATAGTGGCACTTCTTGAAAAGAATCAAAATCAGCACCAGTGACTTCTTCCACTTGCGGATCTTCTTGTTTTAATACTTTTTGAGAAAACTCGTCGATGGATTCAAAATTGTCCATATCCCAAATCGCCGAGTCTTCTGTTGGGGGAGCCGGTGGCTCGTCCGCAGAGGAAGATGGTGTTGGGCTAGGTGCTGGTTGGGTTTTTATAGCCTCAGGAGATGGCTTTTGAGCTTCAATCTCAGGCATTTTAGGAAATGACAAGTAAGAAGATAAGTCTTGCTTTTGAGTTTTAGGCACAAGCTTTTGAATCAACTCTCTTAATTGATCTGGCTCAAAGGGCTTTTCAAGCTGAGCATTTGCGCCCACTTCTCGAAATTTATTTTTATCCACCGACATAAACCCACTCCACATTAATACGACTGGGAGGTTTTGAGTGTCTGGTGTGGCTTTGATCTTTTGGCAAACATCATAGCCGTTCATTTTTTGTAAAATCACATCAGCAAAAACAATATCTGGCTTAAAATCAGCCACAATTTCAGGAACATCTGTGCCTACATTTACAGAGCGAACATCTACAGCATAATCTTGTAGTGCCAATTGAAATACTTTTTTTATCGTGCTGCTCTCGTCAGCAAGTAAGACGCGTAAAGCCATACAGTAAGTAAACGACGAATCTATTTGACCGTCAAGGGTCAAGTGACCGTCACCATATGGTATTGCAATGCATTTAAAGACGAGTGCCCTCACGGGGAGAAATTTGAAATCAAAAAAAACATAATTCAAAAATTATTATGACTGTCGCCCCAAGACTGGCCTTGTAGTTAAAATTTCAACAAGCAGTGGTCAATTGGCTTAAAACATGTCACTTTATAGATATGATTAACATCATTGATCGCTATATAATTAAGCAGTTTATTATCAATTTCCTCAGCGGGCTGGCAGTATTTGTTACTATCTTTTTAGCTGTGGATTTTATGTCCAGCTTTTTAACCAGTGAAACATCCACCGCTACCGTAATTCGCTATTACACTTATATGCTGCCTTCCATTGTTTATCAAATGACTCCAGTGGCCTGTTTGCTGGCGACGGTATTTACTTTATCAGGCTTAAATAAAAGCAGTGAATTGGTCGCACTTTTTAGTTTAGGTTTGAGTTTGGCCAGAGTCAGTGCTCCTATTTTAATTTTAGTGGGCCTTATTTCGGCCCTTTCTTTTTGGTTAGGAGATCGAATATTACCAAGAGCTAACCAACAAAAAAACTATGTCTATTACGTGGACATTAAAAATCGACCGGGACTCTATTCTACAGTTAAAACCAATAAAATTTGGTACCGCTCTGAAAATCAACTTTTCAATATTAAGTCTTTAGACATTCAAAACAAAAAAGCCCAAGGCCTCACACTTTATCATTTTGACCAGCAGTGGAACCTTATACAGCTGATCAACGCCAAGACAGTCAACATGATGAACGGTTACTGGGCTTTACAAAATGGAAGCGTAACTTTTTTTACTGAGGAAACAAGCTTCCCTCTGACTCAAGCTTTTGAGGAGAAAAATATCTCCATGGACGAAAACCTCACGGACATTCAAAAAGCCTCGAACTCTTCTGATGTGATGAGCTTAAATGAGCTTGACCGTTTTATTGATAAAAATAAAGAGTCGGGCTTGGATACCCTACACTACGAAGTAGATTACCACAGCAAATTTAGTTTCGCCTTTGCAGCCTTTGTGATGTCTTTAATGGGCATTCCCTTCAGTGTGGCCGGCCAAAGAAGTGGCGGCATGATGGTCAACGCCGGTAAATGTATAGGACTTGCCTTTTTATATTGGACCACCTATAGCGCATTTTTAACCGTGGGAAAGCACGGAGTACTTATGCCTTTCTTTGCGGCTTGGGTGCCTAATATCTTAACTGTGTTAGTGTCCTTGTACCTGCTCGCTCGTCTAAAAAAATAATCTGCATTTTGTAGCCTGGCTACTAAATGCACATCCAATGTGTTAAGAAATTTGACAGACAATGTAAGCTTTATAAAAAGCATTTTATTAATCTGTTGAGTGTGTCTGTTGCGCTACAATAGGCCCAATTCAATTGGGAGATTCTATGGCACATTTAATTTCTATCCTACTATTTTTTATCTCAGCTTCGGCTTATGCCTGTCCTGATTTGACTGGCACTTATATTTGCAATCAAGGTGATCCGAAGTGGGAACACCAAGTTCAATTTACTAAACTTAATAAAAATAGTTTTGACCTTATTAGGGAGCTTAATTCTGGGGGAGTATGGAAAAATAAGATTATTGCAGATGGTGTAGAAAAAAAGGACTATATACGTTCAAATTATTATACCGATATTTACACTACGGCCTCTTGCGACAGTACCGCTTTGATTCGAACAACAAGAAGTGAGAACATTGAGGAGGTGCTTAAGGTTGGTATGCTTAATGTCACAACTCATAAAATATACTCTTTAGATCATGAAGGAAATTTGCGTTATGCAAGTTACAATTTGTTTTCAGACGGGAAGTCCAACAGTTTTATAAAGACCTGTAAAAGAATAAACTAAATCGATTGCTGAAAGTGTTCTTGTAAATCTTTTGGCTTCACTTTGTGGCCGTCTTGTTCTAAACGGGCGCAAGCGTACTGATCATCGTGAGTGAAGAAGTACCAAGTGTCTTTACCTAAATTTTCTTCATACAGTTTTTGTTTTTCATCAATGAGTTTTTCAGGAAAGCGATCATAGCCCATGGTGATAGGCAAGTGCACCCAGTGCCGGCCAGGAATTAAATCACCGCAAAATATCACTTGTGAATTTTCGCCTTGCACAAGGCTGAGCATTTGGCCTGGGGTGTGACCGTCGCTGATAAAAAACTTAATTTTTACTCCATCAATTAAAATGTCTGTAGTTTCTGGCTCTAAAATGCGTTTTTTTGGATGTGCTTGAATGGCATTGACTAAAACTTCAGGAAACGAGGCCTTGTCTCTTGGGTGCGGATTCAGCGCACGCTCGTAGGCTTCTTTGCCCATAATGAGCTCGGCATTTGGAAACACTAATGAGTTATCTTTTTCTTTTAAATCTTTGTACAGAGGCATTAAGCCGCCTGCGTGGTCAAAGTGTAAGTGTGAGAGCACAACATGAGTAATATCTTCGGGCTTTAATCCTTGAGCTTTTAAGTTTTCCAAAAGTAAGTGTTTATCTGGAGACTGCACACCAAAGCGGTCAGAGAGTTTGGGCTCAAAAAAAGCGCCGATGCCGGTTTCAAATAAAATATTGGCATTTTCAGTGCGCACTAAAAGGCTCCTGCAGGCCAGAGGAATGCGGCCTCTGTCATCGACTGAGATCCACTTTTCCCACAGAGCTCGTGGTGCGTTTCCAAACATAGAGCCGCCATCAAGCATTTGACGGTTTCCCTCAATGGAATAAGCTGTAATTTTCGACATATAGAGCTCCTTTTTGTTGAATATATATTACATGAAACCCCATATCCAAACAATGGACTTCACATTTTGGCCTCAAAGCCTTAGTATGGGCCGGGTTTAAGATAAAAACTGTTTTGAGGTGCGTTATGGCCATTTTAGAAGTATTAACATTTCCAAATCCGATTTTAAGAAGAAAGTCTCAGCCGGTGGAAAAGGTGGGTGAGGATCTTAAAAAATTCACTCAAGATATGCTTGATACAATGTACAATCAACGAGGCATAGGCCTTGCCGCTCCTCAGGTCGGACGCCTTGAGCGCGTGATCGTGATCGACACTCGTCCAAGAGATGAGTCTCGCTACGAAGATGAGGCCCAAACTGAACTTGAAAAAAACATTTCTCAACCACTAATTTTAATCAATCCAGAAGTGATTGAAAAAGACGGTGAAACCACTTACCCCGAGGGCTGCTTAAGTGTGCCGAGTTATTTTGAAGAGGTGAAACGTGCTGAGCACATAAAAGTGCGCATGCTCAACCTTGAAGGTGAAACGGTAGAATTTGAAGCTGATGGTTTATTAGCCATTTGCATTCAACATGAGATCGATCACTTGGATGGAAAACTGTTCATCGATAGGCTCAGCCCTATTAAAGCTAACAGAATTAAAAGCAAAATTAAAAAGTATGGCTATCCTGAGCCCGAAAAAGAAACTGAAGACGAGCTAGAGTCAGAAAGAATCTAATGAGTGTTGTTCGCGTAGTTTTTTTAGGAACACCAGATATTGCAGCTCATCAGCTAGAAGCATTGATTACTGACGATCACTTTGAAGTGGTAGGTGTAGTGACTCAACCCGACCGCCCAGCGGGGAGAAAAATGAAGCTGATGCCCAGTGCGGTCAAACAATTAGCCCTTGAGAAAAACCTTGAGGTAATAACACCTGATAATATCAACACCTCAGAGTCCATTGAAAAAATTAAATCATGGGGAGCTGAGGCCGCTGTGGTGATTGCTTATGGACAGATTTTAAAACAAGAGTTTTTAGACTTATATCCTCAAAAAATTGTAAACCTTCATGCAAGCCTTCTTCCTCGCTGGCGAGGAGCCGCTCCCATTCAAAGAGCCATTATGGCTGGAGATGATAAAACCGGAATGAGTCTGCAAATTGTAACTAAAGCCTTAGACGCAGGCGACGTGATTGGCACTAGAAGTTTTTCCATCCATGACAAAATGGACGCTCTGGATGTTTATGAACGAATGAAAAGCTTAGGTGCTGAGCTTTTACATGTAGAGTTTATGGACTACCTGCGTGGCAACTTGGCTCCTGTGCCGCAAAACAAAAAATATGTGACCTATGCCAAAAAACTTGAAAAGTCTGAAGCTAAAATTCAGTGGCATATGACAGCTCGTCAGATTTTTAATAACATTCGAGGCCTAAAAATGGGCCCGGGCTCTTATTGTCTGCGCCATGGGAAAAAGCTTAAAATTCACAAAGCCTTTCCCGTTCAGTATGACCATAAGAGCACACCAGGCACAATCTTGTATGCTGATAAGTCTATCTTTAAAGTGGCATGCAAACAAAACGCTCTTGAAGTGGTTGAAGTGCAACCTGAGTCCAAACCTAAAATGTTAGTCAGTGAATATATTAAAGGTCATCCTGTCGAGCTGGGAGAACTGCTCGAATAGCATTACTTGAGGGGGTCATTTTGAGTAAAGATCAATTTTTGGTAGCACCAAGTATTTTGTCTGCGGACTTTGCAAAACTTGGTGAAGAGATCAAAGCCATTGAAGCCGCCGGAGCTGATTGGATCCATGTGGATGTGATGGATGGCCACTTTGTGCCAAACCTCACGATTGGAGCCCCCGTGGTGAAAGCTTTAAAGCCCGTTAGCACCAAACCTTTAGATGTGCACCTAATGATTGAAAAGCCCGAGCGGTATGTGGAAGATTTTGTGAAAGCCGGAGCCGACTACTTAACCATTCATGTTGAAGCCACAGATGAGGTGGAAAGCACATTAAAAAAGATTAAAGACTTAGGAGCAAAGCCCGGCATCACTCTTCGACCTAAAACTCCTTTAAAAGACATTGTGAGATACTTAGATCAAGTTAATCTAGTTTTGGTTATGACCGTAGAGCCTGGTTTTGGCGGGCAAAGTTTTATGAGTGATCAGGTGGAAAAAATCAATGAGCTTTCAAAATATATAAAAGAGAACGATTTAGATGTACTAATTGAAGTTGATGGTGGCATCAATGATCAAACAGCCAGAGAGTGTAAAAACGCTGATGTTTTAGTGGCTGGCAGTTACGTTTTTAAAAATGATTATAAAGTTGCAATTGAAAAATTAAAACAAGCTAAGGGATAAAGAATATGCTTAAGATTAATGGTTACGACATTACTATGAACTGCGTTTGGGATGTGGCTTATAAAAACCAAAAAGTAGAAATTGCCGACAGTGCTAAAGAAAAAATTATTGAATCAAGAGAATACATCGAAGGCCGAGTAAAAAACGGGGATGTGATTTATGGTGTGAACACAGGCTTTGGAGCCTTTAGTGATGTTAAAATCAGTGAAGAAGAATTAATTCAACTGCAAAAAAACTTAATACGCTCTCACTGTGTGGGTGTGGGTGAGCCTTTTACCAAAGAGCAAACCAGAGCCATTATGCTTTTAAGAGCCAATGCTTTAGTGAGAGGCCATAGTGGAATTCGCGTAGAAGTGATCGAAAAGATTTTAGAATTTTTAAACAATGACCTTATCCCAGTGATTCCACAACAGGGCAGTGTGGGGGCCAGTGGAGACTTAGCGCCGCTATCTCATTTAGCTCTAGCTTTAATTGGTGAAGGCAAAGTATGGGGCTCTGATGACAAACCTGTACATGTGAGCGAAGTTTTAAAACAAAAAAATATAGAACATTTAGAACTGA
>JAKUPT010000031.1 GCA_022450595.1 Bdellovibrionales bacterium
TGCTTAAGACGATATATACAAAAGGGACAAAATCGCTGGCAAATTAGAGGGACATTTTCGCTGGAGAATCACAAAAATTCATACCACTGTATTATTTTGAGATTATGCGATTTGAGTGCTGAGTGTTGAGTGAATTATTCTTGTATAAGTACTGGTCAATGACTACTCCTTCAGCACTTATATGTAGTTTAAATGGTGATTAGCATGGAACACATTTTGCTTTATATATTATTATGAAAAATTATCTATCAATTTTAAAGTGGATTATAACACTAGCAATTTTAGCTCTTCTTTTTAATAACTGCTCACCAGGGTTTGATCAAACAGAAATAAAAAACTCCAAAAACAGTAGTGAAATAAACCAGCCCACAGACTCATCATCAGAAACAGGTATATCTGAAGAAAATACTGAAAACGAAGAAGCAATAACTCATACTGATATATTTGGAAAAACCATTGATGGTAACAATATTCTTATAAAAGGTGAAAATTTTCCTAATAAAGCAATTGCTGAACCATTGTATTGGACTAGTTTTGAAGAGTCTGATGATCCTGAATCTGATCTTATAGGTTATGGTCGATTTAAGGGGCTAGCTGATACAAATATAACTGCACCCGGCTCAAATGTTTCACACCGCTTTGACATTAGCCGGCAAGATCAAAACAACTCTCCAACTTTAAACTTTGGTGACTCAAATGAACTCTATGTATTTAAAAAAATATATTATGATTTTGAAATAGACCATGCTGACAACATGGGACCATTAGGACTTAACTTAAAAATTTTAAGGTTATGGTCACCTGAAGGAAATAATATATACACGGGATATCAAGGCCTAGAGGGCTCTACGGGTAACCCTAGAACATATGCTGAATATACAGGACAATCTACATTATGGGGAAAAATCCCGTTTATTCCATATAAGTGGCATCAAACTGAAATAGTTTATAAAGCAAGTCAAGTTGACGTCCAAGATGGTATCTTTACCGTTATCCGAGATGGTGTAAAATTATGGGATAGAAAATTTAGAATGAGGACCTCAAATAAGTCAGCTAAATATAATGAAATTGCATTTGATCAAATCAGTAATGGAACAGGAAACAACTCTTTAAATATATATTATGATGATCTGTACATTGATACTACTTTTACAAGAATAATGCTATCAGATGCTCCCAATCTTGAAGACTCAAGAGTTTTAGAAGTTCAAATACCTTTGCAATGGAGCAAAAATTTGATTGAAATTAAGCTCAGAAAAGGTGCTCATGAATCATTTAAAGATAAATACCTACTGATTATTGATGAA
Source organism: Bdellovibrionales bacterium (assembly GCA_022450595.1). Taxonomy (GTDB): domain Bacteria; phylum Bdellovibrionota; class Bdellovibrionia; order Bdellovibrionales; family UBA1609; genus JAKUPT01. Next base: position 1,308 of record JAKUPT010000031.1, read on the forward strand.
AAAAATGAAGTTAATAAGGTCATCAGTCTTTAAAAATGGCAAATCTATATAAAGATAAGTGATGAGAACCAACCGAGCCCTATAGGTGTGGAGAGTCCGCCGTCGCTGAAGCTTTGGCGGGACAATTTTTTGCCGGGGGCAAAAAATTGGAGCGGGAGACGGGGCTCAAACCCGCGACCTTCGCCTTGGCAAGGCGACGCTCTATCAACTGAGCTACTCCCGCAATCAGGAAGTTGGTAAATTACAGTTTTGGGTGGCTATTGTCAAACTTGATTTTCACAATTTTAGAATCAATGCAAAGCAGAAAAATGCCAATTAAAACAGCAAGTTACAATTAATAATCTAGATCCAAACGCTCAATCGCTCGCTTAACCTTTGCACTATCTGTGAAGGTGGCCACATGAAAGATGGCATCGCCTTGGTTCACCAGAGGTATTGTGCTTAAACCAATAATCACACCACTTACATCAGAAAGTATAGGGTACTCCTGCCGATCCAGTGGGCCATAAACAAAGCCCACCTTCTCACCTTCACGAACACTGTCGCCGGTCTTTTTTACCATTCTCACAAGGCCGCTATGTGGGGCTCTCACCCATTTGGTCACCCGAGAGATATAAGCCAAATGCCCTTTTTGAGGTTTCTCGGCATTTTCAGGAAGCATTCCGATTTTACTCATCACTCTTAGACAGCCATCAACTCCTCTTCGAATGGCCTCTTCGTTAAACCTTAAGGCCTCACCACCTTCATACAATAAAATGGTTTTTTTCTTTTTAAGAGCGGCCTCACGCAAAGAGCTGTCTCGAAGTTTTGAGTCTAAAACCACCGGCACTCCAAAAGCTAAAGACAGCTCTTTGGTTTGCTGGTCATCCAGACAGGCCCTTATTTGAGGCAGGTTATAACGGTTTTGAGCGCCTGTGTGCATATCAATGCCATGAGTGCAATTGGCCACAACCTCAGTCATAAAACAGTGAGCCAGCCTTGAAGCCAAAGACCCCTCTTTACTCCCAGGAAAACTGCGGTTTAAGTCTCTCCTGTCGGGCAAGTAGCGAGATTTGTTATTAAAGCCAAACACATTCACAATGGGCACAACAATCAGTGTGCCTTTGATCTTTTTAATCACTTTCTTTTTTAAAAGCCTTCTAATAACCTCAACACCATTAATTTCATCACCATGAATGGCGGCAGAAATAAATAATTTTGGCCCGGGCTCTTTGGAACGAATGACTTTTACAGGCATGTTAAGCTCTGTGTAGTCATACAATGAGGCAATATGAATATTTACTATCTTGGTTTCACCGGGAAGAATGCGCTCCCCACCCACTTTAAAAATCTTTGGCACATTTCACTCCAATAAAATTCTATTTTGAAGTGAAATTGCATTAAAAACAATACTTTTCACTTTATTAAAAGCAATGGGGATATTTCGCTTTATACTTATTGTATTCAGAATCGTCTTCAATATCTAAAAGAAGTTTTGCTGCAATCACAAGTGACACAATAGCTCCTGCAGGGGCTGCTTGTGCGAAAAAAGAAGCGCCAATAAGTCCGCCGGCACCCACTAAGCGAAATAGGTTTTTACGCTGACTGACATCTTCAAGCTGACCTTCCACTAAAAACCCACGATCCATAACAATAGACTTATAAATTTGTTGAGCCGTTTTGTTTAACTCACTTAAATCTCTCTCATTTTTAATATTTTCAATATAGCCCTGAGTGTTTTCAATTTCTTTTTCTAAAAGCACAAGCTTAATATGGCTCCAACCATGAGGATACATTGCAGATGTTGGATGAAATAAAGTTTTTGAGTCTAGTGAACAAGAATTCACATGCATTGATGGGTACTGAGATTTTAACTGAATGAGTGAGTGCTTAAAGGCTTTTTGAGTTTTACCGGAATAGGCTTTACAAGCCCCTCTTCCCTCTTTGCTGCGTCTTTCAATGGTGTGACCAAACACAGAGGCTTTTTTATAAAACACAGGCTCCCAGTTATAAGCCGGGCCGGTTAAAATCACCGAATCAAAAGATTCAGCATTGCCTGAATGAAGGTTTTCAAGGCTTCTTTTATAGGCATGCAATGTGTTTAAAGCATGAGTTTTTTTATCTATAAAGTTTTGCTTTTCTATATATTGGTTTTTTAAAATGCAGGCTTGAACTTGAACGGCTGCGTAGTTGATTGCATACTGTTCCGATTGTGCTGATAAACTGAATAAAGCTAAAACTAAAATTGATAAAATTCTCATATGTCCCCCTCTTACAAGAGAGCATCATGAACCCAACAAAAGCTATATGACAAGCAATGGGTGGTAATTTAAAAAATTATCGTTTTTACAAAAGCTAACATGAGTAAAATTACCAAGGCAAAAAAAAGCCTGTGGCATGACCACAGGCTTTTAAAAGAATTATTATTATTTATTTTAAGATAGTTTGGCTTTCAAGTTGTCATCAAGAGCCGCTAAAAAGTCCTCAGTGTTTAAATAATGACTCTCATTTAAGTCTTTACCATGAATACAAAGAGCTAAATCTTTAGTCATCTTGCCACTCTCCACAGTCTCTATACATACACTTTCTAGAGCTTCACAAAAATCTATTAATTTTTGGTTTTGATCCAGCTTTCCTCTAAAGGCTAGCCCTCTAGTCCATGCAAAGATGCTCGCAATTGGGTTCGTAGAGGTTTTCTTACCTTGTTGGTGCTGACGGTAGTGACGAGTCACAGTACCGTGAGCCGCTTCAGCTTCCATGGTTTTTCCATCTGGAGTTAAAAGAGTGGAAGTCATAAGTCCTAAAGAGCCAAAGCCTTGAGCTACAGTGTCGGACTGCACATCGCCGTCATAGTTTTTACAAGCCCAAACAAACTCCCCATGCCATTTAAGAGCTGAAGCCACCATGTCATCAATCAGTCTGTGTTCATAAGTGATACCTTTGGCATCAAACTTTTCTTTGTACTCAGTTTGATAAACCTCTTCAAAAATATCTTTAAAACGACCATCATACTTTTTAAGAATGGTGTTTTTAGTCGATAGGTAACAAGGCCAGCCCTTCATTAAGGCCACGTTCATGCAGCTTCTTGCAAAACCACGAATAGACTCATCAGTATTGTACATGGCCATGGCCACCCCATCGCCTTTAAAATCATAAACTTCAAAGCTTTGCTCTTCACCTTCTTCTGGAGTGTAAGTTATTGTTAGTTTACCTTTTCCTTTGGTTAAAAAGTCTGTGGCTTTGTACTGGTCTCCAAATGCATGACGGCCAATACAAATAGGCTTTGTCCAATTAGGAACAAGACGAGGTACGTTTTTACAAACAATAGGCTCTCTAAATACAGTTCCGTCTAAAATATTACGAATAGTTCCATTTGGTGATCTGTACATTTTTTTAAGACCAAACTCTTCAACACGAGCTTCATCAGGAGTAATCGTGGCACACTTAATACCCACGCCGTACTCTTTAATGGCATTGGCGGCATCCACGGTGATTTGATCTTCGGTTTTGTCACGCGACTCCATGCCTAAGTCATAATATTTAATATCAAGATCCAGATAAGGAAGAATAAGCTTTTCTTTAATAAAGCTCCAGATAATGCGAGTCATTTCATCGCCATCAAGCTCAACCACAGGATTATCAACTTTGATTTTTTCCATAGAAGGTCCCTTCAAATTTAAGTTAAAGGGACAATATGACTTGCTTTGTCATAGGGGTCAACGGGCAACGCTTGGCATTCAGTAATCAATACTTTTTTAATTAAATAGGTCCTTTGGGGCGCCCATCTAGTTTTTTAAAAAGATCAGCCATCATAGCTTTACGGTCTACTTCAGCTAAAGGGCGATGACCATCATCATAGCGCTCTATCATTTGCTCGGGGATTTCTAAAAGAAATCGAGAGGGACTCACTGGTCTCATTTTACCATAGCGCTTTCTTTGCCTTGCACGAGTTAAAACCAATCGTTTTTTAGCGCGAGTGAGCCCCACATAAAAAAGCCTACGTTCTTCGTCCACGTCAGAGCCTAATAACTTATGAGGAATTAAATCCTCTTCCACACCAACTATGATTGTGACTGGAAACTCTAAGCCCTTACAGGCATGTAGAGTCATCAGTTGCACTTTGGACTTTTCTTTTTGATTGGAAGCCTCATCTAACTGATCTCTTAACTCCATGGAGTCTAAAAACTCTTTGATGGTTTTTGGACTTCTTTCGCCCTTTTCAATAAAACTGTCCATCACTCGGGCTAAAATTTCAACCAGCGTCCAGCGTTTGCCACCGCTAGTTTTATCTTTGTAGCTTCCTAACACGTGATCATAAAAGCCGTTGTCCTTTAAAACGTTTAATAAAAAATTTCCGGCACTGGTGTTGGTATCATTCAGTAGGCCGTGTTTTAAATTGTCTAACTCTTTAAACAGCGATTTAAAGTTGTTATGAATTTGTGGAGTGAGTGCTTCTTTTTCACTCACCCACCTGGATGCGGCCACAAAATCAAACTTCATTTCTTGAGCTTGGGCTTCAATGGCCTTAATGCTCTTCTCCCCTATACCTCTTGGTGGTGTACTTAGAATTCTACGAAAGCAAACCTCATGGGGGTAAAAGGCTGAGCGCAAGTAAGCTAGAACATCTTTCACCTCTTTGCGGTCAAAAAAGGCAGAGCCTCCTGTTAATGCGTAGGGAATTTGTGCTTGCCTTAAGAGCCCTTCAAGCAGTCCGCCTTGAGAGTTTGAACGGTACAAAATAGCAATGTCATTGTACTCAAACCCCTCTCTGACAAAGTAGTGAATCTGCTGCATGATCTCTTCAGCTTCTTCTTGCTCATTTTCATAAACAAACACTTCAGGCTTTAATTCAGACTCACTGAGTTGACCTGGTTCAAGCACTTTTTCATGGCGCTGTTTGTTGTTTTTAATCAAGTGGTTGGCAATGTCTAAAATGGATTTTGTAGACCTATAATTCCTTACAAGTCTGACCACCTTGCACTCATCAAACAGCCTTGGAAAGTTTAAAATATTTGAAACCTGAGCTCCTCGCCAGCCATAAATGGCCTGATCATCGTCTCCAACAACGGTGATGTTTTTATGATCTGAGGCCAGTTTTAAAATCAGTCTCATTTGAATGGCATTGGTATCTTGAAACTCATCCACCATAATTTGCTGATACTGGTCTTGATAAAGCTTTAGTACTTCAGGGTGTTTTTCAAAAATCTCAAGGGGCTTTAAAAGCAGTCCCTCAAAATCGACCACTCCTAGTAGTTGAAGTTTTTTTTCAAAACGAGGTTTAATCATCTCGGCCATATCATAGTAAGGGTCTGACTTTTGAGTGTCGAAGGCTTTTTCATTTTCCCTGAGTCGGTTCACTATAGATAAAAGTTTGTCTGGATCGAAATCATCTTTTGCCGCATGGGAGATGTCTTTTAAACAATCCCTAATAATGGCCCTGGCATCGCCAGAATCAATGATTCCAAAGTTTTTAGGTAGCTCAACGAGTGAGTGATATTTTTTTAAAATCCCTAAACCAAAAGAGTGAAAGGTGCCAGAGAGAATGTTTCTACCGGCCTTGCCAAGTTTATGCGCCACTCGCTCTTTGAGCTCTTTAGCTGCTTTATTGGTAAATGTTAAAACACAGATTTTGTCTGCAGGAACTATCTTTTCATCAATCAAGCGGCCCGTGCGAGCTACTAAAACTGTAGTTTTACCACTGCCGGCGCCTGCAAGAATCAGCATGGGCCCATAATTGTGAAGGGCTGCTTCCTTCTGCTCGGGATTTAACCCTTGAGTCCATTTTGACATAAGTGAAAATCCCTACTGTTCTAGCAAACTGTATTCAAAGGGAAAGTCCATATTCATCAGATCGCAGTGCTTATAATCTTTAAACCACTTTTTGTTTTTTGGATCCCACCTGAAGCCCATTTGTTTGGCTTTGTCTTTTTCCTCAAAACTGACATGGCTAATAACTGTAACCACAGGGCTTTGACTGCGCTCAATCACCTCGTGAAAGTCATACTTAGAAACAATTTGAAGCATTGTCATCACATCAAATAAAGCTCTGTGAGACCAAGGGTTCACAAAGCCATGATCAGCCGCCAAGTGCCCAAGCTTTCTCGTGCTCAACTCTTCGGGGTAAGGCACATCATACATGGAATCAAGCCAGGGCTTTTCAACCACATCAAGTCCATGGCGACTAATTTCTTGCAAGTAAAAACTCTTATCAAATTCTGCATTATGAGCCATCACATAATCACATTGGCTTAAATAAAAATTTAATCTTTGAAAGGCCTTTTTGGGTTCAAGGCCAAAGTTTTCTAAGTCATCAGTTTCAATACCTGTAACTTTCACAATCTCAGTCGGCACTTCAGTCAACTCTTCTGGCAGAACCAGCTCTGACATCACAGCCAAAGGTTTACTTTTATCAGTGTCCCAGACCACGGCCCCAATCTCGATCACACGGGCTGATTGAGCCTCTAAACCTGTTGTTTCAAAATCTAAACCTAATACTTTCATAAATCACCTTTTCATAAAAAACATAACCTATATTAAAAAGCTAACAAGGTCTATAGATGTCCCGGTGTTAACAAATTATGTCGCCAAAGTGCTTTATAATTCAGCACGCTAACGGCTTGGCAGTATACTCACCACTGAGCAGGCCACCTCAGAGAACAGCCTATCTGCTTCTGAAGAAAATATCTGCCTTGGAAATGTTGCTCTTCTGAAGTCTGCAAAAAGCACTAAATCGTGCTCTACACTTTCATTGATAATGGCTTGAATGGTATTTTCTGACTCTAAGATCACTGAAGTCACGCTGGCTTCTGAGAGCTTTTTTAAATCATCTAAGTAGTTTCTTTCAAGCTCTAAAATGTCTTCAGAGACTTGAGGGCTTACCACCCTTACTAACGTGATTTCAGCATTAAACACCTTAGCTAAATGATCGGCTGTTGTGATCACAAATCGGTCTTTGGCGCTAGATCTTACAAAAACCATAATCTTTCTAATGTATCGCACGCCATTGTCTTTAAAGGTCACCAAGTGACAGTTCAGATGGTTTTTAAGCCACCCCATAGGCCGGTGCACTGTAAAAGCCCCACGGGATTTTCCAACCCATTCAATCATCAGCCACTGACAGTGCACACGTTGGGTGATCTCAAAAATGGTTTTAAAAATATCATGCGATACCAATGGGTCAAAAGATATGGGAGTGATATTAATATGTGACATAGCCTCAATTCGTCTTTTTAATGAGCGAATCTGTGGACTGTCGTCAATGTCACTGAGTGAAGTCTGCTCTGGAAGCTCAGTAAGGTGTGCCACCTCCACTTTTGAGCCTCCAGAAATGGCAAGTCCCATTTCAATTAGAGTTTCTGGAGAGCGCTCTTTCCCAAACAAAGACACCACTACTTTTGCATCTTCTTTAAAGCTTAAAAACTCTAAGTATTTTTTAGCAAAATCTTTATCTTCTTTAAGTTTTACATTCATAATGTCTTTTCTAAAGCGTCTAAAACCAACAACACCTTTTCTTTCAGTAAAACGATGCCCATATAAAAAATAAATCAGCACTGAAGGAATGCCTAAAGCCATAATAGCCACAAGAGTGAGCTCTCCCATACTAACAAGCAATGCCACACCAGAGATTAAGCCAAATATCTGCATCCAGGGATAGAGTGGAGATTTGTAGCGAGGCTTATACCACTGCACTCTTGTCTCTCTTAAAATGATCACTGTTAAGTTCAGTAGTGTAAAAGTAATGATCATAAAGCTACTGGCAAGCTTTGCAATTTTGTCGATCTCTAGAAAGACTATAGCTAAGGCCATCAGCATTCCAGAAATTACAATACTCCAAATAGGGGTTAAAAAATGACGATGAAGAGTTCCAAATTTAGCAGGAAGCAAATGGTCCCGACTCATAGCAAAGGGAAATCTGGATGCGGCAAGAATTCCGGCATTGGCCGTTGAGACCATGGTTATCACAGCAATAATGGCAATGCCGTAACTGATCCCACTGTCTGCAAATACCGATTTTGATAAAACATAAATGGGATTCAAACTTCCACTGATTTCATTAAGTGGAACTATTCCCATCATGGAAAACATAATGCCAAAATAAATAATGCTAATAATTAAAAGTGACCAAAGAATGCCACGAGGCAAGTTTTTTTCAGGGTCTTTCACCTCTTCGGCAATAGCTGCGATTTTAGTCACACCACCGTAAGACACATAAACCATGGCTGCGGTTGAAATCAGCCCCCAAGAGCCGTGGGTCATAAAAGGGGTGAAGTTCGCCGTATCTACTTCTACTAAACTGGAAGTAAATAAAAAGGTCAGTGCCATTAAAGAAATGCTCACCACAAATACTAAAGCACTAGATACTTTTTTAACCCCAAAGATATTTAATAAAGTAATAGCTAGAAGTAAAAACAAGGCAATATTTATCACATTCACTTCCGTAAAAACGGACAAGTAGGCTCCAAAGCCCACTAATGCAAAGCTACTTTTTAATAGTATGGACATAAAAAGCCCAAGACCTGCCAATGTCCCAGCTAGTGGGCCAAAGGTTCTTTCTAAGTACACATAAGTGCCACCAGATGTGGGCATAGCAGTTGAAAGCTCAGACTTTGACAAGGCTGCTGGAAGAATTCCAATGCCGGCCAATAAATAGGCCAACCATGCAGAAGGACCGGTCGTGGCCGCAGCAATGCCTGGTAAAACAAAGATTCCTGACCCCAACATTGAGCTGATCCCAATGGCTATAACTGAGCCTAACCCCAAGCGGCGTTCTAGTGTTTTCAAATACAGCCTCCCCAAAAGAGGTATACTATACGTAAAATAAGGCTGTGTTCAGAAAAGATTTCAGTTTTTGCAGCTCGTCCAAGCTAAAATCAATGGATTTCTATACATTGTGTTAGACAATTGAATTCAAAGGTGACTGAAAAACCGCTTTATGGAACAATGCCCCTTAAATTCTCAATAATAAAAAAAGGATGCGTTCAATGATTAAGCACATTAAGCCTTCGGATCATCAAACTCCACTACCCGTTGATCATTTGATTTTAAAGAATCAGCCCGAAACTGAAGAATCCGTTCCTATGGACGTGATTTTTGTAGGAGCCGGCCCCGCAGGATTGAGTGGAGCCATTGAACTTGCCAAACTTATTGAAAAAGACAAGCAAGAAGGCGGCGACTTAGGTGAAATTGAAATTGCTGTTTTAGAAAAAGCCGCAAGTCTTGGTGGCCATAACCTTTCTGGAGCTGTTGTAAATCCGGTGGCCTTTCATGAGCTTTTTCCTGAATTAAGTATAGAAGACTTTCCATTTAAAAGTGCTGTAAAGGGTGAAGCTGTTTACTTTATGACCGAGAACTCTCACTTTCAAATGCCCACACCACCAACAATGAAAAACCATGGCAACCAAATTGGTTCCATTTGTGAAATGGTCAGATGGCTTGGAGAAAAAGCTGAAGGCATGGGTGTGAATGTTTTCACAAGCTTTCCGGTAGATAGCCTTCTCACTGAGGACAACAAAGTGGTGGGTGTAAGAACCGCGCCTGCAGGTTTAAATAAAGAGGGAGAACTTGGCCCCGATGGAATGCCTGCCACAGATGTTCGAGCCAAGATCACGGTTTTATCTGAAGGAACTCGTGGACCTTTAACTTTAGCTTACCAACAGGAAAACAACATTAAAGCTAAACAAGAACAAATCTATGCACTTGGAGTCAAAGAAATCTGGAAAGTGCCTAATCCGCCAGAAAAAATTGTGCACACGATGGGTTGGCCTCTTCCAAACGATGCCTTTGGTGGAAGTTTTCTCTACCCTATGGGTGATGGGCATGTAGCCATCGGTTTAGTTGTGGGCCTTGATTATAAAGAGCATGACTTGGATGTGCATCACTTGCTTCAAGATATGAAAGAACACCCTTTGTTTAAACAGTACTTAGAAGGTGGCGAGCTTGTGGAATGGGGGGCAAAAACTATCCCTGAAGGTGGTTATCATTCTATTCCAAAACAACTCAGCGGTGATGGCATTGTTATGACTGGTGACGCCGTTGGCTTTGTGAATGTTCCGGCTCTAAAAGGCATTCACTACTCTATGATGTCAGGAATATATGCGGCCCGTGCTATTTTTAAAGCTCTTAAAGCAGGTGATTACACTCATAATACATTGAAAGATTATGATGAAACTGTACACAGCTCATTTGTCATGGACGAACTTAAAAAAGTAAGAAACATGAGACAAGCTTTCAAAGACGGCTTCTGGGAAGGCTCTATGAAAGCAGGTCTGATGACAGTCACTGGCGGTGCGTTTCCAGGTGATGGAGAAGCCATTGAGTCCGACAGCGATGATGAAAAAGTATTTCGCAATGATAGAGATAAAAAGAAAAATGGCATCAGTAAAGTTGACGCCGTTTATTTGTCTGGAAACAAAACTAGAGACGATATTCCACCACACTTAACTGTGGGAAAAGATATCTCCATGGAAGTGGCTGATATGTATGTTCATATGTGCCCTGCAGGTGTTTACGAGCGCGAAGGTGACAAGCTTATTGTCAATGCGCCAAACTGCGTAGACTGTAAAGCTACTGATGTCTTAGGACCAAGATGGCAGCCTCGCGAAGGCGGCAGTGGGCCTGATTATAAAAACATGTAAATTAAAACCCGAAGGCTCTGGGTTTTGTATACTCAGAGCTATAGTTTTCATAAACAGCTTTTACCCGCCAATAAAGTTGTTTTTTAGGAAGACTTTCGTTTTGCAGATAGTCTGTTTTAGATAACTTCTTATTAACCAAAGTTTTATTAAACTCTTTAGTTTCACTGATTTCAAAAATATATTCTTTGGCTCCTTCAACCTTACTCCATTTAAATAGTACTGGCTGTGGAGCATCATCAAAAGAGACCATAGTTACGCCATCTTGAGGTAAAAGAGGTTTTGGAGTGTTTAATTCAAGGCTCTTTTCTACACTCATGGGCACAGGATCAGAGATTGAAGATATACTGCGCCCCTGCTCATCTAAAGCTGCCACTCTGACTTTATAATTTTGTCCAGATTTCATCTTTAAGCTAAAGCTGTTGTTTTTATTTTTAAGCTTTTTTACTTTCCCAGATTTTACATCTGAAATCTCTAACTCATAAGAGCTTGCATAAGGAACTTCACTCCATTTTACCGTGATTTGCTCAGGCCTGTTCAAGGCACTGATGCTCTTTACTTTTTTTCTTTCCACTTGACCTTTAATTTTTGGCGTTGGAGCTTGTACAACAAAGCTTTCTACATCACTCCATGGTCCAATTTGCCCCATCTCGCCCAGCGCTTGCACTCTCCAGAAGTACTCTCCTGGTCTGGCTGTAGTCCAAGTAAACTTCGGTGTTTTTACTTTTGGTTCTGCCACAACTTTGTTAAAAACTTTATCTTTAGCAATCTCTACTTGATAAGACTTTGCACCCTTAATTTTAATCCACTTTAAGTTTGGTGGATTTTTAACAAATTTTTGTAATGACTGAGGCTCTCTATTGCTGGCCCCCTCTTTAAAATCAAGTGTGTGCTGTGAAGGGGATTGAGCCAGCGGCTTTTGCATAGACATTGTTTCAAAAGCAGGTTTTTCAGGAGCTGGTGGCCCCATATGCACAGATGGATCGGGAGTGACTTCAACTGGCGGCTCTACAAAAGCCACATCTGGCAATGCCATTTCATCAATCACAGAAAAGCTATACACATTAGACCATTCACTAAAGTTTTGACTTCCAAATTGAGCCCTCACTCTCCAGAAGTATTCTCCTTTGGCGAAAGTCCCCGGACCAAATTCCACAGATTTTACAAGTTTTGAGGACAATAAATTTTGAAAGCTTTCATCTTTTGCAACCTGTATTTCATAGGCCTTGGCTTGATATCTTTCTAACCAAGAAAAAAGTATTTCTTTTTTTTGTTGATTAGATTCTAGCTTTAAACTTAACTGATCTACAGGCTGTTCAAGCTTAGGCCCTTTATTGGAGCTTGTATAAAACCAACGCACAGGGCTTTTTGCCTCAGCTTGGTTGTTTGCAGCCTCAACCTTCCAAAAATATCTTCTATTAGTCTCAGGTAAGGACCACTCTATTTGATTACTGTTTGAACTCATAGAGATCGCAGTTGAAAAGTCTGGTTGTGTGGAAATGCTGACTTTATATTCAGAGAAATTTTGATCCATGGTGTTCCATTTAAAATTAATTTTTTCTGACAAAATAACTTGCTCTAAACTAGGGGTCTCTAGATCAATTTCATAAACTCTTTTTTCAATTTTTAAATTAGAATCGATGTTAATCTCTTGGTTTTTGTTATCCAAGGTGTTGTTATCAATTTCAGAGTTAATATTTAAACTCACACTGTTTGAACGAAGTTTGATGGACCCATCAGTGTTTTTCTGGATCTGAATGCGACCAGCATTGTTTGCTGAGATCGTGGCCAGTTTTCCATTTTGCACGAGATTGATTTTTTGTTTGGCCTTCACATTTGCTGCAACATAACCAGACTCTAAATTTAATATAAGTTCATCATTAAGACTTGAAAGATATACTAAACTGTTTTCATCAATGCTAATATTCACGCCATCATTTAATACAACTTCAGTAGATGAGCCCGTTCCCGTAAAAAGGCTATCCCCCTCGTATATAGGTTCTTGTTTATCTAGGGAATACCAGGTTAGACTTCTTTGCATACGACGCCTAACATCGTTTGAGATCTCGCCTGCCTCACCGATCACAGCCACATCCGAGTTTGTTTTTTGAAGGTATTGTTTGATTAAAGATTCATCGACTAAGACATAAGAAAAACCGATCATTCCAAGTAATGAAACAATCAATACAAGCCCATCAAAAATATCTAATCCCAGTCGGTTTTTTTGGTCTTTCATAGTCTATTGTTCTTTTCGAGAATATAAGTGAAATTATTTAGCTTTTTGTTACCATTTTTATTTTTTTTATATACAATAGGTCTATATGGAACAATTTAGACCAACATCCTCGATCAAAGTTAAGTTATTACTCATCTTAGTTGGACTAACGTCCACCATGTTAATCATTTACGCTTTTTTAGCATTAAAAATCTTTGAAAAAGACAAAATAGCCTATGTTTTTGACACTATTCGAGGACATTCTCAGTCAACAGCACAACTTGTTCGCTCTGAAGTTCAACAAGCTATAGACAAAGTGGATTTTTTAATGCGTGGCTACAATTATGAAAGCAAAAAATTTCATCCTTATACAGCTCGCATCTTCCCTTCAGAAAAAAACTTATTTTACCTTTCCTCTTATCAAATTGAGAATGGGACTTATGCTAAAGTCCAAGAGCTTAATAAATACACAGACAACAAAACCATCTCGGAGGAGCTTGAACAAATCTCTACCAACATGCTAGAGGAAGCTTTGATCTCTGATTTAAGCTTAAGGACATTAAGCTCTTACCCCTCTTACTGGGTTATTGCTTTAAACTTTAAATCTACACAGTCTCAAAACTCAGCTGTGATTTTTGCAGCCTTTGAACAAGCTCAATTTATTGATTCAATAATCAACTCCACTCTGCAAGACACTTTTTTACTCAATAGAAAGTTTGAGCCTATCATTAAGGCCTCTGAACCTATTTACAATGAAGTGACATCCCAAGCCGAAGCCCTAAAGCTTGCAGCGCAAAAAACAAATGGCCAGGGCACCACCGAATACAAAGCTGAAAACAAACTCCCTCTACTACTTTCATACTCTAAGGTGAATATTGGCAATATGTACATTGCCTCTTATATTCCTAAAAAAATAGCTTTGGAAGCTGTGGATGAATTGATCATTAAATCTATTTTATTTTTAGGGCTTATTGTTTGTGTCACATTATTTGTGAGTGTTTTAGCTTCAAACCGAATGACTGCTAGCTTAAAGAAACTCTACACAGCCACGATGCAAGTTGCCTCTGGTGATCTCGATGTAGAGGTTGATATTAAAAGCAAAGATGAAATTGGTGGCCTTGCAAACGGCTTTAAACACATGACCCAAGAGATTAAGCGCCTACTAAATGAAACCAAAGAAAAGGCACGTATGGAGGGAGAGCTTAAAACAGCTCATTTGGTTCAGTCTACTCTTTTTCCTGAACCCAACTTCTCTAGTGAAGCCATTGATGTGGTGGGCCACTATGAATCTGCCAGTGAGTGTGGTGGTGACTGGTGGTTTCATAACACTATTAATAATTGCACCTATTTATGGATCGGTGATGCCACAGGGCACGGAGTGCCCGCAGCCCTTGTAACCAGTGCCGCTAGATCTGCCGCCACGATCATTCAAGAGTTTCCTGACCTGACACCAAAACAGATCATGGAGATGTTAAACCGATCCATTCATGGCGTTGCCAAAGGTCAGGTTTTAATGACTTTTTTCTTTGCTAAATTTGATCATGATTCAAAGGTATTAACTTACACAAGTGCTAGTCACGATCCACCTTATCTATTTCCGAAAAAAGAAGATAAATTAAAAAAACGAGACATTAAGCCATTGATGGACAGCAATGGATTAAGGTTAGGTGAAGCTCCCGACTCTCAATACGAAGAGGTAGAAGTAAGCCTTTCAGCTGGTGACAGACTGGTCTTTTATACGGATGGCATTACAGAACTAGTAGGCCCTGACGGGAAGTACTGGGGCGAAAGAAAATTTTTAAAAACCCTACTTGATGGTTTTAATTCGGATGCCGATATAAATCATGTTAGTAGTAATTTATTGAATGAAATTAACAATCATAGGGACGGTCACCCACTTGAAGACGACGTGACCTTTTTTATGACAGAAATAAAATAACAAAGGCACTCAACAATGATTAAAGCATTAATGTTATTCGCTTCACTCACCTTTAGTGTTTCACTACTTGCTCAGGAAACAGAGTCTCCAGACACTAAATCTGAAAAGACTGTGAAATGGTACCAGCCAAAACTTGGCTACACAGATAGCCCCTCAAGAACTCGAGTGATACTTTCAGGAAAAACCGAGCCTAACGCAACAGTTTCAATCAGTGACAAAGCTATTCCTATTGTCATTAATGGCAAACAAAAATACTTCAAAAAAACATATGCTTTTATTAAAGATAAAGACAACAAAACATTATCTGAAGCTAAAACTGATGGAGAAGGCTTTTTCACCTATACTTTAGACCTTCCTGAAGGACTGGCCTTATTGCCGTTAAAAGTTTCTTATCAAGACCAAACAGAAAAAGACTTTCAGCTCAACCTTCAAATATCATTTGATAAAGTGGATATCACAAACCTTGGTCAATTAGAAAGCTCACCACTATTTAAAAAAGACTACGCCCTATGGCTAGGTGTTGGTGCCACGTTACTTACCTATGAACAAATTAGTGAAGACATCCCACTAGAGCAAGAGTTTGAAAGTTTTAAATCTCCAGCTTTTTACTTTAAATATTGGATGAATTTGTCGACTCAATGGGATTTTAGTATTGAATATAAAAATGCTCCTGGTGTGGTTGAAGACAACGAAACATTCACTTACGCAGAAAAAGACTACTCATGGTCTTTTTATGGCCTTGATTTTCAATACAACCCAAGCGAATGGGTTCGAGCCAACCCTTGGGGCAAAACCTATATGGATCTTGGAATCATGTTAGGTGTTCAGTACCATCAACTGCCTTTTATCACCAGGCTTACAGCTAGTACGGCAGAAATCACTCAAAATAATATGTATATGCTGAGCCTAGGTGGAAAGCTGACCTTTTACACTAATGACACTTGGTTGTACGAAATTTTTGTAAGACGCCAACTGCCTTTAACCACAGGCAGTAGCTTTAACGCCACCCCAACCTTCACTTTAGATGGATCACTAGGTGTGAGCTATAAACTCTCTGATAATTGGCGTGTAGGTCTTTTTTGGTATGGCCAGTACCAACAACATAACTATGAAAAACACAAAGACTTCTCTGAGGGAGAAGTCAGTGGAAATCAAAAGTTTTTCTTCTCAAATGCTGAAGTCAGATTTGGCTATGAATGGTAATTATTCTAAATCTTTCAAGATCTTGGCCCGAGTGGACTCAATGTTTCCATCTGGGCGATAGATCGCATAATCTTTAATAGTATTCAGTTTTTGCTTTAAATCAGACGGTATTTGCCCCTCTGATTGACGTTCAAAACTATTAATATATTGCCCTACTTTTCTTTTAAAATCACCATACTCGACTTCAGTCAGAGTTTTGATTTGATTTTTTAGTTCGCCTACTTGAGTTTGTAAAGACATAGCTTCCTACCTTGTTAATCAGTTGTTAAGATATCTTCCATTCATAGCTAATTCATATTAGGATAACTATGAGGTAATCATGTCAAATGTTATTGTAATCGAGTCTGACAAAAAAATCTCTTTTCAAATTACAAAATTATTTGAAGAGATGTCAAAAGATCACCATGTCTATGTTTTTGATAGCCTAGAGGCTTTTGAGTCCATTTTATTTGACCAGGAGCAAAAAAACAAAACTCCTTTTCCTTGCCCCACTGTAGAAATTCTATTTTTTAATGCAGGTCTAATTAAAGCTGAAAACTTAAACAATTGGTGCAAAAAGGTCTACTCAAGGCTGGTTCAAACAAAGAGGTTCAACCAAGACAAGTCTCCCCATGAT
The DNA here is from genome assembly GCA_022450595.1 of Bdellovibrionales bacterium. Taxonomy (GTDB): domain Bacteria; phylum Bdellovibrionota; class Bdellovibrionia; order Bdellovibrionales; family UBA1609; genus JAKUPT01. The sequence continues at coordinate 17,891 of JAKUPT010000031.1, forward strand.
AGCATTCACTTGGTGGCCGGCACATATGAGTCTGAAGAGCTCAGTAAGTTTGACCTCATGCTTACATATATTAAAGATATTATTTATTATCCCCTAGATCGCTTATTATTTATGCAAAAAATGGAAGTTCTTATGGGTCTTCCCAAAAAAATAACTCCCTCATATTTGTTTTCTGAAAAAGTAGATATGCCAATTGAAATCTCTAAACGCTCTAAAGTGATTAATATTAATGAAATTGGCTTTCAAATAGAAAACCCCGTTCAACTCACAAAAGGAACAATGGCTCACTTTTACTTGTCTTTAGATAAAAATATAGTGATTGATGCCTATGCACGAGTGAGTGGATTCAAGGCTAGTACCGACTCATCTGACCGCTTTATAGTCAGTTTTATATTTGAAGCTTTAACGGAAAGTAATTTAAAGTCATTGAGGTTATTTTTAGCAAAACAAAAAGCTCAGTCTTTTTTAATAAATGACAAAGATGAAGACTTTTTATTAAACCCTCTAGATATGCTTGCTAAACCAGATGATAAAAAGCCAAAAACTATTGCTCTTATTGTCGAAAACGAAGCTGTTGGAGGCCGTTTAAAAGAAGTGATTGAGAAAAGTCTTAGCCCTGTTAGAGTTATTTATGAGTCAAGTCTGCATGATTTTCACAACAAATATCTACCTCAAGAAAAAAAGCAGCTAGCAATAGCCAATGAAGACCTTAGCGTTCCCAAAGTAAGTTTCACATTAAATAGTATAGATAATAACTTTCAAAACTTTATAGGAAAAATTAATTCTACAGATCAAATATGCAATGAGTCCATTGAGCTATTATTTAAAAGTGAAGAAGGATGGAGCCAGTTACTTAATGTGGGAGATTCACAGGAAGAGTTTCAAAAAAACCTTAGTACACTACAACCTGAAATTCCTAAAGTTTTTCATCTCACTCTAGGGTTTGAAAATTACAATAGACTTTTTCAAATCACTTTATTTTCAAACCCCGCTAAAAAAATGATTCAAGTGCATATTGAGCCCCCAAACCAAGAAGATTTACTAAAAAAACACAACTACCTTTCTAAGCTTGACCTCATGATACTAGACGACAGTAACAGTCCAGAGGGTTTTGAAGCCTGGAAGAATCAAATAAATAACTATTTAAATAAAAATAATATGCTTAAAAAACAAAACTCATATTTAAAAGTGATTCGACTTGTGGAGAAGGTGACAGACACTGCAATAGAGCAATTGAGAGAAAAACATGTACAATCCATTCACAGCAAAGCCATGAATAACCATCAACTTTTAATGAGTATAGCTGACCTGCTTAAGATCACTTATAGCAAATACAACTGGAAAAACATAAGATGGCTTAACCAGCAAAGACCTCTTCATATTGCTACACCTTCACACCTTGAAAGTTTATCTGAGTTTGGAGCTTTTATTAAACACTCCAGACCAATTGCGCCAGGCACATTTTTGTTTTTACACAACTCTATTTTTAATCAAGCGCCCAATAAAAGCCTATGTGTGAGATTTTATTACACTGAAGAGGACTCTTCTGACAAAGAGTCACATTTATCATACTTTACTTATTTTGGAATTAATGATCAGTTCTTAAAATTTGTAAGAAGCTGGATTAGAGAAAATTACGCAGCCAAAAAAAACTTATAATGGCCAGGTCTTTGAGACGTATTTTTCCAAATGAACAATCACCTGCTCTTTTTTACTCAACACACTTTTAATAACATCAATGATATTTAAAAATCCAATAACTTGATTATTATCAACAACGGGCAAGTGTCTAAGGTTGTTTTCAGACATGGCACGCATACAGTCTTCGGCTGTAAAATTAGGTGAGACAACCTTAACCATAGTGGTCATGACCTCTTTAAGTTTGGTATTGTTTCCCAGCCCCTTCATCACAACTCTTTTTATATAGTCTTTTTCAGAAAAGATGCCAACAACACTTCCGGCATCGACGATTAAAACAGCAGCTTCATCAGAGCCAGTTAATTCTTCTAAGGCATCAAAAATAGTTTGGTTGGGACTAAGTATTGGTATTTTATTAGGTTTGCTTTCTAAAATTTCTTGTACCGTCACACCAATTCTCCTCATTTAAGCAGCTAATTTAAAGCCACAGTGTTGACAAAAGTTTGCACCTGGACTGTTTTCATTTTGACATGACGGACAACTGTCACCACCACCAGACTCAATTTTAACAAAGCTATTTTCAATAGAAGAAGACATATCGACATAGCCTTTTTCATTCCATAGATCAATTTCAGATAAAATTTGCCAGTGTTGAAGTGTTTCAACTAACTCATTACGATCAAAGGATAGATCTACACCGCCTTTATCTTTTGACTTTCTACTTACAAAAAGTCCTTTTCTTTCAAGTAAATCAAGGTGCAAACTTTTTAATTCAAATTTATGTTTTTCTTTAGCTTCATTAACAGCTTTATCAAAATTAATATTTGTAGCCCCCCTAAAATCTGGTTCTACACCCTCTGTCAGATCAGATAGTACTTTGGCACATTGATAAGCCAGCTTATCAACATATAAGATTTCACTTTTTCCACCTTTGTAAAGATGAAATTGAAAAAACTCAGCAAAGGCCTCTACCCGATGAATGTCGTGGATTTTAATCGTCGTCAGCTCTTCAATCTCATCTTCATTTTTTTCATATGTTAAATCAGCAAGTTTAATCTTGCTTAAAATTTGCAAACAGTTCTGAATTCTTTGTGGTGACTCTAAAAAGAAACGACTCATATAAAGCTTTAATTGCCCCCAATCTAAAACAACCACACCATTTTCCTCTTGAGCAGTATGTTTTGCAACTAGAACCAATCCTCCAAAAGCTTTAGGAACAAGTCTTTCAGGACATGGCAGAACATCTGATTCTAATTTTTTTGATTTGACCTGTGAGCGCAAAGTTTTAACTTGTTCGACTGTAGACTTGAACATCATTTTAATTAACGGAATACTTTTATCTAAAATTTGATGAAAACTTTTAATAGGTATTGCTAAGTAATGTACCTCAGTAATAGCTTCCGCACACATTGATTGTCGATTGTTTAAAAAAAGGTTTTCATCACCAAGAACTGTTGAGCCACCGAGTTGCTCAATTTCTATCTTTTTTCCAGAACGCTCTAGAAACAGGCTCACTTTGCCAGATTTGATCAAAAACAGACTTTCCAGGGTATCACCTTCAGAAAATAATCTCTCACCACGCTTCAATTTTTTAACACTGTTGCTGTCCAAGTTACGCCCTCCAAAATGTACAGTCCTCCTATCGGTCAAAACTTCAAAAAAATACAAAAAAAATCCTTAATATTTGCTTTTCAAAATGAGATTCACAAAAAATTGAGCCTTTTTGCCTTGCGCTGCGCATCGAAACCCCCTAATTTGCCTCTTTGTCCCAGAAAGGAACAATTTAGAAAATGATGTCTTATAGCTTTTATGGTAGTCTGTTTTGCAACTTAATTAGAGGTTAATTATGCTATCAGTTATTTTTGGAATTTTACTCGGGTTATCCGTATTTATACTACTTCAGATTTATTTAAACTCTCAAAAAACAGTTCAAGCTCAGGCTGTTGCTGATGATATTATTCTAGATGCCAATGAAGCCGCTGAAGAGATCACCCAGTCAGCTAAAAACAAATATGACAACTATGTTGAAGAGTTACAGGAAAAGTTTGAAGAAGATATCCAACCGCACCTTGCTCACATTGAAGATCTCAAAGCCATTATAGATCAACAACAAGTGCACCTAAACAGCCAGTATCAAAAAAAAATGAGCTATGTCGACCAAGTTCAGAGCTCATTGCAAAGTTTAGAATCTTCTCACGGAAACCGGATGAGTGCTCATAACCAAAAACAAGCTGAAAAGTCTCAATGGCTTCAAAAATATCGAGAAAAAATTCAACAAAGTCACAACATAAACGTTGAAGAAACCATTGAACTGCTAAAGAAACAAAGTATTGACCAATTTAGGAATGAAACACTTAAGCAGATTCAGATCCAAGAAGAGCTTTATCACCAAGATATTGAAAAACAAGCTAAATACGTTCTTGGCCGAATTTTAAATCGCTTTGAAAGACCTTACTGCCCCGAACGTGGCATACCAAATATAAACTTTCCCAATGAAAGGGTGATGAATAACGTTCTTGGTCCTGAGCAAAAATATCTAAAGCTTTTAGAACAAGAAATTGGTGTGGATTTAACAGCATACCCTGAAAAATTATTTTTAAATGTCTCAGGCTTTGACCCGGTAAGGCGAGAGCTCACCCGCAGAACCTGCGATAATCTTATGCGCGAAAAAAGAATAGATGAGCATAAAATTAAAAAAACACTAGAAAAATCTAAACGCGATATGTTTCAAAAAATAAGAATGGATGGCAACCGGATTTGTAAAGAGCTTGGTCTTAAAAATGTACATCCAGAAATTAGAAATATGATGGGAAGCTTAAGATACAGATACTCATTTTCACAAAACCAGCATTTTCATTGTGCTGAAGTTGGTTGGCTGTGTGGGCTACTTAGCAGTGAACTGGGTCTTAATATTCATAAAGGACGTAGAGCCGGCATGTTACACGACATCGGAAAGTCTATGGATCACAGTATAGATGGTGGGCATGCAGTTATTGGTGCCGAATTCATTTCAAAACATGAAGAAGAAAAAGACATTGTTCATGCTGTGCGTGCTCATCACTTTGATGAGCAGCCAAGTACAGATTTAGCTTATTTAGTTATAGCCGCAGATGCAATTTCAGGTGCAAGACCAGGGGCCAGAAGATCAACTGTAGAGTCTTACACCCAAAAAATGGAAGACCTGATACGAATTGGCAATTCCTTTAAAGAAGTCATGAGTACATATATAGTTAGTGCCGGTCGCGAAGTGCGCTTAGTCGTAGACAGTAGAAAAGTTGATGACAGTCATGCTTTGAACTTGAGTAAAAAAGTGGCTGATAAAATTGAAGAAGAATGCACTTATCCTGGACAGATTAGAGTCACTGTCATTCGCCAAACTCAAGCCATTGAGTATGCTAAGTAGCTATTGGAATAAATGATTTTTTTAAGGCAATCTCTTTTGCTTTAAAAATTATAGACTCATCTGGTTTCAAGTAATTCTTTTGCTCTAATATTATCTTTAACGCCTCTTCGTAACTGACACTGTTATTTGTAAGTGCCAGCAAATATCTTGTGGCCCGGTCAATTAGCTTTCCGTTCGATGGACGCACCCAAGTCATCATATTACTTTCCACCCTACCCAATCGACACATAACAACTGTCGAGTGAAAGTTTAAAAGTAATTTTAACAATAGGTTTTTTATCCATAAATTATTACATACAGGAATATCTATAAGCTGGTTATTAAAATTAAAACTTATATCCCTTGAGCCATCAATAACATCAATATATCTCAAATCCCCAAGTCGTCTTACACGCTTAAGTTTTGAAATCACTGAAAAATCAAACTCAGACATGTAGTTACTCGTGGTTTTATGATCCCCAGGCCAGTTGAGTGAATAAGGGCTGCGCCCCAGGAGCTGTAGCCAGGCTTGTTTTTCATCTAATGACTCTATTAATGAAATATAACACCACGACGGCGATGAGGTTAACATTGTTGTGGGCTCAAAAGAGGGAGTGCTAAAAGTAGGAGCCCTTTCTGTGGTGTCTGTAAAAGCCGTTAAAGCCAAATTTTTGGTCACATTATAATGTACATACTTTTGCATGCGGTAAACTTCAGACTCAAATTCAATCATTGGTAAAATTGCTAAATAATGATTCAGCTGTATTTGCTCTTGAATCAGCTTAATATCTTCTTCTAAGTTTTCAGACAACAAGCTCAAGCCTAAAAAACTCATTAGTGCTGTTGTGGCCTGAAGTCTGGTGCTACCGGACAAAGCCATGGGGCCTGTGTCAATGTGTACAGATGTGACATTGGGGTCCTCAATCACATGGCGGCTTCTTTCAATGTTATTAATTAAAATTTCTCTGGGGTTACAGCACAACATAAAAACTTTATGATGGGAAATTTGAGCTGCGGCTTTGGTGGCCCCCAAAACGTAGGGCGTCTCGCCTCCCTCTGTTACTCCGAGCATTAAATCATTTTTTGTGAAATTTAACTGCTTGAGGTGGTTTTCACCATATTCTGGGTGATCTTCATAGCCTTCAAGTGAATGCACCAAGGCAATGTCTCCTCCAGCCATAAAGCCAACTATTTGCTCACTATGTTCTGGGAATATTTGTCGAAAAAAAGATTCTATCTTAAGAGCTAAACGTCCAGTGGCCCCACAACCACAGATAAAAATTTTACCTTTAGAGGCTAGAACCTTTTGAACGGTCTTTCTTAACTCTTTAATGTTGTCTGTATGCTTTAAACTGGCATTGATTGCATTTTTGTCTAACTCATAAAACATATTAGCCGCGTCGAAAAGCGAGTTATTAGCTTTATCTGATAGTTGTAAGGTCAAAGGGTGTTGCATTTCTGTTGGCAAGAACCCGAGCTTGTACAGTTCACTCACTTTTAAAAAATCATCATAGGAATCAAGATGTGTCATTTCTATTAGCTTATCTATCTTGTCACCATTAAGCCACCATGTTTTAATAATCTGGATCAAAATAAGGAGTAACAATTTATGAGTACATTAAAACATGTTGCCATTATTGGCGGTAAAAGAATTCCCTTTAGCAGATCTTTTGGTGCTTACTCTGGAATTAGCACTCGGGATCTTATGTCTGCCAGTGTTAAGGCTTTAGTTGAGGACTATAAGTTACAAGACAAAACTCTTGGTGAGGTTGTGCTAGGTGCTGTGATGAAACACAGTAAAGATTGGAATATGGCCCGAGAAGTTACACTGGGTTCTGGTCTTAACCCGTCCACTCCAGCTTATGACATTCAACAAGCTTGTGGCACCAGTCTAGAGGCCGCTATACTTGTTGCTAACAAAATTGCCCTAGGGCAAATTGACTGCGGTATTGCAGGCGGTGTGGACACCAACAGTGACTTGCCCATTGTATTTAGTAAAGCTTTTTCACATCGACTTTTAAAATCATCCAGAGGTCGAAGTTTTGGGGACAAGATTAAACCTTTTATGGGCATGAGTTTAAAAGAACTTAAACCCGTGGTCCCTGGTGTTGTTGAGCCACGAACGAAACTTAGCATGGGTCAACATTGTGAGTTAATGGCCCAGCAGTGGGAAATTGCGAGACAAGACCAAGATGAGTTCGCCATTAAAAGTCATCACAATGCAGCTCGTGCTTATGAAGAGGGCTTTTTTAAAGATATGATGATTGAGTTTAAAGGGCTTGAAAAAGATAATAATGTGCGCCCTGATACTGATCTTGAAACAATGGCTAAATTAAAACCCGCTTTTGAAAGAAGTGAAAAAGGAACTCTTACGGCAGGAAACAGCTCTCCTCTCACCGATGGTTCCGCCTGTGTTTTACTTGGATCAGAAGAGTGGGCCAAAGCCAACAATCTTCCTGTTTTGGCTTACATGAGCTTTAGTCAAACAGCGGCTGTAGACTTTGTTGCTGGCGAGGGACTTTTAATGGCTCCAGCTTATGCTGTTAGTGAGCTACTTAAAAAAGCGAACTTAAAGTTACAGGATTTTGACTACTACGAAATCCATGAAGCCTTTGCAGCACAAGTGCTTTGCACTTTGAAAGCCTGGGAGTCTGAAAAGTTTTGTAAAGAAAAACTAGGTCGCGATGAAGCCCTAGGTTCTATTGATCGATCCAAGCTTAATGTCACTGGAAGCAGTGTTTCTATTGGCCACCCTTTTGCGGCCACTGGTGCAAGAATCATCCATACCCTAGCTAAACTTTTAGATAAAAAAGAGCAAGGTCGTGGACTGATTTCTATTTGCACGGCTGGAGGCATGGGAGTCACAGCCATTTTAGAAAAAAACTAATTTTTAATTTAAGGAGCTTTCATGCTCCTTTTATTTCAAAAGGATTTAATATGTTAAAATCACTTTATCCAAAAATTGACTGTTATAACTCTGGAAACTTAAAACTGGATGACATTCATACCATGTACTATGAGGAGTGCGGAAACCCCAAAGGCATCCCTATTGTTTTTATACACGGAGGCCCGGGCGGTGGAGTTAACCCTGACTGTCGACGTTTTTTTAATCCAGAAAAGTTTAGAATCATTTTATTTGATCAAAGAGGAGCAGGCAAAAGCACTCCCCATGCCGAGTTAGAAAATAACACTACATGGCACCTTGTCGACGATATGGAGCTTTTGCGTGAGCATCTTAAAATTGAGAAATGGCACTTATTTGGAGGCAGTTGGGGGTCTACATTAAGTCTTATTTACGCCATTGAACATCCAGAGAAAGTGCTTTCAATGACGCTTAGAGGACTGTTTATGTGTCGCCCCGAAGAGTTACATTGGTTTTACCAATTTGGAGCCCATCATATATTTCCAGACCAATGGGAGTCCTACAAAGAGCAAATACCTGAAGCTGAAAGAGAAGATTTTATATCAGCCTATTACAAAAGGCTTACTTCTCAGGATAAGAGCACTCGAATCAATGCAGCAAAAACATGGAGCACATGGGAAGGCTCAACGAGCAAACTGGTTCAAGACTCAAGCCTATTAACTAGCTATTCAGAAGATGAGTTTGCTTTGGCTTTTGCCAGAATTGAATGTCATTATTTTTATAATCAAATCTTTTTAAAAGATCCCAACCATATCTTAAATAATTTAGAGAAAATCAAACACATCCCTTGTTCACTGGTGCATGGTCGCTATGATGTGGTTTGCCCTGTTAAAAATGCTTGGGAGATGCACAAGCTATGGCCTGAAATGAAACTATTTATTGAGCCTACCTCAGGACACTCAGCCTTTGAAAAAGACATCTCAGCAAAGCTTGTTGAGCTTACTGACAGTATAAACTGAGCCAAAGTCCTGTAAAGGACTTCGGCATTTTGAAATAACATTTCACAAAGTATCTACGACTTTAGTGCCATAATTGTTACTTCTTAAGTCTAAAAATTCAGATATTCACCCTAAATTTTAAAAAATAATGTAAAGCAATTTTACAAGACAAAAGCAATAAACAAAAAAACAAAACATCAGCTCTTTAAAATTTAGAGATTTTGCTAGTGTTTTAAGTGCTTTAGAGAAAAACCTTAAATACATAAATTAGGCACACCCCTTGCTGTTATTAATTTTAAGGTTAGTTTAGGGGGGACATTATGAATATATTAAAGTGCTACTTATTAGTAGCAACACTATTTTTTGTGGGGTGTGCTGAAGTCAGCTTTGAAACCATTCCACCAAATCCAACATCAAAAACAGATGTTAATATTCCAGAACCTCAACCAGAACCACAGCCTGAGCCACCACCATCAAAACTCACAACAGAGGATTTTAACTTTGTAAACAAAAAACCAGAACTTGATATACTTGTTGTGGTTGATAACTCAACATCAATGTATGAAGAGCAGCAAAAACTAGGAACAAGACTTCAAAGTTTTACCGATGCACTAGATGAAGTGAATTGGCAAATTGGAGTTACAACTACAGATATTCAATCAGTAGCACATGGTAAAAAAGGTGAACTATTAAATATTCACAATTCTAGCTCAAAGGTTCTTACTTCTAAAAGTGCTGACTTTAAAAATAGGTTTTTAAAAACCGTTGTAAGAAAAGAAACTCTTGATTGTAAACCAGACTGCCCTTCATCTAATGAACAACCACTACTTGCTACAATGTTGAATATTGAAAAATCGAAATCTAAAACAAAACAACTCTACCGTGAAAATGCTGATCTAGTCGTGGTTATCTTAACCGATGAAGATGAGCTAAGTACTGGCCCAAGTCATGCCACAAAACCAAGTGAAGTTATTAGAACTTTTAACCAAATTTGGCCAAATAAAAACCTAAGTGCCTTTGGGGTTATTATTGAACCTGGTGATTATGACTGTTTAAATAGCCAACAGTTAGATGGTCAATTTGCAACACATATTGCTGAATTTACTCACAGAACCTCTGGGAAAACTGTAAGTATTTGCGAAAACGACTACGCTAATGGGATGAAAGATATCGGTGAGCGAGCAAGACTTTTAATTAATGCCATCAGTTTAAAACACACACCAAAGCTAGAAACTATTAAGGTTATGGTTGATGGTAATGTATACAGCAATTGGATGCTTGTAGGAAAAAAACTATTAATTAAAGACAAGTTAAAAGATGGAACTCCAGTTAAGATTCAGTATGAAAAAATATAAGTTATTTTTTTTCAACAAAGTCATCAATGGAGCGACCAAGAGCTTGTAGGATTTTTCGAACCTTATCATATTCTTGATCTGATGATTTTTTAAAATCAGTAACGCTGTAGAGGGAATAAAAGGCATCTTTTCCCTCTTCAGTTTTTATAAGCTCTAACAATGCACTTATCACAGTCTCTTTCATTTCATCAGAAAGCCCAGCACGAAATACAACAGGCTCATTTGGTATGGCGTCTGTGAGATGTAAAATTTTAACTTTTTCTTCAACATCAGGATATTGAGTTTTAACCAAGTGCCTGGCGTCTTGAATTTCACCCTCTCTTTTTGGTGAATAAAATGTAGCCCCACCATCAACTTGTCCCTGATAAATCATACTGACCACATTGTCGTGGCGTTGAGCAAAGACCGTGTCACTTGGTTTAATGTTTCTATCTTTAAAAAGTTTTGCAGGCATTAAATAGCCAGCAGTTGAAGCTGGATCTACGTAGGCAAACTTTTTACCATTTAAGTCTTTTAAGTCATTAATATCTTTATTCGCAGCCGATAAAATTTGGGCTTTATATTCATAGGCTCCATGTCTTTCTACAGTAAGAAGGGCTTGAGCCTTATATTTTTGGTGGGCTAAAAGGTAACCAAAAGTATTTAAAGACGCTATGTCGGCTCGCTTTGTTCCAAAGGACTCCACCACAGCCACATAGCTTGTTGGAATTTTGATTTCATATTTATAAGGTGTTTTTTCTTCAAGAATTCTTTTTATAACAGAAGATTTATCAGCAATAAGCTTTGAGTCCACGCTTGGGACAAAAAAGAATTTAATAGGATTTTCTTTTGTTCCAAGCTCAGGTTTTTTAGAATCACAGGCACTTAATACAACAACAGCCATCAAAACGACAAAAAATCGTAGCATCCAACAAGACTCCTACAGTGATTTAAGGGAGTTTTTGATACCAAAGCGCATCAAAATATACAAAATATTAAACACTTCATGAAGTATTTATAATAGATATTATAGCATTGTGTGATTGAGCAAAAATCATGTTATACAACTTTGACCTTATTTACACTAAAACGAGGTCAATATGAGCTTAATTGTAGCATTATGTGGCGGGTCTGCCTCAGGAAAAACTCAAGCCGTTGAGTATATTAAAAATCATCTCTCCCCTGAGATTTTACACATTCCCCATGACAGCTACTACAAAGATATGAGCCATTTAAGCTTACAAGAAAGATCAGATTATAATTTTGACCACCCTGAATGTATTGAAAATGAACTGCTCATTGAAGATTTACAAAAACTTAAAAATAATGAAGCTATTTATATCCCATCATACAGCTATTTAAATTCTAAACGCAGCTACCCTTCCCTACCTGTTTTTGCAAAACCCGTCATATTAATAGATGGTCTCTTCTTATTCACGGATAAAGAACTCAGAGAGCTTTTTGATTACAAAATTTTTATCGATGCCAAAGAAAATATACGTGTTGAAAGGTGCATTGAAAGAGATGTTAAAGAAAGAGGGATGACTTTTGATGGCGTTTCAGAACAAATACAGCGCTTTAAATTACCTATGCACAATAAATATGTAGAACCTTTTAAGTCCCATGCTGATAGTGTTATAGAAAACCACATCAATGACATACAAGCTTTAGAGCAACAGTGTTTAAATCTTGCCAACCAGGTAAAACAAATTGTCAGTGGAAAAACTTATCAAAACCTAACTTCACAAACTCTGACTTCAAATTATATATAACAAATTAGTTTCCAAAATCAGTTCCGTTGTATTTGGCATCAACATCAAGTGGTGTGGTTAACTCAAGACCTTTTTGAATAAAACCATCCTGCATATAAAAAGACTCACCAACAAAAGCATGTTTAAGAACAATATAAAGCCCCATCATAGATGAGTTAATCATTTGGTTGATCAAAAAGAAGTTGGCTTTGTATTTTTTTGCAAGTTCTTTTTCTGCCTGCTCTTTATTTAAAAAATCAACATTATGATCTTTAAAGAATTTTGCCCACTTATTGTTTAAATTCACATAACGATGTTCTTCACTCTCTAATTTAAAACGCTCTACTTCAAGCTGATAAAGACTTTGCAGTTCCTTGTCTTTTGAGTAATTCACTTGTCTTAAAATTGTAGAAATATGATCAATCATATGCCAGTTAGAGGCGTTTTCAGACATCATAGCTCTAACCTGTCTATGGATTTTGCGGCGTATATCTTTTTGGCTGTAAATTCCCTGATTTTTACTTCTCCCAATAAGGGTATCAAGAGCGGCTTTTTCTTGTCTTATATTAGAGAGTCGTTCCCTAAAGTTGTTCAATATTACTTCAGTTGGAAGCCCGGATTTCAATAAAACTTCATCTTCTTTATTTGGGAATCCATCTTGAACCACTCGATAAATAAACTTTTCTTTTACTTTTTGGCTAATAAGTGGCCAAATTGCTGCATACCCAAGTAGTGCCGACATATAGACATAATAGCTCATATCAAAGTTAAAGTTGGTGGAACTCGCCATTTTAAATATCACATCAAGCGCAATGGACCAAAAACCATATGAGGCCATAGACAGTGACCAGTTGATAAACAGTCTATTTCTGGCATCTAAGGTGGTCGCCTTAGTGATCATGTTTCTTACCATCTCAACAGACTGATAGCTTAGAAAAAATATTAAATAAGTATGGGCAAAACTTGCAACTGTTATTTCAACGCCTGCAATTTTCATAGCAAGAATTGAGTTTAAAACTGTTGTTGCAGCATTAGTGACCAACATTTTATATTGGTAACTTCTTTGGTTCACATCATTTTTCATGGTATTGGTGGCAAACTTATATAGAAAAAATGGATTTATATACTGCCAATGAATCTTATTTTTTGTGAACACATCATGATGTAAGTCTTTTTCTATAACTTCTCTGTGCTCTGAAATTAATTGATTAATTTTTTCACTCTCATATTTTAAAAATTCATCAATTTCATATTTTAGCTCTTTAAATAAATGCACTCCAGAAGTCTCAGGATCAAAAGCTCTACGAACCTCATTAAAATCTAGTTCTTTTTCAATCTCTTTCGACATTTTGAAGTTATGCTTGATAACTTCAAAAAACATTTTTTCAACTTCTAATTCAAAGTCTTTATGGAAAACCAACTTTTCAACATTGTAGTTTTGGCGGACTATTAGATTTGCCATCATTTCCAGCATAAAGTTAGAAACATCTGGCTCTTTTAAAACTTCAACATTTGCTAATAGAATATCTAGTTCTTTAGCTTTCTCTGGAAAGTCTTTTCGAATTTGACTGATTCGGTAGGTCAGTCCATCAACAAGACTGTCAAAGTTAATGTTAATTAAGCTCTTAACATAGTTAATGTCTTTTTCATTAATTTCTTTAAAATGATCTAAATGGCTAGGGTTTCGAGATGCTTCTTTTTGAAATAGAATTTTACATTGAAAAGAAGCATATGCTGATGGATTAGGAATTAAAATAAGAAAACATAAAAGAAAATAAATAGTGTTTTTTATACACCTAAGCTTGAAAAGCCCTGTCCCGATGAGCCTACAAATCATTAACGACATTAATCCACCTTTTGCCCTCGGGAATAAGGTCTTACCAACAATCAATGCAAGGTGTTAAGTTGTTTTTCAGTTTTAGAATTTAATACAAGAACATGGCTCAAAACAAACTAATTACAAATAGAGCCTTTTTAAGTGTCTAAAGTTAAGGCACTAACTCTGTTTAAAGCTTTTACAGGCTTCCATTGTGTAAAATTTGAGACCTTTTTCCAGTAAAGCTCAGGCTCTGTAAGTCCGGTATGAATGCTCTCAAAATACACTAGATCAACTTGAGGAAACTTGGTCTCTGTAAGTTTTAGGTTCATCGGTTCATTATCGATCAAACAGCTGTATTCAGCCTGATGAGCTATTGGCTCTAGGGCCTGCACTTTAAAGTCATGATCAGTGATGTCTTTATGGGGCTTTAAAATCAATCGAGGGCGCCTATACAGGTCTAAAAAACCATGTTCAGACAGCGAATTTACTGTTCCCTGAAACATTCTTGGCTCATCTCTACCCGTTAAATAAATAACCTCAGCTCCATGTTTTTGAGCCTCTAAAATAAACTCACGAGCCCCCTGCTCTGGGCTATCAAATTTTAAATAATCGTTAGAAAAGAATCTTTCTGCCCAAAACTGCATCACCTCTTCTTCAAACACTGGGTTTTGAATACCTAGAAGCTTCATAGAGAGCTTTAAATCATAAAAAAGCTGATCAGGACGAATACTCGAAAGAACCTCACACTCGGCTTTATAATCGCCTTTAAACTGCTCGGCACAATCTTTAAAAATATCAATATTGCGATCATCAAGGTTAAACAGTGTTTAATCTAAA
>JAKUPT010000032.1 GCA_022450595.1 Bdellovibrionales bacterium
GATGAATGTCTGAGGGTAAAAAGAAACCACAATCTGAAGAGGTCAGGTACCTCATAAGCATTTCTTCATAAATTATGCTTTTGTGATGAAAGTAAACCATTAGGTGCATATGATGACGAGAAAGTAAAAAATCATCAAAGGTGTATAGGGCTCTACGATTTATAGCAAGGTGTAGATGGTTTTTCTTTTCAAAGTAAGTCATATTGCTTAATAGCCATGACAGTTCAACTTTTCCATAATTGGTTCCACAAAAATAAGCGTCTCGAACCAAATAGTCCATTCTGTCTGCATCTAATTCTGAACTCACAATTTGACTTAGAATAGTTCTAAAGTTTAAATCTTTATCTACAAAATAGTCGTCTTTTTCTTCTAAAGTTTTATCCACCAAACAAGCTATATGATAAGGAGTCATGTCCGAAAACTGCTCCTTGATGATTTCAGTGAGACTGGAATCAATTAACATTTTGATGGTGTAATCTTCATGATTGGCTTTTCGATCTGGTCGATTTAATTCAGGATCAATAGCTATATCAGTTCTTCGGGAGTTATAAACATCAAGCTTTAAGTTTTTAAGCTTAGGCATAACCTCTTCAGTAGTATGACTTAAAGGACCATGGCCAATATCATGTAACAAAGCTGCTAACCGCACAGCTTGTCTTAAGCGATTTCTGACCTGACTAGAGCTAAAGGGGAAATCCTTAAAAATGGAGTCAAAAGCCATGCCCGCTAAATGGCAAACTCCAATGGAGTGGATATATCTATTGTGTGTGGCTCCTGGAAAGCTAAACTCGGCAAAGCCTAGCTGCTTAATGGCTCTTAGCCTTTGAAAAGCAGCACTATCAATGATTTTCACCTCTTCCGAAGACAACTCAATGGTATTGTGTATAGGATCCCGAATTTCCATAGTATGGATTTAATATAAACAGAGCGTAAGAGGCAGGAATTTCTTTATTACGCAACGCACATATGTCTCATTGAGTTAAATCGAGGAAACTTTTTGCGATTTTAAAGGCAGAAGACTATGAATATAGATAGAGGCCACCGTCCGGCCCAATGAGTTCACAAACACTTAAAGGATTTCTCAATGCATCAGCAAGATGAATATCAATACCTAAACCTTATGCAAAAAATTTTAGATGAAGGTGCAAAAAAAGAAGATCGCACAGGAACTGGGACTATTAGTATTTTTGGTCACCAAATGCGCTTTCAACTAAAAGACCAATTCCCTTTGCTTACAACAAAAAAGGTGCACTTAAAATCTATCATTCACGAACTTTTGTGGTTTATAAAAGGCGACACTAACGTGAGCTACTTACAAGACAATGGTGTTCGCATATGGAATGAATGGGCTGGTGAAGATGGAGATCTTGGTCGTGTGTATGGAGCCCAGTGGAGAGACTGGACCAACTCTCGTGGTGAAAAAGTCGATCAACTCAAACAAGTCATTGAACAAATAAAGACAAACCCTAATTCTCGTCGTCACCTCGTTGTGGCTTTTAATCCTGGTGAATTAGATCAAATGGCACTACCACCTTGTCATGCCTTCTTTCAGTTTTATGTGGCAAACAACAAACTCTCTTGCCAGCTCTATCAAAGAAGTGGTGATGTTTTTCTTGGTGTGCCTTTCAACATTGCCTCTTACGCTCTATTAACACTGATGGTGGCACAAGTAACAGGCCTTGAACCCGGAGAGTTTATTCATACACTTGGCGATGCTCATCTTTATATGAATCATCTTGATCAGGCCCGTTTGCAATTAACAAGAACACCAAAAGTATTTCCAAGAATGCTTTTAAACCCTGAAGTAAAAAATATTTTTGATTTTAAATATGAAGACTTTCAATTAGTTGACTATGATCCCCACCCAGGAATTAAAGCTGAAGTGAGTGTGTAAGATGTTTAGTATAGTTCATGTCGTTGCTGCCAGTGAAAATAACGTGATCGGTGTTAAGGGCGATTTGCCTTGGCATATCCCTGAGGACTTACAGTTTTTTAAAGACGCCACCATTCATAAACCCATTATTATGGGACGTAAAACTTTCGAATCTTTACCAAATAAAAAAGGCCTTCCAAAACGTCTTAATATTGTGATTACAAAACAAGAAAATTATAAGGCTGAAAATGCCCATGTTTTTAACTCTTTAGAAAAAGCCTTAGATTTTGCCAAGTCTCAAAAAGATCAATATGGTGAAGAGCTTTGCATTATCGGTGGTGGAGAAATCTTTAAGCAAAGCTTAGAGTTCACACAGAAAGTTTTTCTGACTCGTGTCCATACAGAGATTCAAGATGGAGATGCCTTTTATCCTGAGCTACCGGATCATTTTAAAAAAATAGAGTCTATTAAAAAAACTCAAGAAGATGGACTCAGTTATAGCTTTGAGACCTTTGAAAATAAAAAGGCCTAAGTGCGCCCAAACACTTTAGGCCTTAAATGAATTAAGCCCGCCCTGTTAAGATAGCAATCTCATTGCCACCGCTTTATCGTTATTGGCTTGAGCCAATACCGCCGCACCAAACTCTTGCAAAAGCTGTCCTTTAGTTAAATTAGTGACAGACTCCGCAATGTCTGCATCGGCTATTAAGGACCTGGCTTCGGTAATATTCTCTTTTTGAATTTCCAAATTGTTCACAGCATACTGAAACCGACTTTGAGCGGCCCCGAACATGGATCGCGCCTCAAGAACTTTAGATAAAGCTCCATCAATGGACTTAATAGAGTCCAAAGCATCATCTTTCTCCATGACATTTAAGTCCTCAATCTCGGTCTCATAGGCTGTTGTGTTGGCATTGAGATCAAATTTAATAATGTTTTCTTCTCCATTAAAAGGCCCCACATGAAACTCAAACTGCTCATTAGAGCCTGTTAATAGCTGCTTATCACCGTATCTAGAGACTTTAGCAATACGGTCAAACTCACTAATAAGTTGTGAGAACTCTTTATTCAGATAGCCTCGCTCATTTTCGCCCACAGTATCACTTGCGGACTGAACGGCGAGCTCTCTCATTCTGATAAGAATGTTGTTTTGCTCATTCAAACTCCCCTCGGCTGTCTGAATTAAAGCCACGCAGAGTTGGCGTTATGTTTTGCTTGCTCCACACCACTGAGTTGGCCGCGAAGCCTTTCAGCAATGGCAAATCCTGCTGCATCGTCGCCTGGATTTGAGACACGAGAGCCAGAAGCTAATGCTCTGAGCGCTTTATGGGTCATTTTTTGCGAATTACCTAGATGCCTTTGTGCAGACAAAGAGGCGATATTCGAATTGATTCGAAAAGACATGGGCTTTCCTCCTTTTGCCTCTTAAGCAAAATGCGAGAAGTAAAAAAAGCCCACAGACAGGTTTTATTTTAGCAGTCACACAACTATTCGACGCTTTGCGTAATAACTTTAGTGTTTTTTTATATTATGCGTCAAGTTTATGAAAAGACTGCCGAATTATATAATAACAGGACCTTTGTCTATGAAGCTATCTCGAATCGAACCAATGCAAACCCATGAGCCAGATGAGCAAAAAGAAGAAGCTCTGGCCGTGGCTGACATTGAAAATCAATCTAAGTCCGTCACTGGAGTCAGTGAAAACCAGACGGATCTGGGGGACGTACTTAGTGAGGAAACCAAAGGCGGCCTTAAAAGGTTGGCTGAGTTCTTAAACGCCAAATCCAAGCAGAAACAAGAGGATGAAGAGCGGAATCCAACTGGGAAGTCTCCGTCCCTTAAATTAAGAGCTATTAAGTCTTACCAAGCTATTGATATGTTTGAACTTTCTCAAAATCAAAAAGCGACAAAAATAAAAAAATCGGCCTGAATAATTTTAAGTTAACCCGAATTTTATGCGAGGATTTGTGCCAAATTTCTCCCGGCATGGAACGGGTGCGCAGCGTCTTCGTATTGCGTTAACAAGTTAACGCAACACGGATACGCAGCGCTCGTACATGAGGTCGAAATTTGGCACAAATCCTCGCATAAAATTCTAGTTCACTTACTGAGGTAATTATTCTCCCACTCCAAACCACCAATATATATAGAGAGAAATAGAAAGAAAGAGTTAGAGATAGATAGAGAAAGAAAGAATTAAAAAGTACAAACAACCCCATCATGAGTTAAATGAGCTTTCTTTTAATGACAAAGCACCAGCACAGGTGGGTGAGATTCAGAAAATGGGGTGAAAATCGACCTCGTGTACGAGCGCTGCGTATCCGTGTTGCGTTAATCCCAACGGGATTAATGCAATACGAAGACTCTGCGCACCCGTTCCACTCCGGGAGATTTTCACCCCATTTTCTGAATCTCACCCACCTGTGCGGGTTCACAAACTCCCCCGAAAACCCTTTGCTGCATTGTGTTACAGCTAATTTCGACAATTTTTTTTAAATTTTTTATTGAGTAATTTCATGCACTAGACGCGTTGCGTTTTAAAAACCTAGACCTAAGCCCTAAAGTAAACTGGACCTTGGCCGAGTAGTTACTTGAACATGTTGGATCACCTCTGAAGGGTTTTATTTTAGCAGTCACTAAAACAAAAGCTCTTTCGAGTATCAAAGCAGAGGGTCAGTCACCCCTCTTCGCTTTGATTCCTGTGACTCCCAACAAAACAACAATGAGAATCTTCTGTTCTATGGGAACAGCAAGGGTGCATAAGCATACGCTATCGTTTGTGGGCGACAGTCAAAGTTAAAGGTCCGTCCCTAATGCCGTGCTGAGTTTGTGTGTCTGAGCTGGAACATAAGCAGAGTAGTTTTAAAGGGGGCTAAAATGGGCTTACAAATAAATACAAATCTTGCGTCGCTGAACGCACAAAGACAGTTGTCTAAAAACCAGAACCGACTTGAGCATGCGCAGGCCGCACTCGCATCTGGTAAAAGAATCGTAAACGCTGCAGATGATGCTGCCGGGCTTGCGATCTCCGAAAACATTCGAGGTCAAACAGTTGGTATTAGACAAGCGCGAAACAACGCCAACAACGCCACATCACTGATTCAAATTAGTGAAGGTGGACTGAATGAAATTAACAATATTTTAATTCGTCTACGTGAACTTGGTGTGCAGGCCGCATCAGATACTGTGAGTGATACTGAACGAGAATTCTTAAACCAAGAAGCCTCGCAGTTGATTGAAGAGTCCGAAAGGATTGCACAGTCCACACGTTTTGGTAACAAAGAGTTACTTAATGGTAGTGGTGAAGAGCTTGAGTATCATGTGGGTCCTTTTGCCGGTGAAGAGAACGTCATTCGATATAAAATCGAAGCCGATGCCACAACTAATAATTTAGGAATTGATGGTGTGGATATTTCATCAAAGGATGGAGCTCGAGACACACTCAGCGCTGTGGATGAGGCCATACAAACTCTTGGTTCAATGCGTGCCGACTTCGGTGCGGTTCAATCAAGACTGCAAGTGACAGTGAGTAACTTAGATATTCAATACGAAAACTTATCAGCTGCAAAATCTAGAATTGCTGATGCAGACATTGCCCACGAAACGGCAGAGCTTGCTTCCGCATCAATCTTACAAAACGCCGCAGTTGGTGTGCTCGCCAATGCCAACCAAAACGGTAATGCAGCACTAAGACTTATAGGTTAGGTCAGTATTCGTGGCAGAGTGGGTGCCTGGGTGCACCCACCCTACTTTTAAAGTATTTGTATACAAATGATTTAAAGGTTTGCGAGTAGTAGCCCACAGACAAACTACTCTTAAGCCCGCCCTGGGATCTCACGATTCCAGGGTTTTTTTATTTAATATCTCACGCCTAAGGCTAAAGAGCTTACCACTGCAGACTCATAAAAATTTAAATTCAAAGTTCCGTATAAACTCTGAGTCCACCAATGGGTTCCTGAGACAAAAAGATGCATATTGTTCTCAGTCATTGCCACTTCCTGACCTGAAGAGGTGATGTTCACTCCCGAATTTGTTCCTACAATTCTAGAAGTGTTACGAATAAATCCATAGCCAAAGGCCAAACTGTTTTCATTCCACAGTCGACTCACAATTAGATCAAAACCTAAATTTGTTGAAAATAAAATATCTTTGTAATTGGTAGAGTTTACCTGGAAGCTTAGTGATAAGTTATAGTGGTTTCTAAAATTTTCTAAAACAAGCCAACGAAACTGACCCCCAAAGTCTTTGATGTCCTTGTTCACAAGCAAAGGTGAAAAGTACAAAGACAAATCAATGTCATAATATATCCCTTTTGCTAATTGCAAACGTGGTAAAAACAAAAAATCGGAATTTTCTATGGAAGGGTCAATACTATTTAACTCTGACAAACTCAATGCCTCAACAGACATTAGGGCTTCCCAGCCTTTATAACCACCTAATGGTGTTGGATCTGACAATTGTTTTTTTTGACTTTGGACACTAAGACTTCCAATCACTTTTTTTTGATTTTGAAAACTTAGATTCTTTGGAAATTCAAAAGCAAAAACTAAATTTGTGACTAAAAAAAAGATGATAAAAATAATTTTTTGCATTCTACTTACAACCTAACTTTGCATCTTTTCAACAATCTTAGTTGTTGATTTGCCATCTATAAAGATCAAAGACTTTACTTCGCCCCCATTTTTTAAAACATGCTCAGATCCAACGATCTGTTCGGCTTTCCAGTCTCCACCTTTGACTAACACATCTGGAGTGATGGCCTCTATGAGTTTTATAGGAGTGGACTCATCAAAAATACAAACAAAATCCACACAAGCTAATGCGGCTAAAATTTCTGCACGATCTTCTTGTTTTTGAATAGGACGAGTGGGGCCCTTGAGTTCACTCACACTTCTGTCTGAGTTGAGTCCTAGAACTAAAAAATCCCCCTGAGCTTTTGCTTCTTGCAAGTAGCGGACATGACCTACATGGAGTAAGTCAAAACAACCGTTAGTAAAAACGATTTTTTTTTGCTCCCTTATAGGCTTGAGAGCGTCTACCAGTTCTTGAACAGAATCAATGACTTTACCCAAAGCAACTATCGTCTTTCTTTATAAAGTTGTAATCCCGTAAAATATGAGGCTAGGTCTTTTCTAAAAATCATAGATAGTAGCGGAAGAACAATAATTCCAGTGGCAGTGATCAGTAAACTTCTCCAAACCACTTGTAAGGGGTACATTCCCGACTTTTGTTGTTTTTCATCACCTAGTTGATGGTCAAAAGTCCACTCCCCAAGTGTGCGTCCAAAAAAGCTACGAGATACAATCACATACATTTGGTAAACAGCCACATAAAGAACAGCCAAGCTTAACTGAGTCGCAATATCGCTTTGTGCTGTGGTCATAACACCAATTAAATCCACTTGAGTCACCCACAGTAAACTGATTAAAAAGGCTAAAGCAATGGCTACCACAACTAAAGTGTCTAAGATCACACTGCTCAGTGAAAAGGCCGCAGGTTTTAAGCGCCCTTGTTTAGAATCATGAGCTCCTCTTTTTACAGAAGACTCCGCCAAGTTTGGCTCGGCGATTTTATTTTTATTAAGCTTTGGCTCATCTTTAAAGTCTGGCATTGAAGGTGTAGAAAAGGGATTTGGAAACTCTGGAGTTTGAGGAATTTCCACTTCAGGAGAGGCTTGTTGTTTTTCATCTTTTCTAGGAAAAGTTGAAGTGATCTCAAGCTGCTTATCTAGTTCAGCCCCAAGCCCCATAGAGGATTTAGGCTTTTCTTTTGGCGCGACAGCTTTTGGCTGGGCAATAGAAGCTAGTAAATCCTCGTAAGTGGTTTGTTCATAATTATTTTTTGATTCTGAAGCACTTGGCCTTTGAGGAACTTTTTTTGGCAAATGATCTTCAGCTAAACGAGACTGTTTTGTCGCTGACTTTAAGTCCTCTTGCTTTTGATGAAACCCAAGTCCTTTTGTTATTGGCTTAATTTCAAAATCATCAAACGTGTCCATGTCCTACCCCAAAATTCTAGAATTCGTTAAACACTTCATACTTTATGACGGCAGCGGCAACCACGCAAGCCGTTTCGACACGAAGAATCTGAGGGCCAAGGGTTAATGGAGGAACCCCGGAGGCGTCGATAAGCTTGCGCTCTTGATCGGAAAAACCGCCTTCACTGCCAATAAAAACCCAAATATCTTGGATCTCAGAATTAATGTGGCTCTGTAAATACTCTTTGACCGGCGTGGGCGACTCCCCCTCATAAAAGAAAAGACCCAATTGCTCTTTATTTTGGTTAAATTGATTTAAAAAATTCTCTAAAGAAATGGGCTCTGAAACAGTAAAGGGTTCACAGCGCCCACTTTGCTGCATAGCGGAAAGACTGATCTTTTTCCAACGCTCTTTTTTATTGTTAGACACCTCACTGAGCTTTTTTACAAAACTAAAATCCGAAACCAACGGCTGAATACTTTTAACCCCGAGCTCCACGGACTTTTCAATAATAAAGTCCATTTTGGCATATCTAGGAAGACTCAGAGCAATGTGAATATGAGGTCTTTTAAGTGGCGGCACCTGTCTTGTTTCAAGGATTTTGGCTTTGGCTCGCTTTTTACTCTCTTCAATCACTTCGACAAAATAAGCTTTACCTGTTTCATTCAAAATTTCAAAACGACTGCCCAAGCCCTGTCTGCAGACATCACGGATGTGATGAAGGCTATCTCCTTCTAAATTAACCATGTCATCTTCAAAATAATTTTCTGAAACCCAGTAACGCCTCATTTTCGCTCCAGTAAAAAACCAACCCATTCATTTTTTTGCAAACGCTTGAGCACTTTAAAATCTTTCCTATCAAATTCATTTAAAAATAAAGACTCTCGCTCCTCTAACACACCCGTTAAAAGCATGTACTTTGAGCAGCAACGTTTTAAGTCCTCTTGAATACGAACTAAAACACCATCAATAATATTGGCCACAACCACATCAAATGAATCTTGCACTTTTTCAATTTGAAAAGCCGGTATATCAACTTTTACATTATTCAACTGACAGTTTTCTATGCCCACAAGCCTTGCGTCGTTATCAATTTCTGTGCCCATGATTTTATCATAACCTAAATGTGAGGACAAAATCGCTAATATGCCCGTCCCTGTTCCTACGTCGATCAAAGATTTTAAATTTGGAGAAATCTCTTTTAAATAAATCAGAAGATCTGCAGCAATTTGCGTGGTTTCGTGAGTGCCGGTTCCAAAAGCCATTCCTGGGTCAATAAAAATATTAAATTCAGATTGTTTTGGAGCTTCTAACCAACTGGGAACCACCCATATTTTTTTTGTCAGTTCAAATGGAACAAAGCCTTTTTTCCATTCACTTAACCAGTCTTGAACAGGCTCTTTTAAAATCTTAGTTTCAATTGAAGGATTTAAATTTTTAATTTTTTCAGTTAAAGATTTTTCATCCGGCTGATTGGAAAAGTAAGCTTCAATGGTTTTAACTTTTTTATTGATGGTTTTAGTTTGGTATTCGCGATCAAGCTGTTCAAACTCAAGGTTTTCACTGACTCCCTCTGCACCAAAATCAAAACACCATGAACTGACGATGTCCTCATCGCTTTCAGGAAGTTCAGAAATAATAAATCGGTAATAAAACTGTTCTGACATGCCAAAGAGCTTGCCAAAGCCCTCAACAATTAAGCAACGGCTATTCGCTTTTCGGAATTTACTACATACCTACTGAATAGTTGGCAGTGAAAGATTTTGCGGAAGCTCGGCTTTAGCTTCTGTCTTTTTTACAGTCTCAGGCTCTTTAGCTTTAATTGAGATCGCCTCTATTGAAGGCTCTTGAAGGGATGAGGCTTTTCTTTTTTGTTTATTTTTTCGGCCTCGATCCATATATGCAGAACTCAAATTCAAGCTATCACCAATCATAATATAATTATAATCCAGCATGGGACGATTGTCTGCTGAGAACCTTGAATGAAGCCTCCCCACACTTAAGCCCTTTTGAACATGTATAATTTTAAGTTTACCCACGGCCACTCTTAACTCACCTGGAGACATATTTTGATGATGATCATAGGTTGACTGACGTCTTTCAACAGTGACAATCATTCCGGCTCTTAGACCTTCTTCTTCGCCGGCATTAATATAATAATCTCTATAAGTTTTTTCATCTTTGGTTAATTTGAGGTTTTTCTTCACATCAAACACGGTGATTTGCTGTGCCCAAGCTGTTGTAAGATCAACAGATAAGATAATAAGTATTGTGAAGACACCAATCCACAGTCGGTACATAACAAAAGCCTTTCCTTAAGCTTGCTTATGGCTTTCTGCCCTATATTCGTGCCTTCCTAGCTCAATTCTTATCGGGCCCTGCTGTGAAAAATTTAATTTTGAGATAGATTCTAAACAAAGGTCAGGGACCGTTCCTTCTTAAAGAAAGTTCCGTTCATTTTCCAGCTCAGGCCTTATAACACAGGCCTGACACAGACTTCGAATAGTACCGGAACAGTGCCATTGCTCAATTAGTATTAAAAATAATTTAAACATAATATATATATTGCAAGACTCACAAATCTCCCCTTACAAAAGGCTGGTTTTAGGCTATATATAGCTCAAAAGAGGTGAAGTTATGAAAGCTTTAATTTTTATAATGGTTTTATTTCCCGCAAGTTTATTGGCCGAAAGCCAATACTTTTACGGCGAAAACAAAGGTGAGGTTGTGGAGTGTAACTCCAACTATGCCAACTGTGGTCAACTACAAAAATCTCATGATCACAGATACGATAGAGACCCCAGATATGACAGAAACTATAGACCCTACCCACGATATTATCCACCAAGATATTACAATCCCTACCCTTACTATCAGTACCAAGTGGGTTATATTTGCAGAAATGGTGCATATTATTGCGGTATGAATTACCCCGCTCCTGTTGGACATAGCTGCTACTGCAACTTAATCTCTTGGGGCTTTTGGGGCATAGTGACTAATTATTAATAATTTTATTTATTGAGCTCAGGGCCTTTAGTGGGCTCTGAAGGCTTAATAGAGACTCCCAAGTCCTGATCAAGATGCTTGATTGGCGATTGAGGGTTTTGTACCACTCTTTGCTGTAACTGATTAAAAATTGGCTCACAGATCGCCAGACCATTATCTTGAAGCACACACTGGCGCCCCATTCGTGTTTTCACATTAATAATGATCGGTGCCTTTAAGTTGGCTGTCATCTTAGTTGGGTCATCTGGGATAGTGATTATACTAAATGCTCTTGATCCCTCTTTTGAGGATAAGCTCAGAGCTATCAAATCGCTCTTAGACATGTCGTATTTGTATTGATCGACAAACAGTTCAGGTTCAAGCACTGGAAAGGCTATAGCCGGCTCCTCGCAGCTTTGAAGCCAAGCGAAGATGTCATCATTTGGATCATCTAAAAGAACAAATTTACGTAAGCTATTAAAGCCTAGTAGGCCTTCATTAAAAGTAATTAAGTCTTCGGGTGTTATTTCAACAATTCCAAAGCGGGAAGTATGAATTTGCATTGTTTGAGCCCCCTCTTAGTTAGAGTCTGCCTATAAAATTCAGACACCGCAAGCCAAAATAAGGTTAAAAATTGTATTTTTTTTATAACATTTACCGATGGACTCGTGTGTTTTTTGAAGAATTAAAAGGCTCTAGGCTGTGAAATATTAATAATATTAATATCATAACGCGCCACGCAAGCGCCTCACGCACAACATCAAAGCCAGGCCTTAGGGGCACAGCTATAACATTGTGTGCTGTCACTGGGTTATATAAAAACTTAAAGACATTAAGGCTTTAAGAGTTTTGAAACCGCTCTTGTGTTTTCCGGATTAGATTTTACTGACTCTTCATTCTGATTCTGAATGGCCATGTAAACTTCTTCTCTATGAATTTTTGTATCTTTTGGAGCTTCGATACCGATTCGTACCTGACGGCCTTTAATTTTAACCACTCTAATCTTTATGTGGTCATCAATGGCTATACTCTCTCCGATTTTTCTCGTTAAGATCAACATGTGTTGACTCCTTCAACATCCTGGTCAAAGTTCCAGGTTCTTTTTATGCATCCCTACTAATAAACCCCTCGGCCATATTCAAAAAGAACCTTAGCTAAATTTCGTCCATCAAAATGTCAAGAAGGCTAGAAAAAGTCCAGTGATTTTCTAAGAAAATGAGATGTGCATTATATTAAGTAAAAATTACTTACCTTAAAAAGTCCATAAGACTAGGAGTCATAAGTTTCCCTGATGTCTGCAGAGAGGCTTTAAGGGTTTCTTCGGTTTTATTGATATTACTAACAACTTCATAAATGTCTGCATCTTCTAAGTTTGAGATGGTGGTCTTAGACTGTAATTTACCCTGGGTCAGAGTTTCCTTGGCTGTGTCTAGGGTCATCACTCTGGCGCCTATTTGAGAGCGTGAGAGAACTACCTGAGAAATGGCCTCATCCAAAACCTCAAGACTTTCTTGAACACCTGTCTTATCATCTGCCATTAAAGAAATCTCTAACTGCTTAAGAGAGTCAAAAAGATCAATACCTTTATGATAAGCAGGACCAAGCTTATCAACAACGACCTCTTCTCCTTTATCATACACACTGGCCATCCCCCGAAGCTTGGTTTCAGGCAGTTCTTGTTGTTTTTGACGAATCAATTCTTCTTTGTCTTTAAGCTCTGGACTGATCTGATTATCTGCTTTTAATGCTTCTAACTCTTCTAAGCTCTCTGGCTGTTCTGTCGTAGAATGACTGACTCCATCACCCGACAAACCTTCACCTAAAAATATTTTACTGCCAGGAATATTCATGGCCACAAACGATCCCTTATCTATATTGATAAGCATCTCACCGGTATCACCTTTATAATTTCCTTTTTCACTAAATGGGGGCACGGTGGTTTTGTACCCACCAAAAATATAGCGGTCGCCCATTTTGCGGTTACCAATTCGCACCATTTGTTCATAGATTTGTTTAATCTCTGTGGCCACAACTTCTCTGGACATCTTATTACTGCTTGGGTCGTTGGCTTGAGAGATGGCAAGCTCTTTAGCTCGCACTAACTGATTGGTTAATTCCTCTAAGGTTGAGTCTGTGAAGTTTAAAAAAGAAAGGGCGTAGTTAAGATTTTTTTCGTACTGCTTTTTACCCTCTAAGTCCATTCTTTGAGTCAAAACACGGGTGGCAGCCACGGGATCATCAGACGGCTTCGTCACACGCTTTTGTGTGGCGGCCTGATTTTGATAATTAGACATCTCTGTGCGATTTTTACTCAAGTTATCCTTAACTTGATCAAATCTCATGTTGTCAGAAATGCGCATAGTTTAATCCCTCTTAATAACGCTTTAAATTTAAAACAGTGTCCATCATTTCATCAGCCGCACGAATAAGTCTGGCTGAAGCATCAAAACTTTTTTGAAACTCAATCATCTTGGCTGTCTCTTCATCCAAACTCACACCGCTGATGCTTTCTCTAATATTATTTAATTGCTTTAAAACATCATCTTGTGACTCATAAGCCTTGTTAGCCTTATTGGTCATTATCCCAACCTCACCAACCGTGGTGCTGTAAAAGTCATCGAAAGTGGCGGTTCCGTTTTCCATCATTTGTCGATTTTGAAGTGATGAAATAATATTTGCAATTCGGTTATCACCAGGAGAGTTTGGCGATGCTCCTGAAGCCACTAAGCCCACATCACTTGCTACTCGTTCACTGATTCGAATTTTTTTAGCTGCGTCTTCTTGTGAAGCTAGGGGTTTAAAAAACTCAACACCTTTTTGGTTGTAGCGGTTGTATCCCTCTTTGTGGATACGGTTGACATTTTCTTGCACACCAAAAGCGAGTTTATCTAACTTATTTTGTAGATCCATAATTGTCTTATCACGAGTTTCTATAAGTCCACCTAATGCTCCTGAGTTGATCTGCTTTGTAACATTTACGGGAGTGCCTTGCTTGCTCGGCTTATAATAAATGTCTAAATGACCTTCTCGTTTTGCGCCTTGCCCAGTTATAGGGGCAACAAAGAGCTCTCTTGTGGAATAGCCACTCACTAAAATCGCAGAGTTTCCTGCCGTCACAGTCACAGCTCCATTATCACTCTCAGCCCACTTGATATTCATTTTTTCACTAAGCTCTTTTAATAAAACATCTCGGCGGTCTCTTTCGTCATTTGGCAAGCCGCCTGAGATCTCAACCTTTTGAATCTTTTCATTTAAATCTGCAATTTCGTCGGTGATGGCATTCACTTCTGCCACCACTGTTGTGATTTGATAATCGATGTCGTTTTTAATCTCTGTTAACTGGCCATCCACACGTTGAAAGTCTCTGGCTAAAAAATCACCGGACTCTTTTACAAGAGTTCTTGAAGCCAAACTCTCTGGATTGTTAGAAAGCTCACGGAAGGCGTTAAAAAATTCGGCCATATGTTTATTAAGACCTTTATTCACCTGTTCGTTATACACTTGCTCCACACGAGCCATGGTCTCAGCGCGTGCTTTGTTGTAACCTAAGGCTTTACTTTCTTTTTTAAGTTGCTTACCAAGATATTCGTTATTGATGCGCTCAACAGATGAAGCTTTCGCCCCCGTACCAATACGAGTTTTACCACTGCCTATGGGCACATTTGATTGAAAGTTCACTCTTTGTCTTGAGTACCCCTCAGTGGATTTATTAGCAATGTTATGGCTGACGGTTTGAAGGCCGGTTTGGCTATTTTGCATAGCCCTTTTGCCTATATCCATCATCGACCAAATCTTAGACATCCTGTCTTCCTCTCACAAGCTACATCCTGTGCTTGTAGGTCAATTACGCTTCTTTACTTACGAACTGAGCATTTGGATTTTTTTGCTCTTTTAATTTTCCTTTTTTCTCGTAAGTGCTTTTTTCCATTAACGTGTCTTTTAAATTCTTTAAAGTCCCCGTTACATTATCAAGAGCCGACTTAATAAGTTGTTCGTTCTGAACATTGTACTCTTGAATTCTTTTTAAAAGTAAAACTAATACTGAGTGGAGGTTTCTGAGCTTATCCCCTCTATCACCGCCATAATGAATGGCTAAGTCTAAAAGCCTTGGATCTTCTTTTTTGATCTCTACAGCTTTTGCAATATCGCTCACAAGTTGTAAGCGTCTTGCATCTAAACCTCTTAGCTTGATTAAAACCTTTTCTTTATTTTGATTATTTTCATTTAGCTCATTAAGATCTGCATCAATAAGGATTTGTTTTTCTCTCCTCATAACATCTAACAAATGACGATAAACTTTGATCATTTGCTCAATGTTTTGAACTAAATCTGTGTATAAAGTATTCGCATCTGCCATTAAAACAGTCCTTACCCCAAAGGCTCAATTACTTACATAGTAGATAGATGAGTATCTACCAGCTTGTCGGCAATGTCATTTGCATCGACGCTGTATTTTCCCTCATCAATCAACTTTTGAAAATGAGCCACTTTGTCTTCATCAACTTCATTTAAGCCTTTAGAAGCTAGTTCTTTGGCTTTGCCCATACGTTGCGCTTCTTCTGAAAGATTTACTTTTGCAGAAGTGGGATCGCCAACAGTGTTTTGATTCTGACTGTCTTTTGTATTTTGACTATTTGTCAGCTTATCTGTTTTGGCGTTATCAATGTTATTCAGTTGATTGCTTACATTGTTATTGATCTTCATAGATCCTCCATTACTGCTACTAACAGTGTATCATATTGAGTCATATTTCAGCAATAATAGCGGCTGACAGCGCTTTTTTCATATAAAAGACTAGCTTTTCACTACCCAAGTCAAGCCTCTTGTACCTGGGCTCATCTCTCCCAACTTAAGTCCAGCATCTAATTGTTGATGATTTTGCTTGGAATGAAGATTTCCATAGAAACTAAGAGTCGATTTTAAACCATTGTCGTGCTTTAAATGGATTATATTTCGTCCTTCAATGTTCATTTCACCAATTTTTTGACCACTCCAGGGCATCACCACAGATTCCCCGCCTTTAAATTCTTGTTGAAATTGAATGGCAGCGCCCTTTTGTTTTTTCAAAGGATGAACTTGGCCTTTGGTGTTTTTATCAACATCTATGGGACCACGGGGGGCATTAATGTTTTGATTGGGAAATATCTTTTCATGCATCTGCTTATAAATTAAATCAGCAAGACCAATTCCCCCTTGCTGATTCCAAGTATCTACATACTCTTCATCCATTTTGCTTTTATAGATTTTTTCGGCATAACTCTCTGGAACCAAATCGCTTTTAGGAACGGTTTTACGCATTTGTTTCACCATCTCATTTAAAAAGTGACGCTCATACATTTTAGAAGCTTGCTTTAGTTTTTCTTCCTGCTGTTGTTGAGTGGTTTGTTTTTGTGTTGGAATATATTTAGGACCGATGTTCAAATCATCACTCCTTTTAAATTAAAAAAAAAGGAATGATGAGCTGAGATTATGTGTGCATCCTGCACTTCACCTAACATTGTTGGTACGTGGTCAATCCTTGACACATACTGAATGTTTTCACCCGTTTCCTGCGAGAAACTGGTATCTGGTAACCTTCCTTGGTTTTCGCTCCCTAGCTCACCATCCCTAGAGGAGAAGCACGTCCATGTGCAAGGCTCCTCATAATTAATAGTATTAAATAAATTAAAAACACTTAAATGCTTTTTCATAAAACTTCAATATCCCCCTGCAAAGCTCCAGCTGCTTTGATATTTTGAAGGATTGTAATCAGGTCTTTTGGAGAGACTCCTAGCTCATTCATGGCTTTTACAAGTTCTCCCACACTAACCTCAGACTTTAAGTCCATAATTCTTTTGTCTTGCTTTTTTTCTCCATTTCCAACTTTTAAAGATAGATCTCCATGAGTGATGGCAATCGGAGACACACGAACCCCTTGCCCTATAACCACAGTGCCTGTTTTTTCATTCACAACCACTTTGGCTTTAGTGTCTGTATCCACATCAATAGACTCAATTAATGCTAACAGCTCTACCCCCTTACCTTCAAAGGCTGGAGGTGAAACCAAATCAATCGTCGAGGCATCTTTTGCGGTGGCATACTTACCGGCCAAGTCAATGTTGATCACTTTGGCCACACGAGCGGCTGTGGTGAAGTCTGGGTTGT
This sequence comes from Bdellovibrionales bacterium, assembly GCA_022450595.1. Taxonomy (GTDB): domain Bacteria; phylum Bdellovibrionota; class Bdellovibrionia; order Bdellovibrionales; family UBA1609; genus JAKUPT01. The sequence goes on from JAKUPT010000032.1 coordinate 16,981, forward strand.
TTAATGTTAATCTAAATAATTTTTTTGATGAAAACTCCCCACCAATGTCTCTCTCAATGATCGCGCCATTAGGAATTCTAGCCACGGTTTCATGAACCCCACTTTGACTGTGCCCTACAATGGCTGAGCCTTGTGCTACAGCGTAGATTTGTTGATCCGCGGCTCTTAGTGGAGTTTGTACTAATGTCCCTCCACGAAGGCTTGAGGCATCTCCAATTGAATTGATCGTGACATCGATTTTATTACCCGCTCTTGCAAATGGAGGTAGCGATGCAGTTAAAAGCACTGCGGCCACATTTTTACTTGCAGCTTCTCCGTTAACCTTCATACCTAATTTATCCAACATTCTTGTGATACTTTTATTGGTGTACTCTGACTTACTGTCCCCAGTTCCACTTAGGCCCACAACAATTCCATATCCCACAAGTTGGTTGGCCCTCACTCCACGAATGCTGGCGATGTCTTTAAGTCTCGCCGCTTCCAGCTGGATCAAAGAAAACAAAGTAATAATAAAAAATACTAACTTTAACTTCATTCCACCACACTCTTTCTGTTGCTCACGATATCGTATTTAGGATCTAACAATTTGGTTGAGCTCACACCTTCATCATTGAAATCTTCGGCTTTAATTATTCCTGTCACAATGACTTTGTATTCACGTTTACCGATCATAAACGGCTGACTGCCTTTGACTCGGTAGTTACCGTCCACTGTTCTTTCCACAATTCTGGTTGGAACTGTTTTTACTTCAAAATCATCTTGTTTTTGTTGAGCTGCGGCTGGGGCTCTGTTGTTTTGCTGAGCTTGTTGTTGATTGCCAGCCTCTTGCCCTTGTTGCTGATTGTTGCCGGCTTGGTTATTGTTTACAGGCTTTGGATTACGTCTTTGTTCAAAACGGTCCAGTAATGTTTTAATCACGTCCACCTTTGTGGTCACCTGAGTTCTAGCCTCGCCGTCTAATTGAATCATTAAAGAATCGCCAATCATTCGCACAATGTTTTGTGAGAACAAGTAAGCCCCTTGACCTTCCATCACCCACAGTGACCCAGAGTTAGAATTTAAATTCGCGTCCTTTTCTAAAGTTGAGCGAGTGGTTCTTTTGTATTGCCTTTTAGGGGCCATCATTAAATTGGGATTTTCTGAATAAGTAGTATAGGTCTTTTTTTGTTTTTCATTGGGGTCTTCACCGTTAATAAAAGCCTTAAGCTTTTGACCAAAGCTCATACATCCCACTTGAGAAATTAATAAAACAAATAATAGGAGAGGCTTAATTAAACTCATTGCAGCTCCACCTCTCTGTCACCAACAACTTTTGCAGAAAATAACTTTCTGTTGCTTTGGCTTCTGACTCGAATCACATCTCCAACAACTCCGTCTTGCTCCGCAATTCCTGCTGTGGATAACTGCCAAGCGCCTCCAGTTTTTTTCATGGTGATCACATCACCACGTTTAACACTTTTCATAATGTCGACATCTGTTAACCAAACAATTTGATTCTCTGACAAATACCTTCTAGTTTTACTGCCGATCAAAGTTTTTATATCTGCAATAGGGTTATAATGATAAGTGATGTTTTTTAACTGTAAGGTTAAATCCGACTCTTTTAAACGCTCACCAATAGCCACAGACCTTGTGAGCACAGGGGTTTTTTTGTAAATTTCAATTTTTCCTTTAGTCCATCTGATTTTTTCGCTGCCATCATCTAATGTGATTTTTAAAGCCTGTGTGAAGTAGCCCCTTGGGAGTTTTCGGTAGGAGTCTACAGCCCATGATTTAACTTTTATTTGAGGCACATCTATACTTAAAAACTTAAACTCACAATCTTTACAGTCTTGCTTCCATACTTCAACCAGTCTTTGTTTGATGTTTTTTTCATTGAACACATCATTTTCATGAATCAATTTTACAGTTTTTGGAATAATAATTTTTAAGTCTTTTTGTCGATTCACTTTTCTCAATATTTTAGAAATCATGGCTGAAGAAAACTCAAGGTTTTCACCAGGCTTTACCTTTGCAGCTAAAATTGTAGTAGCTAGAGTTTTTTTAGTTTTATTATCAAATTTTTCAAGTTCTTGTTTTGCAAACAGGTCTTTTAAATAAATGATTTTTGAAGTTTTTAAGACAACAACATCACTTTTTACTGAAACCGAAGAATCAGCAAAAACCAGATTTGTGAGTAGTAATATTGTTAATCCTATTAACTTCATTTTTTACCTCAAGTTATTCATCTGCTGCAGCATTTGATCTGACGCCTGAATCACTTTTGAGTTTGTCTCATAAGCTCTTTGCGCTGTAATCATATTCACCATTTCATCCACAATATTCACATTACTTGTTTCAAGTTGACCTTGAGCAATCTGACCCAATCCGTTGTCACCGGGAACACCTTGCTGAGGCAAACCACTAGCCGGCGAAGGTACAAACATGTTTTTACCAATATTTTTTAAGCCTGCGGGATTTACAAAATTCACCAACTGCACTTGTCCGACCACTTGGGGGTTGGTATTGGTTCCTGAAATAATACTCACCTGTCCATCAGGCGCTATTTCAACACCAGCGGCATCTGGTGGAATAACAATTTCTGGTTGTAGAGCATGACCATTTTTATCCACAAGTCTTCCATCAGGGGCCTTTTTAAAGCTTCCGTCTCTGGTATATGCAATTTGACCACTAGGAAGTTGCACCGGTAAAAAACCTGAGCCTTGAATTTCCATATCAAAAGGGTTTTTAGTGACTTTACTTGATCCCTGATCAAAGTCTTTTTGAACAGCAGCGGTTTTAACCCCAAGACCTACTTGCACTCCATTTGGAGCAACTGAGTTCTCTCCAGTCCGCGCGCCAGGCTCTTTTTCTGTGTTATAAATTAGATCTTCAAATTCTGCTCGGGCTTTTTTAAAACCCGTAGTTGAAGAGTTGGCAATGTTGTTGGATATAACATCCATATTGGTCTGCTGTGCTTTCATACCAGTGGCGGCTGTATTTAGAGATTTTAACATAAGCACCTATCCTTTATCTGACTCGCCCAACTTCGTTGACAAGCTTATTATCCATTTCATCAAAAGCCCGTATGGCTTTTTGTGTGCTTTCAAAAGCACGTGTGGTTTTAATCATTTCAGTCATTTCTTCCACAACATTCACATTACTGGTCTCCACATAACCTTGGTGAACACGAGCACTTGTTGCTAACTGTAGTTGTGGGTCTTGATTGTCTTTAAATCCATATAAAAGTTGCCCTTGCTTTTGCAAAGCTTCTTGGTTTTGCGGGTCCACTATAGACATTTTTCCCACTAAACCACCATCTTGATAAATTTCACCATTAAATGCCACAGTGACATTTCCACTGTTAGCCAACTGCATACGACGCTGTTCAGGGTCCACACCAATGCCTTCTGCCAACACCGGGTGTCCGTTATTAGTTACAAGATAACCTTCTGGTGAAATTTTAAAATTGCCCGCTCGTTGAAGTTTGACGCCGTTAGGAGTTTGCACTTCAAAAAAGCCACGACCTTCTAAAGCAAAATCAAAAGCATTGCCTGTTTGCTTAAGTCCACCTTGACTGAAGTCTGTGTAGGTTCCATTAGTATCTACAAAGGATTTGTCTCCACCTTGCATATCATAAAAGCTTTCGATAGAGGCTGTGACTCGGGGTACTTGTAGAGTGTCTGGGTACTTTTCATTGGCTGTGAGGTATTCATTAAAGGTTTGTTTGTCTTTTTTGAATGCAGCGGTATCTACGTTTGCAAGGTTGTTTGCAATCGTATCCAGTTTGTGTGTTTGAGCCATGGCTCCACTTAACGCTGTGTAAATTCCTTTACTACTCATATAAACTCTTTCCCCACCCTCTAAAGCAGCAACAGCTGTGCCATACAGACCTTCAAAGAGTTCTCTGGATCAAAGCCGTAAGTATTTCTAGACTCAAGACCTCGGGTTTTAAAACCGATAAGCATATTTGGGCGTCAAGCCTTTGACTGCCTGATAAAATTTTGTCGTAAACAACAACTTACAATTCAGGACCTCTGTTGAGTGTGGGCACATTCAAGACAGAGGGGTTACAGTTTCTTTAAGACACATGGGTTGCATTTTTAGAATATGGAGGCTTCGAGTTCTTCATTTTACTTTTAAGGATTTGACTCTTAACCTCTCAGGATGCGGCCTCCATGCCTCGCTGCTCGCGGTCCGTCCTGGACCGCAGAGGTCCTTCGAGGCTAAGAGTCAAATCCTTAAAAGCAAAATGAAGAAGATCTTACTGGGTAATGAGCTTTAAAGTTTTTAAGTGGGAGTGAATAAAAATTCTGGGTGAAAAGTATGACTGTGTAAGATGAGAATATTTATAAACAGGTTTAGTCATAAATGAATATACGATTACAACTCCAGTTTTAGTTAAGGATATTTTATAGATATAAATATAAGTAAATAAACGTGTATTAGCATTGGTAGAGTACTGTAGCTGTGGTCATGGAAATGAAAGCATTGGCTTTAATTTTATTCTTTTAAAAAATTTCTTTTATATCTCTGACACAAAACTCTATCTCATTTTTTTATTATTAATCGAAGCAGAAAAATATCAGTCTCAGTAAGATTTTCTTCGAAGTGTAGTTCAAAGTTTATACAAGTCTCGATGGGCCTCTGCGGTCCAGGATGGACCGTGAGCAGCGAGGCATGGAGCCGTGCGCGGAGAGACTTGTATAAACTTTGAACTACAATTCGAAGAACTCGAAGCAAACAATTCTTCTATTTTTGCCAGATCCTTTGAGAATTATGAACTTCATTTGACAATTGTGAGCAAAATCGTGGTAAAGTTTTTTTATGAACAAACTTCTTGGAATCCTCAGCCTATGTTTATTTGCAATTCCTAGTCACTCGGCTGTGGACCCTAACTCACATATTAATGCGGGCAAAAAACTCACTTTCACTCCAATAGATGAGAGTCCTTACTTTGACATTCCAGTGACTTATAATGCTGAAGTCAAAAAGTGGATTAAGCACTTCCAAGGTCCAGGTCGCAAGTGGTATTCGATTTGGCTTAAAAGATCCCATCGTTATCTACCATTGATGCAAAAGGCATTAGCCGACAAAGGGCTTCCACAAGATTTAGCCTATGTGGCTATGATTGAAAGCGGGTTCTCGGCAAAAGCGGTGAGCTCCGCCAATGCTGTTGGGTACTGGCAGTTTATCGCGGCCACGGGTAAGCGCTACGGTTTAAAAAAAGACTGGTGGATTGATGAAAGAAAAGATTTTTACAAAAGCACCATAGCGGCCAGTAATTATCTAGCCGATCTTTATAAGATGTTTAACTCTTGGTACTTGTCGGCCTCTGCCTACAACATGGGTGAGAACCGAGTCAAAAGACTGATCAAAAAATATAAAACTAAAAACTTTTGGGTGCTGTCTCGTAAAAAAGACTTTCCCAATGAGACTAAAAACTACATTCCTAAACTGATTGCGGCTTTAATGATTGCGAAGATGCCAGACATTTATGGCTTTAAAGTTGATCAAAAGTTGAAGCCCTATGAGTACGAGCAGTTTTATGCTCCGGGCGGGACAGACCTTGTGAATTTAGCCAAACATTTAAAGATAAGTAAAAAAACACTTCTAAAAATTAACCCAGCCCTTCTAAATGGCTTTATTCCTAAGACTGAAAAAGGCTACTGGATTCGCATTCCAAAAGGAACGCTGGTTAAGGTGTCACAGTATATGGAAGGTCAGCTTAAAGTGGCTAAAGACGACTCCATCAAGAGGCCTCAGGCTCAATCCCCAGCTCTTCAGAAAGCTCCTGCTCAAGCTGTAAGTAATAATTAATTGTAGCATCAATATCACCATGTCTTCGGATGTCTTCTTTCATATTTGGAAATATCTCGTATAAAAATTCAATCTGTTGAAAGTCAATTTGATCAAGATAATCGTACTTTGCCTTCATAAGTTTTAAATAAACTTTAGGGGATTGGGTGTGAGAGTTCAAAAATTGCTCAACAGCAATATTAAATTCAACCCACTCACTTGGCTCAAGTTGTGGTTGGTACTGACCATGATCTTGTAATCTTAAGTCTTCCTCAATTAAGGCATAATCTTTTGAGGCTTGATAGTTATTCATCATTGGTTGGTAGTCGCTGTGCACTTCATCGCGTGCAGCTTCTTCTGCATACATATAAAAAGCAAAAGCTGCAGAACCCATAGGCCATGTCACGCCCAGAAAACGACGAAAGCGCATCTTGTCTTCTTGGCCTTTTAAAATTTTAATAGCATCATCTAAGTAATTTCGTGAGAAACGGTAAAAGCCCATGCCTGTGGCTTTAGCGGCCTCTATACCAGCAAATACAAGAAATTCGGCAGCATCTACTAATGATTCTACATGTTGAGCCTGATCTTTAACTACTCGCCATCTGCTACTAAACTCAGAACTGGCTTTTTTTCTAGCCGTTGACTCAATGGCATTTTCACTCAACTCTTTAGTGGCCTTGCCCGTTTGTTTGCCCACACCTAAAACTCTTTGACCACCACGCCACATTAAAGAGACTGTTTTCACTCCTAAGGTGATTGGTAGCATCAAAATGGCTTCAACACCCACCGTCTTCCAGTTCTCCCAGTAAATTTTATCGCGAGCCTGTTCTGCAACATCCACTAGAGTTTTACCACGGGATTTAATACTTTGAACTCCAAAATAGGCGTTGTAAAAAAGATCTAATTTTAATCCAAGACCAGTGATTTTTTCCTGAAAATCACCCTTATCTTCTGGGTTGTTAATACAGGACTGCTGACCAATTCCTCCGCCACCTTCGTTATGAAAAACACTATAGAGAATGTAAGTTCTAATCAGCATATCAAGGGCGTCTAAGCGAGCTTTGTGCATTAAAATATTTTGCTTTCGACGTGTCTCATCAGTTAATGCTCCGGTTTTAAACCAATGAGAGAAGTGATCACTGAAGGCGTCTTTTTGAACCAGTTCAACTAAGCCCCCTCGAAAACTGTCCACACCTGTGTAATTAGCATTGTTGTTTAAATACATAAGTTGGATCATGCTACTTTGTACATCTTCAATGATACTATTAAAGTTATTAAAAAATCGATAGCAGTTGTAATTGTAGGTACTCTCAAAATCTTCTTTTTCGTACTCTTGCTCCTCTGGCATAATATCCATGGGGTCCATGTTTTCGTTTTTTGGAAGATGATCATATTGGTATTTGCTTAAAATCAGACTACTGATTTCTGTTTTTGCTTCTATAAAAGAAAAGATTTTTTCTTCAATTTGTTCTGGACTCAAAGGCTGCTCTTGCCCACCACGTAAACGATCTAAAGAATCAAGACCAGATAAGTAGTATAAAATTCCAGCTCTAAACTTTAACTTTTGTAATGTTTCATTGTCTTCTTTAGATTTTAAATGTTTGGCAAAAGCCTGTAGATCAAACTGATTGAAGTCGGCTATGACTTCAGCAAGGTACTTGGGCGTATCAAACTGCTCAACAATTTTAGCTTTTCGAGCAGCTTCAATATCAATGTTTTGATTTTGCACACTTGGGCCTGAGGAATTACAGCCCACAAGAGTTAACAAAATAAACACTAACAATGCATTACGCACAAATTTCTCCTTACCCACTCCCCCTTAAAAATCAGTACCGAGTTCTTTGCCCAGTGGCAGCCTCTTCAAAATCATTGTATTCAGTACTTTCAGTTAAAGACTGCCAATTAACTGCATTTACAGATTCGTCAATAAACATTCCTGAATTATAATCAACTTCAGTTAAAGGAATATTTTGTTGTGCCATTTCAGCAATACCAACAGCACCTAAAGCCGCACCTAAAACAATCATACCATTAAAAACTTTTTTATCCGTCCACTGAGTAATACCTTTTAGGTTACGATCATAATAGCTTGCTGTCCAATGGATGGACTCTTCATCAAATAAATTATTATAAGAGCTTCTATTCTTTTCACCTACGACTTTATAAATATCATTGATATGGTCTTTAAGTGCATCATTAATACTATGGTATAAATCAATTAAAATTTGTTTTTCAGCACTCTCTTGTGTTTTACCGCTTACTCTTTGCCCCTTCAGTGCCAATCGAAAATTTTCTTTTGCAGAACTTGGATCACCAGCTAAGTATTTAACCATCTTAGCTAAAAAAGCTTCATTTCTTAATAAAGGCCCTACGACTTTATCCATATTTTCATTTTGTGCTTTTATGTGACCTGGTCCTTGCTTTTTTAAATAGGATTTTATAGCTGTTAAGTTAGGCTCAATTTTTCCATTGTCTATAGCTCTTTCTAAATCATGCTTTAAAGACGTAGCTATTGGAAACTCATTAACATTTTGAATGGCTTTTTTATAGTTATAAACCTTTATTGAATAAGACGCATCAGAAAGCTTTGCACTTAGACCAAGACTTTTCTCAATAGAGTCATCTGTTAAACCATCAACAGCCTTAATAAAACCATTAATATCGGAGTCGACACTGTTTTTTGTGATTGAAATAATTTTTTCAACATTTTCAGGCTTTCCTGCCAACTGTTTAATCCAAATTTCTCCAGTTTCAGTAGCAATTTCTATATCTTTATTGTTTCTAAAGTTGCTCACTCTTTTACCCAGATTTTTAACTCTATCGGTGGTCATACGTGCTAAGAAACCTTTGAAATTAGTTTTTTTATTTTTAGAAAAATTAAACACATCTTTATATTGTTTTTTTAATCCTTTCGCTATCAAATCTTCACCAACAGTTTTAGATAAAGAAACATACCCAACTGGAGTTAAACCATTTTTGCCTAAATTTAATACTCTGGTTAAAACATTTCCTTCACGAATTGACTTTACTGTCTGCCCCATAAATTCCAAGAATTCTTCTTGGCCCATATCTGATTCTTTGAGGGGCTGAATATCAGAATTAATTTTAACAGTGCTGAGTTCATAAGTAGTACTTTCTTTGTAACTCATTGGTCGACTGACAAAGACCTTCTCAACTTTCCCTTGATTTTTCTTTAAAATTAATTTCATTCCACTGATATTTAATACATCATACTTTTGAGATTTATAAACTAAGTCCAGAGCCTTATTAATAAAGTCTGCATCTACAGCTCCAGCCTTGTCTCTTAGGCTGATCAATCTATTCAGCATAGTATCAGTATACACAACATCAGTTAATAAGATGTTAGAAGGGTCCCATGTGTAATCTAATTCTTCACCATATTCCCCATATTTTTTTCTAGAAGAACCTTTAATCAAACTTTTCTGAGCTAAAAGATAGTCTTTTTCTGTCACTGCGGCTAAGTCTTTTAATTCCTCAGATATATTTGAATGTTCATTAAATAAGTTTGAGTATTGTCTTTTAAATTCAGCACGCTGAGATTTGCTTAAATCAATTTCATCAATGGCATCTTGATATAAGTTCTGATACTCTTGACGTGCAAATAGCTGATCACTTGAAACTCTATGAACATTAAAATACAACAATGCTTGATCTTCTGGGGTTGGATCAACCGCAGCGAATCTTGGATTGAATGCTAAATTATCCAAACCTTTTTTAAGTGAGCCTGCAGCTTCAGAAATATATTTAATTTCATCAGGTGTTTCTCGAGCCTTTTTTGATTTCCATCGACTTGGTTGTTTTTTTTCTATAGAATATAACATGTTCGATAAATGATGTCGTATTTTCAGAGTGTTACTGAAGTGAATTCTAGCGTTACCTTCTAAAGTAAGATGCCTATATCCAAAACTAAGTATTCTAAAACCCATAGCTTTAGGGTTTGAGTACTTTACAATGTCTTTTGGCTCAATATCTCCACCTTTTTTAAGTAATTTACCAAGCCCCGGTGTTTTTTGAACTAGTCCAAGAACTCTATGACTGGCTTCGTTAAAAAAGTGTCTGAAACTCTTAAGAAAACCTTTACTTATTAATGCCCTAGGAATTACAACAAGGGCCAATCCACCAGTAACGGCGACAACTCCCATGCCAGCTTTTTCAAGATAATAGTTTGTGGTGATCTCATTTTCTCTACGCTGTTGAATCATTTCATTCAATAGCTTTACTCTTTTTGTATCTCTTGGCCCCCAATAACTTTCACCAAAAGATTGAGTTCGTTTTAATTCCCCAATAATTTGTGTTAGCTGAGCCATAATTGACATAGCATCGTATGGAGACATTGTGGTTTGAATCTCCTCTTCATCGTAACGAGTTTGAACGTCTTTGATGTTATTCACTACATTTTTTCTATGATCTAAAGAAAAACTTAATTGAAAATCAATAAAGGTATTAATAGCTTCTTTTAATTCAGCATCAGAAGCATAGTCTTTGTTTAAAAGCTCCATAAAGCTTGCTGAAATAGCATCACCTGCCGGAAACATATTGGCAATGTACTGATCTCTAGAAGTCATCACCTGAGGATCTTCATACTTTTTAGGATCCATTACTTTATAGTTTTTAATTTCGTTCAAAAGCTCCTGTGTTTCGCGAGGGCTCCAGGTGTCATTGCCTCCACTGTCTTTGTCGCCATTGGAGCAACCAATGCTGAGTAGTGTGAAACATGAAATGAGTATGATTTTTATCAGATTCGATGACTGCATCGAGACCCTCCAACTTCTTTAGATTCCTTTGCTTTTTCGAAACAGCAAGCTTCAACATGTATTAAAAATGCAAGAACTAGACCTAAATGAGAAACAATGTAATGGAGACTAGAGAGCTATATATGACCCTCCTAGGGTTTAGTGCCCATTTTTGGCACTTTTACTTTGATAAAACTTACAAATAAGTAACATTTTTTTGCACCAAGAAATGAAAATCAAATGATTTTGAGGGGCTAGAACTCTCAGTAAAAACCAATAACTTAAATATTTAGGGACTGAATCACGGAGTGGGAACTTTCCACCAAAAATACCTTTGCGGGAATTTGTGCGCCCGAATAGTCAAAGCTCTCTTTGCTGGATGAGTCTAACTTTTTGTGCATACTTTGATCTGATTCTGCACTCAAACTTGTCACTGAAATGGCCTCGAAAATTTTAGTTTTTAAATGACAGGCATCCCAGTCATTAAGAGCCTGGCTGACATAGGAGATCAACTCCGAATGGGCCGTCAGATACAGAGTGTTTTCGGTTTTGTGTAAAACTCTTGGAATAGGAATTTGTTTAAAAGAAAGATAGCTCTCCCAATTTGACATTTTTGTGGGATGGTCCGACTCAACTTTTAACACCTGACTTAAAACATTTAGTGCAAAGCCTTTGGCCTGAGTGTCAGCACGCACTTCGGTGCCTTTACTGTTTTCACCATGAGCTGCAGCAATTTTTAAATTCACCCCTAACTCTTGAGCTAAGGCAATCGCTCTTGGGTGTAAGACTTTACAACCCAATTCACACATGGTTTTTAGCTGTTGATATGATAAAGATTTAAAGCAAGTGGCCTTTGAATTTAATTTTGGGTCCAAGTTATAAACACCGTCGACATCTTTCAGGATTTCACAAGTTTTGGCTTTAAAGTGACCAGCCATGGCAACCGCGGTCACATCCGAGCCTCCTCTGCCCAATGTAGTCACCTCTTTGGTGTGAGGGTCGACTCCTTGAAATCCAGCCAACACCACCACTTTGTTTTCATCAAGGGCGGCTTGAACACGCACGGGGCGGACGTCAAAAATTTCTGCGTTGTTATGATGGCCTTTAGTTAAAATTCCGGCCTGACTTCCTGTGAAGCTAATGGCCGGAACATTTAATTGGTTTAAGGCCATGCTCATTAGACTCATTGAAATTCTCTCACCGGCTGAGAGCAACATATCCAGTTCTCTTAAAGGTGGATGAGAAGAAATTTGTTGGGATAAGCGTAAAAGATCATCTGTGCTCTTTCCCATAGCACTGACCACAACAAGGAGCTTTTCACCTTGTTTGTGGCGTGTTGCAATTTTTTGGGCAATGGCTTGAATGTCTTTTGTGGTCGACAAACAAGCCCCGCCAAATTTAAGTACGTGCACAGATGCTCACTCTTAATTAAGACTTTTTCTTTTTGCCTTTTGAACCTGATTTTGGTTGTGGTGCCATCTCTTTTTCTACAACTTCTGCAGGAGCTTCACCATCTTTATGCTTAATAATACCCGTGGCCTCTAGAAGTTGAGTTCTAAGAGAGGCTTTCATTTCAGGGTTGTCTTTTAAGAAAGCTTTCGCGGCTTCTCGACCTTGCCCCATGCGCTCGCCATTGATGCTGTACCAAGCACCTGATTTTTCGATCAGGTTGTGTTGAACACCTAAATCTAAAATATCACCTTCTACAGAGATCCCTTGGTTGTACATAAGATCAAACTCAATCTTTTTAAAAGGAGGGGCTAACTTGTTTTTTACCACTTTCACAGCAGTACGGTTTCCTGTGGCCTCATCCCCATCTTTGATCGCTCCAATGCGTCTTACATCTAAACGAACAGAGGAGTAAAACTTTAAGGCGTTACCACCAGTGGTTGTTTCAGGGTTTCCAAACATCACACCAATTTTCATACGGATTTGGTTAATAAAGATCACAAGAGTGTGACTGCGGTTGATCACAGCAGTTAACTTTCTTAAAGCCTGTGACATTAAACGAGCTTGAAGACCCATGTGGCTATCACCCATGTCACCTTCAATTTCAGCTCTTGGAGTCAGAGCGGCCACAGAGTCGACAACTACCACATTCACAGCACCTGATCTTACTAAGGTTTCTGTGATTTCAAGAGCCTGTTCGCCAGTGTCTGGTTGAGAAATTAGCATCTCTTCTGTGTTCACTCCTAGCTTTCTGGCGTAACTCACATCTAGTGCGTGTTCTGCATCAACAAACGACACTGTGGCTCCAGCTTTTTGTGCTTCGGCAATACAAGATAAAGCCAATGTGGTTTTACCAGAACTTTCTGGCCCATATATTTCTACAATTCTTCCCTGAGGAAGGCCGCCTGTTCCTAAAGCCACATCTAGAGCCAGTGAACCGGTGCTGTACACAGGAATGTTGTCGTGAATGCTTTCATCACTTCCAAGCTTCATGATTGAGCCTTTACCAAATTGCTTTTCAATGCTTGCAATGGCTAACTCTAGTGCTTTGCCTTTATCTGATTGTGTTGTCTGTGTTGATGCCATAGTTCTTTTCTCCCTTTTAAATTACTTATTCATTGTTTAATGTTTTTATTAAGGCTTCTAGTGCGTAGTCACAACTTTGAAGCTGTATCTGCTCTCTATCACCTGTAAAATATTTTGTTTTTGTACTTACAAAAGCCGGACCAGCCAAACCAAAGCAAACAGTGCCCACCGGCTTGTCTTTTGTTCCGCCATTCGGACCAGCGATTCCGGTAATCGATAGGGCCCACTGAGAGTTTAATGCCTCTCTGGCGCCTATGGCCATAGCTTTTGCTACCGGTTCACTCACCTCACCATGAACTCTTAGTAACGAGTGCGGCACACCTAAAATATTTTGCTTTACCTGACCGGCGTAACTTACAACAGCTCCTTGATAAAAGTTCGACACACCACTTAGTTTGGTGATGTAAGAAGACAACAGCCCTCCTGTACAACTCTCAGCCAAAGCCAAAGAACTGTTTCGAGCACTCATCAGTGCAGCTATTTTTTTTACCTTTTCTTCTACATTTGCGGCCATTGCATCCCCAAAACACTGGTTGAATAATACAGCCATTGTAAAACTAAATTGGCGGCAATACCTGCGGCCATGTCGTCTGCCATAACACCAAAACCCCCACCAATTTTTTTATCAATTTGTCTGATAGGTGGTGGCTTAATGATGTCGAACACTCGAAACAAAACAAATGCGTAAACATAGGTTTGCCAAGTGTTGGGCAGCCAGGTCACAGCCAGTAAATAACCGGCCACTTCATCTATGACGATTTCAGAGCTGTCGTGTCTTAAGTTGCTTTTCTCAGTGAGATGACAAATATACGTGCCAAATAAAAAAAATGCGAAAACAAAAAGCAAATAGGCCGCAGATTGACCTAATGCATATACTGCCACCACCGCAAAAGGGATGGCGCCCAAGGTTCCTACGGTTCCTGGCGCTTTTGGACTTAGCCCCAGTCCCATCCAAGTGGCTAGCCATTTTGCTTTTGTGTTCAATTCAACTCCCATATACATAGCCAAAGGCTATGTGTAAGTAATGTGTAAGTCAAGCGACACTTAGTAGTCACTGCGTTAAGACTTATAGCCCAATATATTCCTATCAATTTAACTTCAACTCAATGACAAAAGCTTATTAACTCAGCGACTCAATCGTCCGATAGGCCCTATATGCAGCGAGAAACCACACCTCAGTTAGAAAAAATTCTGAAAATGGCCGCCGATAAAGAGGCCAGTGACATCCATCTTAAAGCCGGCGTTATGCCTGTGATCCGAAAACTGGGAAAACTGCGCCCCATTGATGTGCAAATGCCGCCTTTAAACAACGATCAAATCAAAACCATGGTTTATCCGCTTCTTAGCGAAGATCAAATAGAGCGTTTAGAGCAGGGACATGAAATTGACATGGGTCATGGAGTCAGTGGACTGGGGCGATACCGATTTAATATTTTCCAACAAAGAGGCTCCTTAAGAGCTGTGATCAGAAGCATTCCTCATCAGGTTCCCACATTTTCAAGCCTTAGTTTGCCCAAACAAATGGAGCGAATTTCAAGTTTTGAAAGAGGTCTTGTGTTAGTCACTGGAGCTACTGGATCTGGAAAGTCTTCCACCATGGCCGCGATGCTGGATTACATAAATACCAATAAAAATAAACACATTATTACTATTGAAGATCCCATTGAGTTTTTAATTCGCGACCAAAGAAGCATCATCACTCAAAGAGAACTGGGGTTAGATGCTGTCAGTTATGCTCAAGCCTTAAAGTCGTCTTTAAGACAAGACCCTGATGTGATTCTCATTGGAGAAATGCGAGATCTAGAAACCATTGAAACGGCTTTAATTGCGGCCGAGACAGGGCATTTAGTGCTCTCCACCCTTCATACCTTAGATGCCAAAGAAGCTATAAACAGAATACTTAGTGTTTTTGAATCTCACCGACAAATGCAAATAAGATATCAGCTGGCTGGGGTTTTAAAAGCGGTCATTAGTCAAAGACTAGCTCCTAAAAAAAATGAGCCAGGATTTGTTCCCGCTGTTGAAATTATGATTAACAATGCCCGTATACACGACATGATTGTCCAACCTGACAGGACACAAAATATTCCTCGCGCTATAGAAGAGGGCAACTCCTCCTATGGAATGCAGAGCTTTGATCAGTCACTGGCGGAACTCGTCGCTCAAGAGCAAGTTGATTACAATGAGGCTCTACAACTCGCCACCAACCCTGAAGACTTTGCCATTCAGTTTAGCGGTATCAGCAAAGATGGTCGACGATGGAGATCCAAAGGGCGCACGGCAACAACCACCCATCAAGATTTAGACATTGCCGTGGAAAGTCTGACGGTGGTAAGACCTTTGAAAAAA
>JAKUPT010000033.1 GCA_022450595.1 Bdellovibrionales bacterium
TGACTCAACGGGGCCTTTCAGTGGTCGCAATGCGACGCAACCCCGTCTTTCGGTATCATTTATTATGAGGCAATTCGATATAATAGTACTAGGCATAGTCCTTGCTCAGTATATAAATTTTATATGTGTAAAGTTCCTTTTGTTTTATTTGAGCCCCTCATTACACCTCAAAATGAATAAATTTGGAGGATAAAGTGCCAAAAATTGTCAAATTCTGCCTAAAGCCTAATCAGACTTTTCGGCTTACAAGATGCAAAGTGATTTACTTTCTTAAAAATTATTTAATACGGCCTTCTCTATGTGCTTCGTTTTTGTTTAGCAGTGCTTTAGTTAACGCCAAAACCCCATCAAATGACGTTATTCCAAGAATTAATACCAATAGTAACAATCAAAAAAATTATTCCAACAAATCCCGTCAAAAAGATGCCACTCTATATGCCAATGAACGCATTGAATCCGGAGTGTTTTTATTAATGAGTTTTTTAGATTATATAAGGCAACGCCAAAAATCTTCTAATATCACTTTTGAATTAGTTTATCACACTCCTAAAAGAGCAAGAGGAAATGTTGGCCCTTTTGGCATAAGTAACATGACCTATGATGTAGATGTCATCTTAAGAGATAAAAGTACAAACCTAGCTAATACCGTTACATTTAGAAGTATTATTAATAATGATAACAAATCCATCATGGAGAATGTTTTTGTAAATGGAAATGAACTAAAAAATAAAGACATCTTTGACAATAGAGCCGATGATTTAAGACTAAAAACAAAAGAAGAATTAAGAACCCATATGCTTTACAAAACCAAAACTTTAATCAGTGAAATTTACAATAATCAAGCTCTGGCCTTTACCAGCCTAGAAAAGTTTAAAGCCCAGACAAGACGAAGAGCTGTGTCTGCTTTTCATACTGGCGTTAAGTCAACATTGTTACTTTCAACTTTGGCTGCTGTACTTACTGTTTTTGTTGGTGGTTTTACTGCAGGAGGGCTTGAAGTAATATATCTATCCAAAAATGGTTTTATTGATTTAAATCAGGCAAATCAAGCAAATTTAGAGACGCTTAAATTTGGATACTATTTTTTATCTTTTGTTAATATGGCTATAATCGGTACAGCTATGGAACAAATGAATAAGTGGATGAAAAATAGATTAAATAGAGTTTACAATAATCATATAGTTGAAAACAAAAGTGAACGTTTAAGAAAGGAAAGGTCGCTTTATATGAGGCTTTCCGATATTGCAATGAATGCTCTCAACACTCGATATTTTTCAATACCTAACCTAGAAGGTATCACTCAAAATGTATTGAATCGTAATTTTAACTTAGAAGACTACCTTCGTCGCTACAAAGCTGGCGATGTGCTGGTAAAAAACTTTAGTACAGGCGAAACAAAACGTGTGCAGTTTGGTGCTCCGGTGGCTCAGCGAGTGGTGCCATCAGGCGGGCAGTGTAAACTGCTGTTTGCTAATTAGTTAGGCAAGAGGCACCAAGCTTAAAAATAGTTATTTAAATAGGGAGCAATTTTATCTTTTGCTCCCCCTATTATTGGTTGCCCATGAGCTGGAATGAAGTTCTCAAAATCATAGTTCAAAACGGCTTTCATGAAAGCTTCTGGCGGTTTTGCCATTTTGATCCAATTGGGGCCAATATAAGTTGGGTCTGGTAAAAACTTACTCAATTTTGCTGTGAGCCAGTTATGATTGGAATCAACTCCCATGTTTACAAAGGCATCACACGAGTGTAAGCATCCACCATTTGCAGGTGTAACCAAAAAAGACTCTTTAATTTTAGAATCAACAATAGTTTTAACCTTGCAATTTAAAATAGGGATCTCATCATAGTCATCAAAGTAGGCTTTGGGTTGGTAGTCACCGATACTGGGATCGTCTTTATTCACCCATAGGTCAGGTGAAAACTTATCCATGTAAAATGGAACGTCCACGTTATGAAGTTGACCGATCTTTAACAGGTGTTTAATTTTTCCCAATTTTTGAATTTCATTTAACACCCTATCATTAACTCGAACTGGATTTACAAGTGCAAGCACTTCACCATCTCTTAAAATCGTCATCGTCCGTGAATACTGAAACAGTCCAAATATCTTCATACTGCCAGTGACGACAAATATATTTGGCAACACTTCCTTCAGGTCTGAATGAGGGAACAATTTAAAATACTTTTCTTTTTTAGCCATCAAAGTTCTTTCTCCTTTTCACAGCATTTCTTTTATTTTACATTGTGCTTAAATCTATTTATAATCAATTTTAAGTTTATTATAGGAAAATTAATATGAAATATAGATTATTTAGCTATACTTTGCGTACACGCACCAGAAGCCTTATTTTAATTGGTCCTATGTTTATCTTTCTTAGCGTAGCTGTTTGGGCTGAGGTTGAAAATATTTATGAACACTATTACCTTCTAATATTTTTTATTCCTCTAATTGTCGCTATCTTACAAATGATCTACTTTTACTATAAAAAGAAATCTACATTTGAGTTTATCGTTGAATTCATACTTTGCGCCTTAACCGTCTTTCTATGTATATATGAGTTCTATTTTAGTCATGAATTACCGCCATTTATACCTTCAATAGCTATATCAATGGCTTTAGGACTTTCAACGTCCTTATTTATATTTAAAATAAGTAATTCCCCTCTGCTCCCCACTCTTTGATTTGGTGACTGTGACCTGAGAGTATTACTACTCAAAAAAGAAGAGGTTTACTGTTCTGGTGCCTGTTCTGGTGCCCGGCACATAACCACTTATAAACTTTAGACCAAGAAAGGGGCTTGACTATCTAACCCCTTATGAAGTCTTTTATAATAAAAAAGTCGCAATGGATTATTGAATCTGGCCGGGCACCTTTTGGTTAATTAAAATGGTCCAAGCGCTTTAATAGATTCAAACTCACCTAGATCTAATTCAAATTCAAAAATACCTAAATCCTGTTTCATGTGCTCAGTATTTGTGGTTCCCGTCAGGATTTGGATACCTAATTGGTGTATGAAGCGAAAAAATATCTGCTCTGGGGTTTTAGCTTTTGCTTTGGAAATCTCTTGTAGGGTGGAGCTATTCAAAATATGAGGATTTGCCGTCAAGGTCCAGAAGCATTGATAAACAATGTTATGTTCTTTACAGATCTGGCGTATTTTTATGTCGTATTCCGTTTTATTATAAAAACGATTCTGAAGTGTGGCCGGTCGGTATTTAGCCACATCAATGAGTGCACTCAATAGCTCCGGATCATAGACGTTACTGATCCCTATCTGCCTGACGTCTCCTAATTCATACAACTCCTCCATGGTTTTCCAGGCTTCTATAGTCATATCCCAAGTTTTTAAGGGGCCATGAAGGACCAAGGCATCAATCATTTTAAGATTTCGCTGAGAAACCGACAAAGACTGCTTCACCTGATCACGAACACTTGCATCCGGGTCATAGGGAACTCGCTGTGGGTCTTGACCCTGAATTCCTGTGAACTTGGTTTGCACAAAAAGGTCGTCTCGCTTGATTCCATTCTCAATAGCTCTTGCTATCCCCTCACCAACACCCTCTTCGTTGTAGTGTTTGGGCTGGCAAGCTGTATCTATACCGCGAAAACCTTGCTCTATAGCTTTAAAGACAAGATCGGCCGTTTTATTTTCTTTCCAAGCCGTACCATACATTATGGCAGGCATCTCAACATTGGTGTGGCTACAAATTGTTGGTACCAAATGACCTCCTTAGGGCTCAATATAACCCATGAAAACATTAAACCCTTATCACATCAAGCAGCAGCTTCTGTGGTATGTATACTGGTTAAGGAGTGTTTCAATGTATTGGATATTAGATGTCTTTTTTACGGTATTTCATTCTGCAGTGATCGCATTCAATCTCACAGGCTGGATTTGGAAGAAGACGCGAAAGATTCATTTGATTACGGTCACTATCACACTGCTAAATTGGACTGCTTTAGGTTATTTTTATGGCTGGGGTTACTGCTTTTTAACAGATTGGCACTATGACGTATTGGCCATGAGGGGGATCAATGATCTGCCCACATCCTATATCACCTTTTTGATCGAGCGTGTGAGTGGAGTCCGCTTAGAGAATCATCTTGTTATTTTAGCAACAGTCATCACTTTTGGTTTTATTCTTATAATTACCTATGGTGGATATGTTTATCGCTTGTGGCGCAGGAAATAGTTAGTTTAGTGCCCGGCCGGGCACCTTATATTAATTTTGTGCACATAGCCCATCAAAACTAATTGAGTTCAATTCTCTTTTGGCATAGATATAAGCTGTTTTTCGGTTGTTATTATAATCAGACAATTCATATTTTTTCCATATCATATCACCAATAAGTATATAGAAGCCTATAAAAGTTCCTGAGCTATTCCATGTAGGTTCGAGTTTGCAACTGCCTGAAGCTGGAGGCTCAGGCTTTGGACTTGAAGTGTTTTGTGTACAGTGAACACGAACTAGCTTTGAATCTACCGCAAGCAATAACGATTCGTTTGGATTGATAGTAATATTATTAACTTCAGCAAGACTATTCTGTGATAAAATTAATATAAGTAAAATAATTTTTTTCATGATGTCTCCTATTTATTCAATCCATTCATAGTTATT
This sequence comes from Bdellovibrionales bacterium, assembly GCA_022450595.1. Lineage (GTDB taxonomy): Bacteria > Bdellovibrionota > Bdellovibrionia > Bdellovibrionales > UBA1609 > JAKUPT01. The sequence goes on from JAKUPT010000033.1 coordinate 4,621, forward strand.
TGTAATATTATTATACCAATTCTCCCAATCTTTTATAGGAGCTCCTTTTGAGCAATTCTTTTTAAAGAATTGCTTGTTATTTTCTATAGTAGTTCCATCAAAATCATATAATAGACGGTGGCTTCTGCTTGGAGGCATATATGAAAAAATATATTCCGCCTGTGTAGTGTCTCTGTAGTTATATAGATAATAATGTTTATCAAGTTCATCAAATGAAAAATTAATGTATGTTGCTCGCTCATTATTTTTATTGTGAAAGTCCATAAAACTAAGTTGCAGTTCTTCATTGTGGAATAAGTAATTTATTTTTACATTATTATGTTCGGCATCAGAAATTTGTTTACATATAAACTGGTAAGCCTTTTCAAGACTTTTATTGTAATCAAAATCGATGGGTACTGAAAAATTTCGCTTTATATCTGATCCCCTTATAATTATCCAAGAGAAACTGGATTTTATATAAAGTTTTATATGTGAACCAAAGATAATTTTATCTCCATTAAATCCAATATTTTTAATATTATTTTTATTACCTGATTCATCTTTTTTATAAAAAATCATAGATTCATTTGGAAAATAGTTTTGTAACATACTACTTAAAGCACTTTTTCCAAGTGCAAGTTCTCCAGTAAATAAAAAACCCGTAACTTGCCTAGCTAAGTTAGCATCTTGTTTAAAAATATATTCTGCAATTTTAGTCGGTGCTATTAGTGCATATATAGCCTCATGAAACAGAAGGGCTACACGGTTGCTTGGTGTCATATTTAACCAAAGTTTCAAATCTATAGTTATAGAACGATTATATCTTGCGGCTAACTGAACAAAATTATTTCTATCAAAATTAACAACAGTGTCTCCGTCATCAGGTATATCAAATAAACTAAAGTCAACCCAACGCCATGAATACATCTCCATTACTCGCATTAAAGCTGCAAAAAATATCTTGTCAACATAGTAGATTTCAGTAAACTTTTTTGCGACAAGTTCTTTATCTAATTCTTTTGCATGAGTAAAAATGTTATTTACGCGTCTTTTAATCTCAGGCAGTGTTGTTATTGTTTCATTAAAATTTGGATCTAAATATACGCCTGCTTCAACTAAATCATATAAGTAAGGCTTTCCATTTATAATAATTCCATCTCCACCATTACCTACTTCTCGTGAAGCGTATGAGGTTAGGCTTACTAGGTATATTACTAATAATATAAGTAAGTTATTTTTTTTCATCTACAATCTCCTTATCTAGCCTAAATAATTGTGTTCCAAGTAGGTAAACACAGTCTTTATTTTTTGAATTATCTGCTAATGCAGATATTTTTTTTCTAAAATCTCTTACGAGCTCTTTGAGCTCTTGCACTTGATTTTTATTAATGGCTATTGTTGCTGAGCCAATCTCTCTTTGAGTTACCTCTTGCTCATATAAGGCTTTTTGAGCTAACTTTAGTTGTTCTTCATGGTGTAGTTTTATGGCCTTTGAAGGGATATCATTTGTTGTAAATGAAGTTTCAGTCAGTGCTTTTATTTGACCATCTTGTTTGATTTCAATTAATTGAAGCCTGGCGAGTCTTTCAAGAGCTTGTTTTGCACAGAATGTAGAAACCCCTAATTTTCTTGCTATCTCACTGGGTTTAAAAAATTTATTTTTGGTGGTTAGAAGTTCTAATATTGCAAAATGATACCAATTAGCGATAAGGGAAAACTTATCTTCACTTAAAAAATTTTTTTTATCTTCTCTCGAATTTATTAATAATTGTTTTTTTGAAAGATCTTTTATAGCTGAGCTTCTTGAATGTAGAGCTTTAATAGACAAAAGAAAATTTTCTGTTTCTCTTTTATTTAAATTTAGTTTAACAGCTAAGTTCTTACCTCTTTCCACAGAGGTACCTCTTTTATGATTTAAGATATCTGAAAGTCTCGGAGCCGGTATATCTAAATCACGTGCAAAAGAGCGTAAAGAGTAGTTATTATTCCTACTGGCCCTTTCAGAATATTTATTTCGAATTGTGTCTCTGTAATCGTAAAGCATGAAAGTGGACATACTTAAATTGTTTAGATTTGTCACACCCAAAGGTAACAAAGTGTTACATAAACCTGTTACCATATATTAATTACAAATTCAGCGCAGTTAGGTGTCGGGCTCCCTACTAATTGTGACGGTCATCCAACTACCTGCTCCTGATAGTACTCCCAACTTCCATCATATGTTGTCAGCTTGTGCCTATCTAATCTGAAAACTCTGGTGGTGATTTCTCTTAGAAAGTAGCGATCGTGGCTTACTATAACGACTGTGCCGTCAAAGTCTTTGATAGCCTCTAGTAAAACCTCTTTTGAGGGAATATCCAGGTGGTTCGTGGGTTCGTCTAACACCAGTAAGTTAATGGGCTTACACAGAATCGTGGCAAGCACCACGCGGCTTTTTTCTCCACCGGAGAGCACGCTGATTTTTTTGTCCACTTCGTCACCAGAGAACTTTAAAGAACCAAGAAGGTTTCTTACCGTGCCAACAGAATGAGTGGGCACTCGGCTATGAACCTCTTCTATGATGGTGTTATTTGGGTTTAGTACATCAAATGAGTTTTGACTAAAGTAACCAAGGTTAATGCTGGCGCCTAGTGTGGACTTGCCCGCCGTGGGCCGGGTTTCACCGGCTATTATTTTTAGTAAAGTGGATTTACCGGCACCGTTAACTCCCACGACAGCCACACGATCTAAGCGCTTAACCAAACCCGTGGCCCCGCTAAAAACTTGAGTGGTTTTGCCATCAGGTGCGGTCCATGTTTTTTCTAAATCTTCAAACTTGTAGACCTCGTCACCACCTCTCGGGTGATCAGGCCACATAAACTTTATGGCTTTTTCCTCTGTGGGGACTTCAATACGATCAATTTTTTCTAGCTTTTTAACTCGAGATTGCACTTGGGCTGCATGAGAGGCACGGGCTGCAAATTTAGCGATAAACTCCTCTTCTTTCGCCAGCATGTCTTTTTGGCGTTTAGCCGAGGCGATCAGTTGCTCTTTTCTGATCTCGCGTTCTTTTTCATAAAAATCATAGTTGCCAGAATACACTGTGATTTGACCATGGGCGATTTCTACAATTTTACTCACAAGGCCATTTAAAAAATCACGATCGTGACAGGTCATTAAAAGCGAGCCTTTAAAGTTTTTGATCCACGACTCTAACCACACGATAGACTCTAGGTCCAAATGGTTCGTGGGCTCGTCCATAAGTAGCACATCGGGCTGTTGCACTAAAATTTTTGCTAGGGCGATGCGCATCTTCCAACCACCCGAGAAGCTCTCAGTGAGGCGCTGGTGATCCTCAGGCGGTATGCCTAAGCCCGTGAGGACTTCTGCGGCACGTGAGTCAATGTCATAACCACCAAGGTTTTCAAACTCCGTTTGTAGCTCTCCGTATTTTTCAAGCACGGATTGCATTTCATCTTCTGACATCTCTTCACAGAGCTTGGCCTCAAGCTGTTTTAATTGAGTTTGGATTTCGTTAATCCCACCAGAGATGGACTTGACCTCTTCAAGCACCGTTTTACCACGCATCTCTTCAATGTTTTGTGAAAAATAGCCCACAGAAACCCGTTCGGGCTTTGTCACCGTGCCCTCTTCTGGCAGCTCTTCACCGGTAATGAGGCGAAAGATTGTGGTTTTACCGCTCCCATTGGCGCCCACAAGGCCTAGCTTTTCACCGGGGTTGATTTGAAAGGATCCGTTTTTATATAAAACCTTATCGCTATACTGCTTGGTAATTCCTGACACATGAATCATAGCTCTAACCGCTCCAATGCTATTTTTGAAGGTGCCAGACTAACAAAAGGGTGGATTTTGGACCACTGTTTTATGCTCGCTATGTGAATTTGTGCCATAAATTTAGACCGGCACTAAACTAAACTACACCTACAGAGGCAATGGAGGTTTAAGACTCAGCAACCCTGACATCTTTGCGCCTTATACATCTACAGGATCCAATCGTGGACAAAACATTCCAGGTTGGGTGGCATAAGTAAGTGTACGGCCTTAAATTAATCTGAATTTTGTAAATATTCTTTTTGGGCGTTATTGAGATTATATTTTTCAGAAGTTAACTTTGTATACTCTATGTTATTAATAACATTCTTCATTCTTTCAATACGTTCATTAATTGAGCCATGTGGAGGTTTATCTACAGACTTCATGTTTATTCTGAACCATAGATTAGAAATTATATCTGAATCAATACTGAAGGAATCATTAAAAAGAAATTTCATTTGGTTAAAGTAAGCATCTAAGGATTCAATAGGATTAAATCCTGCATTAGCGATAAGAATGATCGCCATTTCATCAGCCTCGGCCTCATGTATAATTGCATAAGGCAATATAACCTTTTCATAATCTTTAGAAAATTGGGTAATACCTGATTTATTTAATTCTAGCGTTAAATCAATAGTCTCTTTAGTGTGTTCCAATACTACATGAGCTATTTCATGGGCAATTATTAATGCTAATTGATCATAGTTTTCTGCGGCCATGACTAGATAACTTGGAATTACTACTTGATTTAGCCAAGCGTGTGGATCAACTTGGAAAAGTTCACTATTAGTACATTTTATATCAATTTCAACTTTATTTTTAATATTAAAGTTATTTAAATTGTTAGCCTCTATTATCCGATTGAAAATACTAAGGTAAATATCCGTTATAACTGGGCAATTATTTCTTGCTTTATTAATCCTTGATTTATAGTCGTTCTTTTTATGCTCCTTAAGTATGAGTCGTTGATAAGCTTCAGCATTATCTTTAGAGCTAAAAATATAATTAGACATTGATAATGTATTATTAAACTTAGTCCCGGAGTTTTCAGTTTTAATTGAGTTTTTGAGAGTACAGTTTTTAGAACTATTGTGGCTTTCTGGACAAGCTAGGCTAGCGTTTGTAAAAGCAATAATATTACAAAAAAATGTAGTTAAAAATATTGTCTTTTTCATCAAAATTCTTCTTTTTTACTAATTAGTAATAAGATTTATTATACTTATGAATTCAATTATTTGTGAGAATTTCTCCTCGATTTATAGTATCTTCTAATCTTGTCAAAAAGTTCTACAGTTAAATCATTAAATTTACTCTCATTATATTATTGTAGTTAGGTGTCCGTCCAGAGATGGATTTAACCTCTTCTGGCAGATCTTCCCCAGTAATAAGGCGAAAGATTGTGGTTTTACCGCTACCATTGGCGCCAACAAGGCCTAGCTTTTCACCCGGCCTTAGCCTCGGTCATAACGTCTCGGCGCTAGGTAGGCGCCCTTCCAGTTTCAATAATCCATTTCTATTTACTGTTTACTGTTTACAATTTTGACAGCAAGTAAATATAATTCAATATATATAAAAATTTAGAAAATAAATCATTTAATATGCTATTTTTCTTCTAGTTAAATAGATGGAGATGATAATGAAGAATAACCTTAAGACTATCGCTGTACTGTTAATTACTTGCTTTTTAGTAAATGCTTCAGCTAAAGATCAGAATATAATGTCTGCAATTGATATTGAGAAAATGACTATAGAGATTGATAAGGAAATCAAATTATCTGGAAAAAATTTTGAACCTACTGATGAATTTGATTATTCAGCAATTAGAAAACAAATTCAAAATAGAATTGAAGTAAATAAAGAGAGTTATAAAAATCACTTTGCTATTTTAAAGGACTTAAAAGAAGACACGATCATAAATTTTAGTAGAATAAGTAAAGTAATCGCAACTGGCTACTTGGCATATGGGTTGTTTGCGGGGCCAATAATAGGCACTTTTATGGCTGATTCAACCATTATTGGTGGAGGCCTTACTGTGACTGCGGGAACCTTTGTTGGTGTTGCTAGTTTTGTAGAAACTGTTCAAATTATAGTAGATTTTAATGAGTATACTCCTAAAAATATTGCTATTTCACTGAATAGTCATCTTAATCAAGAAGAAAGACTTAGAGTTATTCAGTATCTTGATTATATTGTAAAACATCTTGATAAAAGTTTTGAAGAGGCCTTAGACTTCAAATGGTATCATTACTTACTTCAATCTCATGCGCCATTTGAAAAAGCACTACAAGTTCTTCATACTCAAATTATTTTAGACTCACTTAATCTAGAGCTACTTAATACAGTAAATTAGTAAAGTGCCCGTTATTTTTCATCTTTTCGAATTTCAGAAATTTGAGCCACCATTATTTTAATAGCATTTTCTTTAGTGAAACCATCTTTATATAAGTTATACATCAACTCTGAAAGTGGGGCTTGAGTGTATCTTATTTTTTTGCCAAAAATATCGATAGAAAAATCTACTCTTGGCAAAAAAGGTAGCCTTCTCACTTTAGACTTTTTTGCATCTGAAAGAGATATTCCAGTGATCATTTATAACTACCTTTTTAATTTTTAAATAAAACAATAAGATCCAGCTAAATCACACATTAAAGCTTCTTAAAATAATAGCATACAGAAGTGATCTCACCTTTATGAATGTCTTCATCACTCTTTCCAATAATCCAGGCAGAAACATAATAGTTTTCATAGCGCCTAACTGCTGAGATGGGTTTAAACTTTGAGTCAGTATATGTTGATGAAACAGTTCCCTCATAATAATTTAATGTGGTCACTTTATTCCAAAAACGATTTGAATGATCTTTCGCCTTATCAATGGAAATCTCATCAAATGACTCTCCTGGATTCTTGTAATATGTTCGGTGGAGGGCTATGACCTTTTTTTCATAATAATCTGGAAAGGCTGGCCCATGATCATAGCTGTTTTGCAATCTTTTATAAACACCTAATAAAGCGTATGAGGGCTTTATTCTAGTAGTTTCGAAATAGCATCTTCCTGTATAAAATCCCTCAACGTCCTCAAATCGAACATTCTGTCCGTCTTCAAACCACTGTTTTATGGTAGAAAAATGATCATTTTCGGGCTCATAATTAGCTTCAGCAGACTGCTGATATGTTTGTTGATTTAATTTCATTAAAGATGGCTCAAACTCTGAGGCCTGTAACATTATTGATACTAATAAACTTGTTATAATAACTAATGTGATTTTCATTTCTTCCCCCCTCAATTTAGATAATTGTTGTACTCGAATATTATAAAAAGTTAAATACAATCATCTCAGAGGAAGAAGTAGAATATTTTATAAAATAGATATTGATATTTTTATGTAAAAAACACCAGAACGATTGTAGTTTGGTGCCCGCCACCTTTTGGTTTATAGGGCTTTACAAATTTTATAAGATTTTTATTTATATCGTGAGCATTAAACTTGGTCATTCCATAATGACGATAAAAACTCTTTCCATGGCCAAATGATTATTCCATCATCAGTTTTTCTTTTTTGTTTATCTAATGATACCACCACAAATGACTTTATTTGATTTTCTTCCATCAAAGCCCTTAGACCTTTCAAATGTGAGTCATTCACCGAAGAGGTGGCCTTGATCTCAATCGCTAATTTATTTCCAATAATAGCATCAACTTCAAACTGTGAAGTCGATCTCCAATAACTTAGTTTTTCATCTTTTCTGAAATACGAAAGATAGGCTCTGAGCTCAAGTATAATAAAATGCTCAAAAGCTTTGCCAAAAAGTTCACTTTTGGGTTTGATCTCGCCCCTGTTACATAGGCGATTTGTTATTCCAATATCAAACAAATAATGCTTTGACCTTGTAATGGCCTTTCTTTTTTTTGTTTTTGTGTATGCCTCTAGTTTAAAACCAATCAGAGTGTCCTCTAAAATTTGAATGTAGTTTTTTAACGTACTAGGTGATATCTGACAGTCTCGAGCCAAACCCTCATAGTTAATTTCTTCGGCATTACTAAGCGCAATGGCATCTAAAAACTCTGCAAAGGCTTGAATGTTTCTTGTTAAGGCCTCGGCTTGAACCTCTTCTCTCAAATAAGTGTTTACATAACTTTTTAACTCTTCATTAGGATATGAAGATGTATACACTTGCGGAAGCCCACCAATATTTAAATATTTTATTAGGTCAAAATCCGTTATTTCTTTTGAGGTCAGGCTGAACAGATTCGACTGCCAAGCCCTTCCAGCCAACAAGTTAGCACCACCGTGCTTTAATTTTCTGGCGCTACTGCCTGTTAATAAAAACTTATAGTTTTTTTGCTCTATTAAACGATGCACTTCATCCAGAAGATGCGGCAGCTTTTGAACTTCATCAATGACAATAACCTCTGGCCGAGAGTCTAGAGCCTCCACCTCTTCTTCGATGGTTTTTGGATGCTTTAAAAGCTTATTATAGATCTCATAATCCAACAGATCGTAAACCATCGCCTGAGGCAATTGCTCGCGGATGAGAGTTGATTTTCCAGTCGACCTGGGGCCAAAAAGGAAAAAAGACTTTAATTTCAATAATTTAGGTAAATTTATCGCTCTTTTATACATTAAAAATCACACTTAAGTTGCTAATTATCATGATAATCAACAACTATTGTATGGTTTTTCATGAACTAATACAAGTTTTTCCTGACTTCCAACAGGGGAATGATTTCTAACAAAAAAGTCGCAATGGATTGTTGAAACTGGACAGGCACCTAACTACTGGTCTTTATGATTCTATCCACTGCCTAGCTTGAGGCTCTTCCGAAGCAGAAAAAAAGCGAATTTCTGTTTCTAGAAATGGTTTAAATAGAGATGTAACAGTGTCTATCCATTTTTGATCGGCTACAATGGCACACTTAGAAACCTTTTTATTAATGGCTCCGTACTCTCTAATAGAAAATTTAATGTCTTTCCAAAGAGCTAAGGGCTCAATGCCTTGAAAGTCTGTAATAAGTTCGATCACTTTTAAGTCATCGTGCTCTTTTAAGTCTTGTTCAAATTTAGACATCGCTTGGTTGTAACCTTCATTGGTAACTTTTTCGCCAATAAAAAATTCCATAATTTTTTTGTCGGAATTAAAATTATACTTGATCATCTGAACTCCCTTTTTCTGTTCTATAAGTTATTTTTGTTGTTTTAGTATCTGTAAATAATGCTCTTACTATCCAGCCAATAAAAGACAAAACAATACCTCCAATAACAGCTGGCAAAAAGCCCTCAATTGTAAACCCGGGCACTAAAAAGGCACCAAATTTTATAACTAAGGCATTTACAATAAATAAAAATAAACCAAGAGTGAGGACAGTAATGGGTAATGTTAGCAAGGCTAACAACGGCCATACAAGAATGTTTAGTACTCCAAGTACAATAGCAGCAACCAGAGCGGCGGAAAAGTTATCTACTGTAAAGCCAGGCACTAGGTAAGCTGTTGCTAAAATGGTAAGGGCCGCAAGCACCCAGTGAGCAATAATTTGAATCATACGATCTTTCTCCTGTTCTTTTATTTATAACATAAAGCTTGGTGATAAACACATTTGGGGTGTTGCAGTGTGGTGCCCGTCCAGTTTCAATAATCCATTGCGACTTTTTTATTATAAAAGACCTCATACTCAGCAAGTTTTGGATTAACAACCTTCTCAGGCCTTATTTCAATAAACTAAACACCAGACTTCTTCTTCACCCCTCAATATCGGTGATTTCCAACAGCATTTGTAAAACCAAAAAACTAACAATCTTTTAAGGTTGCAAAAAGTATGACTGTCTAAAAATTTGACAGTTTAGTTTTCTTTAATACTTAATAAAAATAGATATTAATTAGGGGCAACTGTTATAAGTCCCTAATTATTGTCATTAAATCCATCTTTTTAGAATCTAACTAAATAAAATATGAAGAAATATTTTACTATATAAATACTGCATTCAATTATGTTCATTTTATAAATAAATTAAAACAACTTTTAAATTAAACAAGATTTTAATAGCATCCATAAATATTGTTGGTGAAAGATATTATAAGGAGTTGTGTTTTGAAAAAAAACGCTGCAGCTGTATTTGTCAAAATTTTTATTACTAATTCAATTAGTATATTTTCTTTACTATTTATCTTTAGTTTATCAAGTAACGTGCTGGCAGACATCCCTTTAATAGACAAGGACTTCCAACTCATTACATGTGACGTAAATCAGGCAAAGAAACTTAGATTTGAACAACTTCCATCATACTCAGGACGACCATATATGATGTGTAGACTTAAATATTTAATTAACCCCGTAAACCCATTTGAGATTTTAAATTTTGAGAACGACACCTTCTCTATTCACAGTAATATATTTGAAGGCGTATTTGTCTCTATTTTAAAGAGCACTGAGATTAATTGTAATAACCATAGAAAAGGAACCGAAGGATGTAGACTTACAGAAATTACTAAACAAGTACAACAAGACCTGGCTTTTTTTTCATTAGGAGTAGATAAGACTGGACTATATCTACCTCACGACTGGAATTTCAATGATCTGAGAATTGGTTATTTTTCACGAAAAGACTTTAGTTTAAAAGCTGAAAATGCACACAACACCCTATTAGATGCTCTTAAAAGAAGAGAAGAGTTAACCAAGCATCTCATTAATTCTCGGAGCTTTGCAGAGCCTGAGTACATAGCTATAGCCTTAGCTGAAATTAATAATAAATCTATATTAACTTCTTTATCAAATTATTATGAATATTGTGAAAACAACTGTAAATATAGTCGATCATTTATTTATTATTCTCTTTTAGAGCTTATTCAAGAGAGTTCAACAGAGACAGAAGAACTTATCTCAATAATTCAAGCATTGCCTGAACAGTTAGCCATTTCTGAAACACATGGTGGTAAGACAGAATTAAGTAGAATGCATGATATTTTATACCTAAACAGAAGCATAAAAAATAACAACACTGATCGAGCACTTTCTATTATAAAAAAACTTGTGAAATATGGAGCACCTGAAGATTTAAGTGATGAGCACTCTTTTAGTAATGAAGAAAATGATGACCTAAATGAAATCTCCTGGTTAGATAATATTGATCAGAACATGTCAGAAAACAATATTAGAAAATATAAAAGTGCTCGACAAGCCTACAAAGCAGTACTTTTTATTGATGATCTATTATTCCTATCACAATCCTTAATTAATGGACCTTCTATAAAAAAAGAGGAAGATCCCACATTAGCATACGAACTCAATCTATGGAAAAACTCATACGTATTTAAACAAATACATGAAAGCATTCAAAATCAAATTAGAGAAAATTTAAATAACTTAAAAGTTTTTATAAGAGGTGAAGAGGTTGAAAATGGTTAAATCATATAAAAAATTAATTTTGACTGTTTGTTCTTTATTACTTTTTGCATGCACAAAAAGTAACGATAAATTAACAAATGACACAGTAGTTAAAAATGATAAAAAACAAGACTCAATAAAAAGTTTAAATAACTCACAAAAGTGGTTGTTAATTGCAAATAATAAAAGATTTTATATTAAAGAATCGGCTACATGTACATGGGACACGTCTAAACAAGAAACAAAAGATACATGCAAAATTAAAAGCACCTTAGAGGTTATATCTCAGGATAAAAAACAAATATATACACGATCTTTTAACAAAGCTGATGAGCAAAATAGTTATAAACAGACTATTCAACATATTAATAAAGGATCTACTGATTTAATACTTAATGATAATAAAAATGAGTATACGATAGTTAGCCTAGATTTAAATAAAATGTTAGAAGCTTCAAAATTAGAACATTATTTTTCCGTTGCACGTTGTAGACAATCAAAACACTGGAAGCAACTCGTTGAGATGTCGGCACTTAACACAGGCAATTTAACAATAGGTAATCCTTATTTAACAAGTGCGTTCGATGATTATTCAAAACTTACCACTCTTTTGGAGTTTGATCCCTATGACTTTAGTTTTAAAGGTCTTTCTGTGGTTAAAAATAAGTATTCAGCATTTATAGAGAAGAGAAAAGAGATCTCTAATAACACCCAAGGTGAAGTGAATAAAGCTTTTTATGAAGTAAGATATCTAAGCTATGAAGATGTTATTGTAATGAAAAACCCACGTAGATTTTCAGATAAGATAGGATACTTTTCAATTTTATGTGGAGAAAAATACAATGACCATCTCGGTTATTCTACTACTAGAAAAGATCTATTTATGAGTGATAAACAGCTTAGAATTAAAGAGCCCAAAACATACTTTTCATACTATTTTGGACCTTATTATGACAGCAAGGTTGATTCACAACTATATTTAAAGTTTTTGGACTCAAGTTTCACACTTGAAGATAACTCTTTAGCACCAGAAAGTTCACGAATATATCTAATGGACTCCATTTGGTTGCAACCAGAAAACTTTATGGGTCCACTAACTGACGTTTATTTTGTAAAAGATCAACTATGGAGCGATTTGTATGAATAACATTATTCAAATATTTTTTCTATTAATACCACTCTTAACTACACATTTAGTGAACGCTAATTCTATCAATGTTGATTTAAACGCTAGCGCAATGATTCATATCCAACATATCGTTAAAGATGATAACGATTTTTTAGAATGCGGAAAACGTGATCCAGATAGAACTGATTTAGATAGAACAGAAATATTTGAATCTGAAGTTATAACTAAAGATATAACAAATACAAACGCTACAGCAAATGTAGCCGCAGGCTATAGAAGTTCTCATAGCACTTATTGGGCTAAAGCAACTGGAAATATGATAGAAAAAAATAATATGACAACTTTTACTATTACACTTGAAGACTTTGTTAAAAACTTTCATCAAGATCAAATAGAAAGCTGTTCACATAATCATATCTACCATACATATCAATCTGGAAAAGTTAATGCTAAATTTATAATTTCCTATAAAGTTCCAAAAAATGTATGGGGTGTAAAAATTCATGAAGGCAATAATAACAATGTCTTTACATTCGATTCAGAGTCTGACCAAAACATATTACAAGGACACAACAAGACGGCAAAAGAACGTTGGGTCTGGGCTGAGCCTGGTTCTGAAATAAAAAAAATCTTTACTATAAAAGATTTCGCACAAGGAACCAGAGTTAATAGTAGTTATACAATTTCTTTTGAGCCTTTAAATAAACCACTTAATTCAAAAAATGATGTAGTAAAAGCTTTAAATTATATTAAAGCACAATCGAAGACATTAACTAATAAATTAAAGGAAAATGAATTTCAGAATTTTCTAATTATTGGTTTTTCACTTTTAAAAGAAAAAGATTTATTAAAAATGGCTTTAGATAGTTACTCAACAACGGAATTGTTTATGCTTTCTGAAAACCTATATAAACTAGCCAATGAGAAAATTAAGAATGATGATATTGTTTTAGAGGCACATGTAAAAACTATGGCCGCTGTTTTATCTAATGAAATTGGTAATATTTTTATTGAGTCAATGGAGCCGTATTGTAGTGTTAGGGAAGTTAAGCTCCCTTATACCAGTGAAACAATCAATGTTCTTGGAATACGATATGCAGATTTTCTAATGAGAAGAGTCATAGGGCAAGTGGAAAGTTTCAGCTTTGAAGCTCACATGAGTTTTTTAAAAAAATTAAAAGAACTTCAATCACAAGGATACACTTACAGAAATGTTCTTAAAAATGATTAGCTAAGAATTCAAATGCAAAAAGCTTCAAGAACTTTAAGAAAACGAGCCAAACTAAATGAAAGACCATTTGCAAATGCAATTATTGATTTAAGGCAAGTCTACACTGTGTTTAAATCTTTTGGAACTGGTGCTGAGCATGGAAACGCAATATTGGAACAATTAACTCACTTATCAGAACTTGAAAATAGCTTTACGTCTCAGTTACTAGATCATATTTTAAATTATTCTCTAGACAATAATAAAAATATCTCAATAGATCATCTAGTTAATATGTTAGATGAGATTTCATTTAAACAAGCTGAAGTTGCTTCCCGAATGACATCACATATGAGATTTTTATCAATTGATGGTGCAGCAGGAAAAAATTCTCTTGTCGACTTGCTAACTAGAGTAAAAACTCATCAATTAAACATTATTCAAAATCCGTCAAAGTTAGAAACTTTTGAAAATGTCAGAGAAAAGTATTTAGACAAAAATCGAACAGATAAAAATGTTGAAACTTTTTATGCGTGTATCTATGAAGGAGTTGCGAAATGATATTACCATATAAAAAATTATTAAAAGTTCTATTGAGTTTATCATTGATTACATGCCCAACATTTACTTTAGCAGATGCTGGCGATAATGCCATTAAAACAGTTCAAGAGGCTGTCGATAATAGCTATTTAGCTGCTAAAGCTGATGCACAAGCCTATGTTAAAATGGACTTTTTAAAACTTGTAGATAATATTTCTAATGAGTTAGTAAGATATGCCTCAAATAAAGAGTACTACAAAGATCATACTGCATTTGTAAGTTTAGTCGAAGACAAGTTTAGGGAATTGGCTAATAAAGACCTAGTTACATTACCTAAAACAAGAAAGCAATTAGAGCAGTTTATATCTAACTACGAGGAGCTCGTAAGAACTAAATTCGAACTCTCTTGGCATGCTAATCAACAACAAAAAGACTTTGAAGATGCAAGAGATTTTATACTTGCTTTTTCAAAAGACTTTGAAAATGTTTGTAAAGCTGGACGTGCTAATGGAGATAGTCACTACATGCCTCCCGGACTAGTAACTCCACCTTTTGTTTCAAGCTTTAAAGGATATGTAAACCCAAGCTTTGTGGGAGCTTTAACATCAGGAGTTCCATTTACAGTTGGACACTCTTATGTTTCAAGTACTGGCGGAAGCGAAGCTGCAAACAGAGACCGTGCAAGGACAGTGGCCGTAACTACAACTATAAGTAATATATCTGCAAACTTTTGGGTGGCAAGTAAACTTACTGGAGCTGCTGCAGGATCTGGAGCTTTTTCTGGCTTTAGTACAGCAATGGCAGCTGCAGCACCTTATGCATTAGTTGCTTCAGCTGTAGTTATAGTTGTAGTTGACCTAATGGCGCGAGAAGAGGCTTATAAATTATCTGCAAAAATCACAAAAGCAAACGACATAAGGAGAGAAGAAACTGCCAATGCAATAGATGTGAATAAGTACTACAAAGAATCTTGCCTAAAATATTCAGATGCATTAAAAAAAATTGCTAATGTATTTATAGTCCTCACTAGTAAAGATAAAGCTCTAGCTGTTAAAAATGCAGAAAGGCAAGAAGCTGAAATTGAAAGTTGGGAAAAAAAGAGCGTGAAAAAAACCGTTGCCTTCTGTGAAAGCCAATTACAATTATTAATACAGCACAATGGTTGTGTAGATGTATCAACAATCGATGGTAACCTTGCTAAGTACATGGAAGACAATAAAAATGATCCAACAAAGCTTTGCTATATAAACAAAGATAAAACACAAATTACACCCATAAGTGGAGACTGTTCGCTTTCATATAATGATGAAAAAAGACAAACACAGGTAGAGTCTGCCCATAAGCTTATTGAAGACTATGATAAGGTTTATGACTTTGAAAAAACAATTGAACTCATCTCTGCAAAAATGACTCTAGTTTTATCTGAGCATGAGGAAATGCAAAAAGCAATAAGAGAGACAAGCTTTTATGCCGTAAACCGTCAGCAAGAAAGGGCTTTTCAGAATTTGATAAGATTTATTAACCTTTCAAAAAAGGCAAGAAGAGTCTCTAACTCCTCTTCAATGATTATTAGAGAAAAGAAAATTCAAGCAAAATATTATGATTTTAGAAAATCTTATTTCAGATATGTTGGTCACACATTAGATGTAATATTTGGCAATGCTAATAAAGAAGATGTTTTAAAAGAAATGGGACAAATTCACTCTGAATTAAGACCTTTCTATAAAAAGTATTTCGACATTAAAGAAGTTAGAACGCTCTATGAAAATTTCGTGGGACTAGCAAGAGATATAAGGTCTTTTTAATGAAGTTTTTAAGATTATTTTTAGCATTTAGTCTTGTTTTTACCACTCCCGTTTACGGGTATTCAGAGCTAATTAAATTGCCCGATGGTAGTAAAGTATATGAAATTAAACTGCCCAGTAATGTTACTGAATTGGTACCCGGGGAAGTTTATCCAGTCACTGAAAATGGTCAACAAGTTCTAGGTGTTTATGAGGGTATAGTAGAGCATAAAGGCTTAAAGCAACGGTACTTTAGTCGTTATGAAGGTGATATAAGTGCCTTAGATCAAGGAAAGTTTGGCCCCATTAACAAAGAATTAAAGCCTGGAAAACAACAAGGGCCAGGTCCTGTTGATGCAAAAGATAATACTGCAAGTAGCAGAAATGGCAATGCTTCTGGCACAGACGGTGCTGGGGGAAGTGAGTTTGGCGTAGGAGATGCTGTTGGCTTTATTGGAACTGCTCATGGGGCAATAAGTAACTATAATGGTGTTGTAGGCGCCAGTAATGAATTAAGCGGACAGCTGAGAAAAATAAATCAAACCAATCTTGATTCTCTAGACTACTATTCCGATAAAGTCGATGAGCATATATCTAATTCGAAAAAAGTTGGAAATGAGCTTGAGGGTAGAGCTGGTTCAAATGCTGGAACAAAATTTAGTGACATAAAAAACCGTATTTACCCAAAAGAAAAAGGTGAAAATCGTAATGTTCGGGATGGAGATCAAAGTGATACTCAAGATATAGCTGAATGTAAAGTTTCGATTCCAAATGGAACATTTATAAACATGCCACCTGAATTTTTTCAGGCTTACTTAAATAAAGACATAAATACATTATCTAAATACATAGAAGGACTGAGTGGGGCATCAGATAAAGCTTTAAGTGAGTTCTGCAAAAATAACATTAAGCTCATTACAAACTTTAATGGCTTAATAGATTTAGCAAAAATTCAAATTGATTTACCAAAGAATCCAATTGCTGATTATAATTTTAAAACTGATCAAAACACCAATGAAGGTGCATTGATCAGAAAAATTGGAAACAAATATCTTGCTGATTGGTTTAATAATTTTGCATTAGAAAATGCAACTCCTCAAAAAGTTCATTCTTATGTGGCTGGAATGGCAAATCTTGTTGCTGCTGATACTGCTTTTAGTCAACAGAACACTGCAAAAGGGTTAGCCCGTGCTACTGCTTCAGAATTATTACTTAATATCGGAAATGGTTTTGTTGATGGTGTCTCTGAGGCTACTAATGAAATAGCCAAAACACTACCAGAACTGGCTGAAAACATAGAAGACTTTGCAGATTTAATGGCATCTGACCCTTACCTTGCTCTTCAAAAAGCAAATGAAATAATTAAAAACATTCCTGAGATTGCTGATCAAATTCATAGGGACATTTTAACAGACTGGGAAGTTCTTAAAAATGGTTCTGCTTATGAAAGGTCCAAATTATTGGGTAGAATAGCTGTCGATGTAACTACCGATTATATTTCTGGTGGCACTGCTCGCTTCATGAGAACAGGCTCAAAAGTTTTTAAAACGGTTAAAGGGAAAAGTAGTAAGGTTGCTAATTCCTTAAATAAAGTTAAAGATAAACTCCACCTAGATGATTATGGCTTAGCTGTTCGCGGAAAGGCTCTCGATAAAACTTCAGGTGAGTTTATAAGAGGCATTCCCAATCTAAAGTTTACTGGAAAAGGCACATGGGTTTCTAAGGCTGGGTTAAAATATGGAAAAAACTATAGCCATAGTACAACTCTAAGGCATGTCTTAAAGCACTCCAAACCAGATCCTACTAAGCCTATACATACTGTTTTTAAAGCTGACATTAAGCAGATACCAAAGCTGATTGATGAGGCTTGGCTTAAACGAGGGAAAGGTCTTATACAAAAAAGAGGAAATGTAGAGTATATAATTAATATGAAACCTCTAACTGTAGGTACTCTCGGTGAAAATAAAATTAAGATCATTATAAAAAATGGTACAAAAAACGAAATTGTAACAGCATTCCCAATCAAATAATTTTAAAGGTATAAGTATGGTTAAATCAGCAAAGCCTATATGTGACGAATGTAAAGAATATGGTGATATTCATAAAATCAAAAATATAAAATCAGGTGAAGAGTTATATGAGTGTTATGAATGTGGAGCTTTATGGAATGCTGATGGTAGCTTTCGTCCAGAATATATTGAAGACTACATTCGTAAGAACAACATCAAAGAAAAATTTAAAGATGCTTTTGAAGAATTAGACTGATTTGCTTGATAACTCTTAGTTAAGTGCCCGGCTCCTAACTAAAAAATAGAATCACATTTATTTTTAATGGGCTTAAGCTCCACTTTCTGTGTTTTCATCAATGTAGTGATATGCTTTTCAAATAATAAAAACTTTGGGTTACGAACAACCTCTTCCGGCGCTGTAATCCCAGGTTCAAATCTATTGTACTCTGTATAGGGAGAAAGAACTCTATTGTGCAATAATCTACCCAATAAATTTTGAAGTCTCACATATGTCACGGGCTCCTTAATTTTAAAAAGTAGATCACCCTTTGCATTAGGGTGCAAAAGTGCCAAGGCGGTGACATCAACATTTGGGTTTGTTTTATGAATATACTCTGAGACTCTTCGGTGTGCATTCACTAAAGACTCTCCTGTTTGAACGGTGTCGATTAAAACCACTTTATAATTACCAGCAAGTATTTTTTTAGGCACAAATCTATCAAAATGATTTTTTAGAATATTAAGATATTCTTTTTCAGGAAGATTATATTTTTCTTTAGTAGAATTTACGATCCAGAACTTATTATTAAAGATATCATCATGAAAAGCGGAGAGAGGAATATTATTAATCAACACACCTTTTTTGTTTTTTAAGTAGGTTGTAACAGGAAAGGGGCCCGATCCAATATGCAAAAAATAATGAGATTTTGGATTAAATGTTTTTAATATCGCCTCTCCTAATTGATGTACATCTGGATAGATGAGTTTTACATATTTATGAAGATTAACTTTAACCAGTTCATGATATTCTTCTAAGGTATAATAGTCGGAATTTTTTTGCTCAAGATATTTATCTAAAATAGGATCTGCAAAGACAGCTGAAGAGTAAATGGATAAGAGACTAACGAGTATAACTATTACCCAGTTCTTATTAGATGCTGTAAATATGATACGCATAATGTCTGTTGTATTTGATTTCAACGGCATTTGGTTATTAATTGCGAGATCTGTGCCAGCAAACCACTCTCAATTTATGCACCTGACAGTTATGTGATATGGGATGTTCATCTGTATATATGACTTTAGCTCTGCCCATAGCTACAAGTTAAAGCTCCCCGATGGCAACCCCCAGCCTTAATAAAATCACTATAACCCAAAACCCTTATTTAAAAATTCAGATCCCGAATCAAAACATCGCCAAAAGGTGCAGGGCTCCCTACTATTGCCAGAAATGCCATAGCATTATTGAATGGGAGTTTTAAGCCACTCCTGATTATTCAGTCTAGCAGCTATATGTAAGAGTGCTGGTCTGTATAGATATGCTTTGATTGACCATGGCTTCTCTTCAATGCAAAAGCTTGCCACAACTCAAGTCTAATTAAATAATACCTAATCTAAAAAAATCGAATTTTAAGTTGTAATACCTTCAGGTGACAGTTACCTAACTATAGCCATCATGAAACTAATAGCCCCCAAGCCTTAGGTTCTAAATCGACAATAGATTGAGCTATCTCGTTGAATAAGCAAATATTATTCTGTAAAATATATTTAAATACAGAAAATATTGATGGCGGTGTGATGGCAAAATTCGTTTTTGGCAGACTCAATTTAATAGCTTCGTACAAAGATAAAGCAAGTTTTATAATGAGGTCTATGGAGTCAGGAAAGACCGCCTCTTTTAGAAAATATGAGTGGGTTTTTTTAAAGTTAAAAAAGAGCTTGATCAGAATAATTATCTTTTCATTTCTGGATACCTAGGCAAATTTGAGCCAGAAAAAACTCAGGAAGTAGCCGATAGGAAACAACTAGATTTTAACACTTTAGACATTCAAGACTCCGTTGTTGCAAAATCTAAGTTTTATCTACATATAAAATCTAGGATAATTGCATTCCAAATTGTAGGACAAGATATTTCTATTAGCTCTTTTAGAAACAGGTTCTGCAGCGTTTTTAATGCTGGTTACGATGATCTACTTGTAGATACAGACATCCAGTTAATTGAGGAAACCAACACTTTAATTGCTTCACTGGCAAAGTTTGAAAAAGTTTTTTCATTTAATGTCAACCTACACCCATCTAACCCAAATCATAGAGATATTTGGAAGGATGTGGATAAAAGATTGCAGAAACTTCGAGCGAAGAAGTACAAGGAGGAAATTGGAGCTGATTGGGATAGTGAGGGTCTAGATATAGCTAATGATGGGGATGTCAAAAGTAAAATCTATATGGCCGCAGATGGATATGGGAAAGCAACTGTTAAAGGAGAAATGGAGGGCGAATTACGAACGATATCAACCGGCAAAAACCCAATTGTTCAAGAAATAGCTGATTCCGTCTCAAAGGAAGACTGTTTGTTACATAGGTTAAGTTTGATGTTCGGGAAAATTTTTGAAAGAATGAAGAATCATAAGGACAGATAGGTAGATGCTAAGTAGAATATTTAAAATTTTTAAGAGATTTATTTGGAGTTGTGATTTTATTTTTTCTGTAGCTTTGGCAATTGGTGCTTACTATGCTACTGAATGCTCTGTAATAAAGACCTCTAGTATGAAGGACATATTTGGACTGGCTGTTTCCGTATTATCAATAGTATTCTCTGTTTTCTTTGCCTCATTGGCTATTCTTATGACGTCAAGTGATCATAATTTTATTAAGTTTTTGGAAAATGGAGAAGTAAGGATTTTTACTGAATTAACGGTAAGCTTTAAAGTCTGTTTGTTGTTTATATTCTTGTCTTTGATCTTTTCCATCTTATTATATGCTTACACCTCACTCAGTGAAGAACTGATCAGTCCGTGTTTATTTGCCCTCTTTGCCTTTTCATTTATTTATAGTTTGATGAGCACATTCATGACCTCAATAGACGCAATTCAGTTTTCTAAATATAGAACACAATATATTTCCGAATGCGATTAAATATGAGCATTCAATTAAGTTGTCCATTTGTGACTGACCGAAAACGCTTTTAAAGCACCTACAGAAAAAAGGGGAAAGATACAGACCATATTTGGGCTGACTTGAGTCACAAAAGTGTACCTTTGTGCTAAAAAAAAGCGACAACATCTTCCTATATGTCAGAAGATATTTTTTAGCTAAAACCTTCAAATCAAATTCCTACTTCTAAATTTCATCAGGCTTATCATGGGAAAAGGTACGGATGCACTTTTGAGACTCAACGCAACTTAAAAGTGTATATGAACTTTTTCCGTCGGCAACAACAGAGTATTCATCAATAACATATGTCGTTGTGCCTGGACTTTCTTTAAAATCGATTTTGATCTCTAACGGCTCTCCTTGACTAACACACTCAAAATGGGCTTCAATTTTTGGGCAAACGCCCGAGGTATATTAACATATTAAGGTTGAGATTAATAAATTGAAAAAAACAATGTGTTGAGTCCTTAATTTTAAGTATTCTTTGCGTCTTAACTTTAAAATAAATCTTATTCTTAAACCGAGTGTTTGCTTTTGGTATAGATTTTTATTATCTAAACTATTTTTAGTGTCAATTAATTTGAACTGCTTAATACAAGACCACACTCTCTCGGTTTGTCTAGAAAACTGGCTACCCTTTCGCCCAGTCCTACGTCTTCCGCCATTGACCAAGTAGAACCAGTGGAGAGCCTTTTTGGAATGAGAAGTGACTTTATATTTAAAACCTAATAAAATAGAAACATGAGTAAAGTCGAAGAGCTTCATAATACATTACAGTCTATGGGTGCAATCGAAGTCGATAGCCCAAGCATGGTTAAGGGTGAGTTTATTACTTATGCCGTTACCAATGCCGAAAATATTTTAGCAATAGGACAAGGTCGGCTAGGTCGCCTAAAGTGTCTTATGAGAGGGAGTCGTTGCAATAGTAAGCACATGAAAATGTTTGTTGTCGGTATATCAAACTCTGTTCACGGATCCAACCATAGGTATTTTTACATTAAGGCTGAATCTAGAGCTAATTCGAGAATATTAGAAAAAGAGCTTCACGCAAATTTTGGAAGTTCTTTTATATTTGAATGTGGTGAGACAGATTTAACTTCAACTTGTAAGTTTCTTTGGAAGAAAGTCCAAAGCAATCTTGATGGTATCCCATCAGACTTTGAAGCTGTGATGGAGATTGTGGCACATGATCCAGACGCCTTATATGCAGTATACAAGCTAAAGAAGTACCATAAGTTATTGGACAGAATATTTGACTCATATTATCTGCCACCAAAAAAGTCGTTCGACTAGCCTTTTATAATTTGCTTAGGTGTGAGCGTGGATTTATCGTCTTCAACCATCGAACGAGTAGAACCTGAGAGCATTGTTTAAATTAACTTAGTGGGGGCTCGTCGTCGCCGTGTGGGCTATGGCGGAGCAATTATTCGCAGGGCAAATAATTTGGTGGAGGTGGTGACGGGTAACTTATCCTATTGATTTAATTCATGTTCAGAAGTGCAGCACACTACAAAGTACTACACAAAAATAAATCTACTTCAAATAAGCACTAATATCAGCATACAATTGAGATTTAACAAACGATTGATCCCCATAACTAACTTTTAAAAGTTTTTTAATCTCTATTTTTTCCACCTTAGAATTACTTAGTTTGGACTTAGAAAGAGCATGGACAGCATCAATAAGATCATGACCTCTGGTCCAAATAAGTACATCCTCTTCTAAGCTGACTAAACTGTCTACATCAACATCAAAAATAGAATCGATACTCTTTTTATTATTAGTAGCTATTTTTTTGACGGCGTTACAAAATGAGTTAAAATTAAAAACAAAGTTATTATTAATATATCTATCTATTTCCGTGCCTTTAAAGCTAATACTAGTACCTTTATTTTTCTTTAGTTTTTCCGCATTAAAACGACATCCACTCGTACGCATCGCTATATTAATTACTTTTTGATATAAAACCTCAAGATACTTAGCTCCATACTTAGCCTTTGTTTTTTCTTTGTTTATAAAAGTTTTCAAAACTCCTTTGGATACAACCTTTGTAAACATGGTAGATTCAATATCATGCTTATCTGTCACAAATATATACTCTTCTTCAGGTAAGTCTCTTAAAATACATCTATAATCTCTATCTATGACAGCGATTATGGTCTTATTAGAAGTCTCGAATTGCTTGGATTTTCTTGCAGCTTCAATTACTTTTTCACAGCTACCACAATGTAGAATTGTAAGATCATCTATTTCTAAAAAATAATTAAAAAACTTAATATCACTTGGGCCCTCAACAATTAGGAACACAGAAGAAGCAAGTGAAATTTTTATTTCCGAAATTACCTCATCAACAGTTAATTGGTTCACTTTTCGACACCACCGTCCAAAGCAATAGAACTCTCCCATTTATGCCCTATAATCTGAGGGGAATGGGTGGCTACAATAAAGTAATCACTATTTATAGTTGCGACCTTTATTAAGTCATCTAAAAACGCTCTTTGCCAGTCGACATGTAGAGATAATTCTGGTTCATCAATAAGGATAATACTATTATCATCCGTATTGAATATTAGATCATAGAATAATACTAGCTGATGTTGTTCGCCAGAAGATAACTTTGAAGGAGACAGGAACGATTCATTTTTTCCATTCTCAATAACAAACTTAATTCCCTCATACTGACTAATTATCGTCTTTTTATAACGAAACCTCTTATTAAGAATATCAGATAGTAACTCCAATTTTACTTTTAGTCCCTCTAGAGTATTCAGTTTTCTCTTCATATCATCTAAGTGTAGCCAAAGAACTTTCCTCATTGTTCTATCAATACCCTTGTAATCGGGAAGTTTAGTATTCTTAGAATCTTCTAGTATACCTAGTCCTCGTAAATCTCTTCTTAAAGACTCAACTTCATCATGTTTCCTTGCAATTTCTTTATTTGTAAGATTCTTCTCTGCTTTAAATTTTAGCAATCTTGTTGGAAAGGTTCGATCAAGCTCACTTGATGTTGCATTATATTTTAATATCTGATCATCGATTTCTTTTTTTATAGCCAAGCTAATTTCTTTTACCCTTAGAGTATGAGTTTTACCTCCAGATGGCCTTCTATGATACGAATCTCTTCTGTCATCAGAGTCAATAATTTTGTATAGTCTATGAGTTTCTATTAACTCAAACTTCAACCTCTCTAAATGACTTGATACCTCATTAGGGACACAATCATCATTATCCCATTTATATGTACGATTGCCTCTTATATCAACTTCATCAAATCTTTCACCAGTAGATGAGTTTTGAAACATTCCTCCACCGATGTACTCCAAATCATTCTCACTTTGACGAAGGTCTCGAAGATGTAACCGAGATATAGAAGATGAAACTCTAAATCTCTTTTTCTTCTTTGTGCCTTCATTAATTGATATAATAAACTCTTTGTGGAAATACTGAAAATATTGAAGTGAATTAAAAAAAGAACTATTGGTTTCAATTAAATCCGCTGGCACGCTTTTAATTTCCATATAACCAGTATTGAAATAGAATTTCATACTTTCAAATGGAACCTTAGCTATCTTTTCAAAGTCTTTTTCTGCAACCCAAGACAATAATTTTAGAAAGGTCGTTTTTCCACACCCATTCGGCCCATGAATTATTGTTACCCCATCTTTTTCGTTTAATGGAATTACATAATTAAAAGATTCTCTCAAAAAAAGTTTATTTATTTCTACTTTAGTAATCATATCATCTCCTAACCTTCAAATAATACCGTTTCTTTCTCTAGTTTTTCTTTCAAATCTTTATATTATCATAATAGACTTCGACTTCTTTAAGCCTTTTGCTTTACTCTTTAGGACGTGGATTGGTGCAGATAGTTTCATTGAAACCTCCAATTGTGGGCTCCTCAAAACATTCCCTTCTTCTGTTTCAAACCCCAATTAAAGGTTTAAAAAAAAATCAGTAACGAATTCTACACTATAGTGCTTTCCCTTCGAAGGGGGGATGCGCGAACTCAACACTATTTAATGATATCAAAAGTACTGCCGAATTCAATCCAGATTTGAGTGGTTTATGGCGGGAATTCGAAGTTTTTCGTAAAAACAAATTTTATTAAAAGTGTTTTTTACTGAAAGCACGACAGGAGGCGGTGAAGGGCTTGTATCCCTTTGTTTTCACTTGTTAACTGCTCTATGCATAGCTCAACCTTCAATCCTTCAAGAACTCTATAATTTCCGACTCATACTTTAGCCAATCCAGCCCTGCTTTATTCACTTTTAAGGTGCAAATAGGCAGGGTCTCAATCGCTTGGCTGTAAACTCCTACTACATCCTCAAAAAAACGAATATATTCCCTCTACAGGGTTATCCTTGTGCTTGGAACCGAATGGATTTTTAACAAATGATTCGAGGTTTTTATTGAGCCACTCGTCACCTCGACTATCGAGAACCCTTTTCACCTCTTGTCTTACGGAATCGCCGTGAGAGTAAATCAGTCGCAAATCAAAGCTATTTAACTTCGCATGAATTGAGGAAATATGATCGATGATTTTTTGCCTTGGATAATCAATCCAAACCAAGGCATTGAGGGGATATTGAAGAAAGGCATTGTCCATCAACCAAACTTGGCTACTCGGCAATGTTTCGTTAATAAAGTTTTCCCAATTATTGCTGGCGAGTTCGCAATAGCTCCCACCATCACTTGCAACATCGTTAATAACGAATGGGTTATCCTTATCAACTTCCCGTAACAACCGATGGAAGAAATCATCTTTCCTCAAGGTTGAACTAACATTTTAGGAAGTTGTTGATTTTCCCGAACCAGCAATACCTTCAAAAAAAACTAACTTTGTTCGGTTCATTCACTCCCCAATGTAGTAGTAAACATTTAGTTTACTACAAATTGTTGCAAACCCTGCGTAGTAAAGGGTTTTTATAAGTTTAAACTTTAATTTTTTTTAAAAACTCCTCAAACTGCTCTTTTCCACGCTCAAGCTCACACCATGTTTTTATTTTATCAATGTCTACAGGATGCCTTTTAGCAACAAGTACCGCCTGATCTAAACACTCTTCTGCATTAAAGTGTATAAAGCTAGCAAGACGGTCTTTTACACAGTCTGTTGGTGAATAAATTTTTATGATCTCCCCTTCAACACTCACTTCATAGGGTTTGATTTGGGTATCTTCTCCAATGCTTAAAGGTGGGCCTCCAGGGAATTCAATAAACAGGTGGTGACATTCTGGATGAATATAGTGTCGCCCTTGTTTTTTAAAACCAATCTTGTTCATGGCTTTCTCTAGTCCTGTGGTAAACAAATCCATAGTCACAAAATCTAAGTCTCCAGATTTATAAGCGCCATCGGTATAAATGGAGACAACGGCTCCTCCGACCAATACTGTATCAATCCCTTCTTTTTTGAGGTGGACAGCTACATAGTGCCAAAGCTCTTTTTCTGTACAAGTTTTAAGATCAATCTTCATTTTGACCTACAACGGGTTTACCAGGGCGCCTTGGTCTACGTCTTTTAGAAAAAATCTTTTCTTTATCTTTAATAGAAAGTCCGTCGTAATAGACTTTAACAAAGTCATAGAACTTATTGGCGGCTTTTGATTTTTTATTAAACATGTATATACGTGTTTTACCCACCATCTTTGAGACCAGAATGCCGGCTTCTTCAAAACGAGCGAATTGTTTTTGTACAGAGCTTAAAGCCAAATCATAATCTTTGGCCACGGCTGAGGGATAGATCTCATTGTAGTGAATGAGATGGAACATGATTTTCATGGCAATTTCTGAGCCGAGTACTTTATCTAACATAGATTAGATTTTATATAGTTTAGGGGCTTTAATCAACCTATTTTATAGGTTATATAACCTCTTTTAGAGGTTAGTGGAGCTACGATTTAACAATTAACAGTTTATATTACCACCTCAAAACTGCCAGACTTAAAGCGAGAGTCTCCAACTATGGACGTTCAAAATTCGGGAAAAGATAATTAAAAATATCTTATTTCGCAAATGGGCAACTCGGCTATAATACAAATGAGACATTTTTCAAAAAAGTTGTTCGGAAGTAACGTTGATTTTGTAGGCAGCCAAACTGTTTTTGATGTGGGTGGAAATAAGGTCAGAGCTATTACAAAGATTGAATTTAGTGTGAAGATTGTTTTAGTCACTCACGTTTTGAGACTCAAAGAATACGATAAGTAAAAATGGAAGGAATACACTATGAGTACCGCTAAAA